>DAOTYE010000001.1:0-118271 GCA_034434915.1 Dehalococcoidales bacterium
CTGGCGGGAGCGTATGGGAGTCGAACCCACCGAAGGCTTCAGAGAAGCCCCCCGACGGATTTGAAGTCCGCGAAGCCCACCGGGACTCATCCGCTCCCCAAAAACACAGTATACACATTAGGTTCACTGAGCGCAACCGCATGGCACCCGGTGTTTTCCGGTCATCCTGAGGAAAGCGAACGGGAAAATCCCCCTTTTTCAAAGTGGGACAAATGGTCAAGGAAAAGCAGTTCGTCTCCCTTAAATAAAGGGAGATAGAGAGGGATTTTCAAACTAGTTACTTCTGCTCGCCTTCTTTGGTGATTTCCTCGTACCACTTGCGGTGGCTTTCGCGGGCGTAGTCCAGGGAGACCCTGCCGCCAGCCATCGCTTTCCACGCCTCAGGCATGAAGGGATGGAACACGGCAAGGTACAGGTGCACCAGGAACATGACGCCGCCGGTGACGAAAGAAAGGTCGTGGAGGAAGATTGACCACTTGAGCAGGTCGGGTGGGGCGGTGGTCTTGAAGAACGCCATGATGATGCCGGTGACGGCGAAGATTACCCACAGGACGATTGTAAGGAGCCACCACAGCTTCTGACCGCCGTTGAGGAAGCCTTGCGGTGGGATTGTCCCTTTCTTGCCCGTGAGGTAGAAGCGGGGCATGGCGCGCCACCAAAGCAAGTCATCTTTCCCCCAGGTGAAGGCGCGCTTTATCCCCGTCCATGCGGCGGACCAGTTCGTCGCCAGATACAGGACGGGCGCAATGATAAAGACTGCCGCCACCGCACGGTGTACCACCCTAATCCATATTGTCTCCCGCAGTGCCTCAAGCGGCGGGCGGAAGAGGATGATGCCGGTGAGCAGGAGGGCGGTGAAGGCGCCGGTATGCACCCAGTGGAGGATACGGGTGGCGCGGCGGTAACGGACTATTTCCATTCTTTAAGTATAGACATTGGGGTGAGCCGTTTCAATCAGCCTGCTTCAGCAGAAGGTCTGCCGGCGCAAAAAATAGTCGCCATAAAATTTACAGGGAAGCGCTCCATGTGGTATAATTCTGGCAAAATTCATTGAAGGCAAAGGAACGGTAAAAGAGGTGCAGTTTTGTTAGACAAGGAAGCCAAACAGGCAATTATCAGCGAGAACAGATTGAGAGAAGGCGATACCGGCTCAACTGAAGTGCAGGTAGCCTTGCTGACCGAGCGGATAAAGCAGTTGACCACGCATATGGCGGCGCACCGCCATGATTATGACGCCCAGCGGCGCATGCTCAAACTGGTGGGGCACCGCCGCCGGCTTTTGAGCTATCTCAGCCGCGAGGACGTAAGCAGATATAATAGCTTAATCGGGCGTCTGGGTCTGCGCAAATAGGTCAGGTTGAGATAATTAGATGGCACATCAAGTGTTTGAAGTTGAGGTTGCCGGCAGAAAGCTTACTATTGAGACGGGTAAGCTTGCCGGTCAGGCGAGTGGCGCAGTAACTGTGAGGTATGGTGATACCCTTGTCCTGGTGACGGCTACTGTAGCCGAGGCAGAGCGGGAGGGGGTTGACTTCGTCCCGCTGACTGTTGACTATGAAGAGAGACTCTATGCTGCCGGGAAAATCCCCGGCGGTTTTATTCGCCGGGAAGGCAGACCAAGTGAGGAGGCGATTCTAGCCTGCCGTCTGGCTGACCGTCCCATCCGCCCGCTTCTGCCCAAAGACTGGCGGCGGGAAATCCAGGTGATTGCCACCGTCCTTTCTGCAGACCTGGAGAATGACCCTGACATCCTCGCCGTCATCGGCGCTTCATCATCTCTGCTCATTTCTGAAGTTCCGTTCACTGATGCCGTCAGCGCCGTCAGAATCGGCTGCATTAACGGGGAGTTTGTCTTGAACCCCACGCTGGCACAGCTTGAACAGAGCCAGCTTGACTTGGTGGTGGCAAGCACGAAACAAGCCGTGGTCATGCTGGAGGCGAAGGCAAAGGAGATTCCGGAAAGCCTTCTGCCCAAAGCCATCCAGTTCGGTCATGAGGCTAACCAGAGCATTATCCGGCTCCAGGAACAACTCCAGCAGGCTTGCGGCAAACCCAAGGCGGCGCTAACTGCCAAAGAGGTCAATACGGAGCTTGTTGATGCTGCCACGGCGATTCTGGGCGATAGGCTGGCATCGGCAGTGACCATCAGCGATAAATCTCAGCGCGAGCAGACATTGAGACAGCTCAAAGCGGAGCTGGTCACCAATCTCGCTGAGAAATTTGCGGAAGAAGACATCATCGCCGTCTTTGAGGCAAAAGCAAAGGCGGCAGTGAGGAACAATATCCTTCAGGGGAAGCGCCCTGCCGGGCGCGGGCTGACTGAGGTTCGCCCCATCACCTGTGAGGTAGGGCTTCTCCCCCGGACCCACGGCTCAGCCCTGTTTACCCGCGGGCAGACCCAGGTGCTCACCATCACCACTCTGGGCTCTCTGCGTCAGGAACAGCAATTGGACGGGCTGGGACTGGAAGAGACCAAGCGGTTCATCCACCATTATAATTTCCCGCCATTCTCCAGCGGTGAAGTGAAGCGTCTCGGCGGAGTGGGAAGGCGTGAAGTGGGTCACGGAGCGCTGGCGGAGAGGGCGCTCTCAGCCATCCTGCCGGATGAGACCGAATTCCCTTACACCATACGTCTTGTTTCTGAGGTGCTAAGCTCATCAGGAAGCACGTCCATGGGCAGTGTATGCGCCGGTAGCCTCTCCCTGATGGATGCCGGCGTCCCCGTCAAGCGGGCGGTCAGTGGCGTCGCCATGGGGCTGGTCACCAGTGAAGACGGCAGTGCCACCATCCTGACCGATATTGAGGGCTTGGAGGACGCCTATGGCGATATGGACTTCAAAATTGCCGGCACAGCAGAGGGCATCACCGCAGTCCAGATGGACATCAAGATAAAAGGCTTGAGTCTTGAGCTTATTGAAAAAATCATCAATCAGAGCCATGACGCCCGGCTTTTCATTCTGGACAAGATGCAACAGACCATCAATACCAGCCGTCCTGAGCTCAGCCGCTATGCGCCGCGCATGTATAAACTGACCATCCCTCAGGACAAGATTGGCGCGGTGATTGGCGCGGGCGGCAAAACTATCCGCTCCATCATAGAGGAGACCAAGACCACGGTAGATATAGAAGATGATGGCACGGTGCTTGTCGGCGCTACGGATGCGGCCGGAGCCCGCCGCGCCATTGAAATGATTGAGAACCTGACCAAAGAGGCGGAGGTGGGTGGCATCTATACCGGCAAAGTCACCCGTCTCTTTGACTTCGGCGCCATGGTGGAAATCCTCCCCGGCAAGGAGGGGCTGGTGCATATCAGCGAGCTTGCCGATTACCGCGTGCGCCGTGTGGAAGATGTGGTCAAAGTGGGCGATGAGGTCACGGTCAAAGTCATCGGCATTGATAACCAGGGTAGGGTAAACCTGTCCCGGAGGGCGGTCTTTGAAAAGCTCTCCCAGATGGGTCCAAAGGAAGAGTCACGGCAACCCAGGAGAAATGAACCGCAACGTCACCCGTACCGGCGGTTGCATGATTCGGATTCTTCATTCCGTCGCAGACCTGACGGCAATTCGCGGCGCACCTTTTAAAACCTTTCAGCACAATGTAAAGGGAGGGGCAGGCTATGAACCCGATAAAGGTAGGCGTCCACGGAGCGCTGGGAAAGGTGGGGCAGGAGGTGGTCAGAGCGGTCGCGCGTGAAGCTGATATGCAGGTGGTCGGCGCCGTAGATGTCAAAGCCTCTGCTGACTTCTTGACTCTGCCTGACGGAACCACCAAAGTCCCGCTTTCAACCAGTCTGGAAGAAATCATCAAAAAGACCAAACCTGACGTCATTGTTGATTTTTCAGTAGCCCAGGCTTCGCTTACCGCAGTGCGCACTGCCGCGGCTCACAAAGTCCACATGGTCATCGGCACCACCGGCATGACCAGAGAAAACATGGAGGAAGTGAGACGTCTGGCTGATAGCAGTGGGGTGGGCATCGTGATGGCGCCCAACTTTGCGCTGGGGGCGGTGCTCATGATGCACCTGGCTAAGCTTGCGGCGAAGTATTTTGACTACGCGGAAATCATAGAATTGCACCATCACCAGAAGCTGGACGCACCATCCGGCACCGCTCTGCTCACCGCCCGGCAGATGGTACAGGCACGCGGCAAACCTTTCTTACGTCCGGCGGAGAAAGAGAAGTTCGCCAGCCGCGGCGATAATGTTGAAGGCATCACCATCCATAGTGTGCGCTTGCCCGGTCTCATGGCGCACCAGGAAGTCCTGCTGGGCACCTCAGGGCAGACGCTCAGCATCCGCCATGACACTATAAACCGTGAATGCTATATGCCGGGGGTGCTCATCGCCGTGCGCGAGGTGGTCAAACGCAAAGGTTTAACTTACGGGCTGGATGCCCTGCTGGGGTTATAGATGGCGTCAGAAAAGAATTATAGTGTAGCGATTGTTGGTGCGGGCGGGCTGGTGGGGCAGGAATTCATCAAGACCCTGCTCCAGCGGAATTTCCCCATGAACTCAATCCGCCTCCTGGCGGCGGAGCATGGCACCGGTAAGAAAATCATCATCCGGCATGAGGAGGTTGAGGTAAAAGAAGCCACGCCGGACTCCTTTGATGGCGTTGATATTGCTTTTCTCACCATGGGCTCGGAAATGAGCAAATATCTGGTTCCGTTTGTCCTGCGAGCGGGTGGGCTGGCGATTGATAACAGCGCTGCTTTCAGGCTTGAGGCAGATGTGCCACTCGTCGTGCCTGAAGTGAATGTTCAGGATATCAAGAGGCATAAAGGCATCATCTCTACACCCAATTGCATTACGATTCAGCTGGCAACCGCGCTCTATCCTCTACACCGTGTCAATCCCATCACCAGAATCACCGTCGCCACCTATCAATCAGTCTCAGGGAACGGTTCTGCCGCAATTGAAGAACTGACCACGCAGGCAAAACAGGTGCTGGAAGGGCAGACCACATTCCCGCACCTGTACCCGCACCAGATTGCCTTCAATGTCCTGCCGGAAATTGATGTCTTCCTTGATGATGGCTATACCAAAGAAGAATGGAAGATAGTCAAGGAAACTCGCAAAGTGATGCATGCTGATAACCTCGCTATATCTGCCACATGTGTGCGGGTCCCGGTCTTTACCGGGCACAGCGCTGCGGTGCAGGTAGAGTTTACCCATCCCATGCTTGTGGATGATGCTGAACGTCTTCTGGCGCAGGCGCCCGGCGTTAAGATTCTGGATGACTCCACCATCAGCCTCTATCCTCATCCCTGGGCAGTGACTGGCTCGGATGAGGTGTTTATCGGGCGCCTCAGGAGGGATATCTCTCATCCAAATGGTCTGGCTCTGTGGCTGGTGGTGGATAACCTGCGCAAGGGAGCGGCGCTCAATGCCGTTCAGGTAGCGGAGGAAACGATTAAGCGGGGCTGGCTACGCCCCGGGAGGTAAATGATTATGAAGACGGTGGGCAGGTTGATTACCGCAATGGCAACCCCTTTTACCAGCAGTGGCGAGGTTGACTACGCTCAGGCGAAGAAATTCGCCACGGCTCTGCTGGACTCCGGGAGCGATGGTATCCTGGCATCCGGTACCACGGGCGAAGGTCCCACGCTCACGCATGAAGAGAAACTGCGGCTTTTCAGAGAGGTGAAGGCGGCGGTGGGCGACCGCGGCGCGGTCATCGCCGGCACGGGCAACTATAACACTGCGGAAAGTATTGAGCTGACGAAAGAGGCGGAGAAAATCGGCGTGGATGCCTGCCTGCTTGTCGTGCCGTACTATAATAAGCCCACGCAGGAAGGCATTTACCAGCACTTCAAGGCAATCGCCCAGTCAACCAAACTGCCGTGCATTCTCTATAACGTCCCATCTCGCACTGTGACCAGTATGTCTGCGGATACCTGCATCAGGCTCAGTCAGATTGACAATATCATCGGCGTGAAGGAAGCGAGCGGGAACTTTGACCAGATTTCCAAAATCATTTCAGGTGCGCGGAAAGGATTTTTGGTCTGGAGCGGGAATGACAATGATACCTTCCTGATTATGACGCTGGGCGGCTATGGCATCATCAGCGTGGCATCAATGCTGGTGGGGAAGCAAATCAAGGAGATGATTGACCTGACAGTTGCCGGGAAGATAGAGGCGGCGTCAGCGATTCATCACCACCTGATGCCACTGGTCAACGCGCTGTTCATCGTCTCCAACCCCATCCCGGTCAAGTACATGCTCAACCAGGTGGGTTTCAGGGTGGGCAAACCGAGGCTACCGCTGGTGGAGCCGGATGAAAAGACGGCAAGCGCCATCAGGGAGACGCTGAAGAACTACACCATAGACCTGCCGATACGGTAAAGCCTGGAATAGTGTTAAAAGGGGCGCCAAAAGCGCCCCTTTTTGTTACTTCTTCTTCGCCTTCATCACTTCGGCAAGTTTAGCTTCATAATCGTGGCGCGGCGGGCTGAAGACCTCTATGGTGCGGATGCCCTTGGGTCCCACGTAGAGGGCATGTTCGGAGCCGGCTGGGACGACGATGTAGTCACCTGCCTTAACCTTGTAGCGCTTGCCCAGCACCACCTGCTCACCGCTTCCCTCCATGACTATCATGATTTGCTCCGGGTCATGCCTGTGATGCGGCACTACGGAGTTCGGTTCAAGGTTGGTGAAGATGGCGGTCATATTTTCCGCCGTGCAGATGTGCATGTGGAGACCGGGACCAAGCGATACATCAGGGACTTCTTCCCAGCGGGTGATGCGCCTGCGGTGCTCCTCCGCGCTGGCAAGGGGCTCCTTCTTTTGCTGAGCCATAGTACCTCCTCATTCTATAGACTAAACCACCGGTATTTTAATAATAGTTTCTTCGCGCGCCTGTCCCACAGATATGATGGCGATGGGGCAGGCGGTAAGCTCTTCTATGCGGGAGAGGTATTGCTGTGCCTGACGCGGCAGGTCATCATAGCTTCTGACATTATTGGTTGATGTCTGCCAGCCGGGTAACGCCTCATAGACGGGCTGACAGCGTTCCAGCAGGGCAGAGTTCGCCGGAAAAGAGTCAATCTTTTTGCCATTGAGCTGGTATGCCACGCAAATTTTGACCTCCGGAAGCTCATCAAGCACGTCAAGGCGGGTGATGGCGGAGTGAGTGTAGCCATTAATACGGGTGCTGAAGCGGGCGGCGACAGCGTCAAACCAGCCACAGCGGCGGGGTCTGCCGGTGGTAGTGCCGAACTCGTTGCCACGCTTGCGGATTAGCTCGCCGGTCTTATCTTTTAATTCGGTGGGCATTGGTCCGCCGCCCACGCGGGTGCAGTAAGCCTTGAATACGCTCAGAACGGTGGTGATATGCCTGGGTGCAATGCCGGTGCCGATACAGCCACCGCCGGAAAGGGGAGAGGAAGATGTGACATAAGGGTACGTGCCGAAATCCGGGTCAAGCAGTGTCCCCTGGGCACCTTCAAGAAGTATCTTTTCCCCCCGTGCGATGGCGGTTTCCAGGATTTCTGTGGTCTCTCGGATGTAAGGGACCAGCTTTTCTGCGTAGCGGCAGTAACTGCGGTAGACATCTTCCTCAGATAGCGGACTGACGCCATAGACTTTGCTGAGGATGGCGTTTTTAAGTGTCAGGATGCTGTGGAGCCGCTCGCGGAAGGCTTCTTTATCCAGCAGGTCACCAGCTCTGATGCCCAGGCGGGCAATCTTATCGGCGAAGGCAGGTCCAATGCCTTTCTTCGTCGTCCCGATGGCTTTACCGCCGCGCTGTTCTTCCTCAAGCCCATCCAGAAGAAGGTGATAAGGCATGACCAGGTGCGCACGGTCACTGATGATAAGCCTGGATGTGTCCACGCCGCGCTTCTGTAACTCGTCAATTTCAGCCAGGAGCACCTCAGGGTTAATCACCACACCATTGCCTATGATGGAAATTGTCTTCGGCGAAAAGATGCCGGAGGGCATAAGATGCAGTTTGAACAGGCCGAATCGGTTCACTACGGTGTGACCCGCATTGTCTCCGCCGGAGAAGCGCACGACGATATTTACCTTCTCCGCCAGAAGGTCAACAATTTTCCCTTTTCCTTCATCTCCCCAGTGGCCACCGATGACCGCAATGACAGGCATAGTTACCTCCCCGCCTTACGTTGAAAACTGAGGTTAAACTCGGCTCTGACGCCAGATATGCGCTAGCCTCTGGATGACGGTGAAGAAGCTGAAAAAAACGATAATGCCCAGCGCAATAAAAAGGGCGAAGTTTAGCTGGCTCAGAAGCAGACCAAGCGCCAGCACGATAACACGCTCCGTCCTGGTGAAGAGCCCCACTTTACACTCTAGACTGGCGGCTTCCGCTCTGGCTCTCAGATAGCTGACGAGGAGCGAGCCGGGTAAAGCCATGCCTGCCAGCAGGATTCCGGGTATTGATGGTTCCCGTGCATAGAATACCAGGATGCCCAGCAGTATCACCACCTCAGAGAGACGGTCAATGGTTGAGTCCAAGATGCCGCCAAATCTGGTCACCCGTTTGGTCAGACGTGCCAGAGCGCCATCCAGCATGTCAAATAGACCACCGAAGAGCACCATGGCGCCGCCAGCTATGGGAAAGCCGGATGCGATGAGTAATGCCGCGCCTATGGCAATGAAAAACCCAAACCAGGTAATAACGTTGGGGCTCACGCCCGTCCGGGCAAGAAGCCTTACGAACGGGCGCGTCATCCGCGCCGCCGTGGTTTCACGTATCTGTACCAGTCTATTCATTATAGCTCTTTCATTTTGGCTACTGGTATGAACCCGCCGCCGGGCTTGCCAGTGGCTTTTCAGGCAGCAGGGGTTTGCCCAGCACCTTCAGGTAGCAGTTTAACACCCGCCGCGAGATGGTATGCCAATCATGCTGTATTGCTTTCAGTCTGCCCATGGCGCCCATTTCCCGGCGCATGGACTCATCCTGAAGGAGCGTCACAATCCCTTTCGCTAACTCGCTTGAGTTCTTGGGCGGCACAAGTATGCCTTCACGCATGTGGGTGAGCACGCTGGCATAGCCTTCAATATTGGAAGCAATCACCGGCTTCCCCACGGACATGGCTTCCAGCAGAATAATGCCGAAGCTTTCCCAGCCTATCGCCGGCGCACAGAAGACGTCAGCGGACTTAAAATAACGGGGCAGTTCATCATACTTGACATATCCTGTGAAGATGACGTCTTTCAGACCGCTTCTCCGGACCTGCTTTTCATACTTGTGGCGCAGTCTCGTGCCGGGGCCAACGATGATGAGGCGGGAGTGGGGGATTTCTTTCTTCACCTGCTCATACGCCTCAAGGAGATAATTAACACCCTTTCTCTTTTCCAGCCTGCCGACGAAGAGGATATTGAGCTTGCCATCACCGAACTCATCAATTGGCAAAACATCAGGGGAAAAATGAGAGCAGTTTACGCCGTTGGGGATGGTAACATAATCACCGGGGAAATACTTACTCACGTATTTCAGAGCTATTTCAGAGACCGCAATCCGGCAGTCAAGACGGTTAAACCATTTCTTAAGAAGCAGTTTGCCCAGCGGCGTGCCAAAGTTGTACCAGGGCTTGGCGCCTGAGGCATGAAAAGTGCCCACTGCGGGAGTGGGAGTGAGGCGCAGGACAGTGGTACAGAGCATGGGCATGAGTGGCTCATGGAGATGTGTGATGTCAAAGTGCTCCCGTGCCAGCACTGCCTTGACGCGCGGTGAAAGCCAGGGAGAGATGGTGATGCGGGCAATTGAGCCGCTCACCGGTATCGGGCGGGGGGTGCCGATGGGTATGAAGCGCTCGCCGAGGGTGTGTATGGCTTTAGAAGCGGGGGCGATAATCTTCACCTCATGCCCCATCTGGGTGAAGTGCTGTTCCAGGCACGAGATATGGTTGACGACGCCCCCGGGGTAAGCAAAATCATAGGGAGAGACGAGCGCTATCTTCATCGTCGTTTTTGAACTTCCCTATGGGTCTATTTTTTAGCTTTGGGCGCTTTTTCTTTTTCTTCTTTAGGCTTCGCCTGAATGAACTCTTCCACGGCGCATCGGGCTTCAGCGTCAGTGAACTGCACCGGCGGCGATTTCATGAAGTAGGCTGACGGTCCAATCAGCGCGCCTTTTATGCCGCGGTCAAGGGCGATTTTCACGCATCTCAGGGCATCAATGACCACGCCAGCAGAGTTCGGGCTATCCCAGACCTCCAGCTTGAGCTCCAGATTGAGTGGCACGTTGCCGAAGGTGGTGCCTTCCATGCGGATGTGGCAGTATTTGCGGTTATCCAGGAAGGGGACGTAATCACTCGGTCCCACATGAATGTTCCGTTCGCCTAAATCATAGTCCAGCTGGGAGGTGACGGCATTGGTCTTTGAGATTTTCTTTGACTCCAGGCGTTCCCGCTCCAGCATGTTGAGGAAGTCAGTATCGCCGCCGAAGTTCAGCTGGTACGTCCTCTCCAGCTTGACGCCACGGTCTCTGAAAAGACGGGTGAGGACGCGGTGCACGATGGTGGCGCCTACCTGTGACTTGATATCATCACCGATGATGGGAAGCCCTTTTTCCTCAAAACGTTTCTGCCAGTATTTTTCCCGGGCGATGAAGACCGGGATGCAGTTGACCAGACCACAGCCGGCGGCAAGCACCTGTTCAATATACCATTTAGTGGCTTCTTCACTGCCCACCGGCAGATAGTTCAGGACGACATCAACCTTGTTATCTTTCAGGATTTTGACGATGTCTGCGGTTGGACCGGGGGCTTTCTGAATAATCTGTGAGAGGTATTTGCCCAGACCATCATGGGTCATGCCCCGCTCAACTTTGACGCCCATCTCAGGCACATCACAGAACTTAAAGGTATTGTTGGGGTAGGTGAAGATGGCTTTTGACAGGTCTTTCCCGACCTTGTTCTTGTCAATATCAAAGGCGGCAACGAAGTTAATATCCCTCACATGGTATCCGCCGAGGTTGACGTGCATCAGTCCCGGCACAAATTCATCTTCTTTAGCATTCTTATAGAAGTGCACGCCCTGCACTAGTGCACAGGCGCAGTTGCCCACACCGATGATGGCGACATTGATTTTGCCCATACTTCTCCGATCTCCTCTCTTCTTGCAGATAATCCTAGCCGATTCTAAAAAGTTTGGTGCCACAGACAGGGCATGTTCCGCGTGTGGCTTGCTTGCCATTCTTCAGCGTAACGCGGGCGGGGTCTTTAATCTCCCTTTTTGCCTTACATTTAAAGCAGTAGGCTGGCATGCTGGGTGCACCTCCTCTATATCCGTCAAACTATACTCTTATTCAATAGAATCTGTCAAGTTAGTCAAGCCTGCTCTATCTGTCTGAAAATCTTGACGGGTTGCCACTTGCTCCTGTCTGAGGATAGGCGTAGCACACCCAGAAAGCGGCCGTCTGCGGTATAGGCGCGGCGGTAAACCTGGTGCGGTTTATCCTCTGACTCTGCGGCAGAGAGAGCTGATAGCTCCGTATCCGTGAGCGCCACGGCGGCACCTGACCTGAGCACTGCCGCAGTCTTCTCATTAAGTATGAGCGCATCCATGTGGCGCAAAACGATATCCAAGGGGTAGAGTTTTTCTTTCCATGAGCCACGGCGGCAGGCTTCTTCAAATTGTGGCAGGGACAGAGCATTTTCAATCTCAAAGGGACCATAGCCTGTGCGCACCAGGCTTTTCAGCATCGCTCCGCAGCCCAGCACCTGCCCCAAATCATGGGCAAGGGAACGGATATAAGTGCCTTTGCTGCACTCCACGGTCACCTTTACCACAGGAGGCGCCCAGCCAGTAATGTCCAGCCGGTGGATTTGGGCGGGGCGGCTTCTGCGCTCCACTTCAATGCCGGCGCGCGCCAGACGGTGCAGACGCTGACCGTGATGTCTCACGGCGCTGTACATGGGCGGCATCTGCTGGATGATGCCGCGGAATGACGCCAGGGCAGATTTAAGTGTTTCCAGACTTATGCCTGATGGGTCGCGTTTTTCTATGACTCTGCCTGTGGCGTCATAAGTGTCTGTGGTGATGCCGAGTTCAATCTCTGCCTGGTAGGTCTTGCTGGCGCTGGCAAGGAACTCAATCAGGCGCGTGCCTTGTCCCAGAAAGATGGGGAGGACACCGGTGGCGGTGGGGTCAAGTGTTCCAGCATGCCCCACGCGCTTTTCTCCCGTCAGTTCTTTGACGGAAGCTACCACGCGATATGACGTCTTTCCTTCTGGCTTATTAATGTTAAGAATGCCATCCATAATAAAAACAGGGTTCAGGATTACTGTGGGGAAAATTATGCGTCTTTATTGTGGCGGTATGGTCTTCTCTTCAGCGCTCACCTGGTCCAGAAGTTGCATCAGGCGGTCAGCGCGCGCGATTGAGTCATCCCAGTGAAAGCTCAGTTCAGGGATATACCGGAGGCGCAGGCTTTTGGTAAGCTCTTTGCGGAAGAAGTGCATTGCTCCGTTGAGCGTTTTCAGCATCTCCTGTTGCTCTTCTTCTGTGCAGATACAGCTCACGAAGACTTTGGCGTGTCTCAGGTCAGAAGAGAGGGTGACTTCTGTAACGGAAAGCAAACTGCCCAGCCTGGGGTCTTTTACCTGGTGCTGGAGAATTTCACTGAGCTCACGGCGAATTTGGTGATTGAGCTTTTCTATCCGATGTGGCATTGCTTCACCTATGTGGTGGCTTTCTCCTGGTGATAGCTTTCCAGGATATCACCCACCTGGAAATCATTGAAATCAGCCAAGCCGACGCCGCATTCAAATCCAGAAGCGACCTCTTTGACGTTATCCTTGAAGCGTTTCAGACTGTTGATAGTGGAGCTAGCCAGTACTTTGCCTTTTCTCACCACGCGGACGGGGCTACCTCGGGTTAGCTTTCCTTCTGTTACCATGACCCCGGCGACCTTTGCACCTTTGGCGGCGGGGAATACTGCCTTTACCTCAGCGTGTCCGTCAATGACCTCAACGAATGGCGGCGCCAACATGCCCTTGAGGGCTTTTTCCACGTCATCAATCAAGTTATAGATGATATTATAAATGCGGATGTCAATGCCTTCCGCGTTTGCCAGCCTCTTGGTTTCTTCATCCACATCCACGTCAAAGCCGACAATCAGTCCCTTGGAGGCGGCGGCAAGCATCACATCGCTCTTGCTTACGTTGCCGGTGCCGCTGTGGATAATCCTGAGCTTGACTTCATCAGTGCTCAATTTCTCAAGCGAGGTCTGAATGGGCTCAATACTGCCCTGGACGTCTGTTTTCAGGATTAAATTGAGTTCTTTTACCTTACCACTGCTAATCTGGTCATAGAGGGTGTGCAGTCTGATGGCTTTCGCTTCCTGGGAAGATTTCTCTATTTCCTGCTTGCGTCTCTGGAGGAGAGCTTGCGCTTCTTTTTCGTCTGCCACTGCGGTAAGCTGGTCGCCCACCTGCGGGACGATGTTTAAGCCCAGAATTTCCGCCGGCGTGGCAGGTGCCGCCGTCTTCATTGGCTTTCCCTTATCATTGAGCATGGCGCGCACCCTGCCCCATGCTGTCCCCACCACCACCACATCGCCAACCTTCAGCGTGCCGTTATTGATGAGGACAGTGGCAGTGGGTCCTTTTGACTTGTCCAGCTTGGCTTCAATTACCACTCCGGAAGCCCGGCGGGTGGGGTCAGCTTTTAGCTCTTCCAGCTCCGCTACCACCAGCAGGTTCTCAAGCAGGTCTGTGATGCCCTGTTTCTGTTTGGCGGAGACGAGGACGCATACGGTATCTCCACCCCATTCTTCAATGATTAGCCCGGCTTCTGCCAGTTGTTGCTTTACCCGGTCCGGGTTAGCTTCAGGCTTGTCAATCTTGTTGATTGCCACCACGATGGGCACACCGGCGGCTTTAGCGTGATTTATGGCTTCCAGGGTCTGCGGCATGACGCCGTCATCCGCCGCCACCACGAGAACGGTGATGTCTGTTATCTGGGCGCCGTGGGCGCGCATGGCAGTGAAGGCTTCATGTCCCGGGGTATCAAGGAAGGTGATTTTCTGCCCTTTATACTCTACCTGGTAAGCGCCGATGTGCTGGGTGATGCCGCCGGCTTCAGTGGCGACTACATCCGTCTGCCTGATGGCGTCCAGAAGCTTGGTCTTACCGTGGTCTACATGTCCCATAACCGTGACCACAGGAGGACGGGTCTGCAGGTTGGCGGCTTCTTTGCCCTGAGGGACGGGGCGTTTCTTGATGGCTCTGGCGATTGGTCTGGACGCTGCCTTCAGTCTGGCTTCAAAGCCAAATGTCTTTGCCACTTCTGCAGCGGCGTCATAATTGATAATCTGGTTGATGTTCGCCATGAGACCTCTGCGCATCAGCTCTTTGATAATCTCTATGGCGCTTAACTGGAGCATATCAGCCAGCTGTCTCACGCTGAGCGATTGTGGCAGTTCAATCGCCCGTTTTTGTTCTGTCGGCGGTTGACTGTTACCTTTGATGGCTGGTTTGCCGGGATTTTCTGTCCTGTTGACCATTAGCTGGCTCCTTCAAGGAAACCTTTCATCAGCCGGACAATCTGTTCCCGGCTTTCTGGGGTGAGGCGACCGTGCAGGGCTTGTTCCAGGCGGTTGCCTTTCAAACCCGCCGCCAAGCACTCTGCGGTGGGACAGAGATAGGCACCGCGTCCGGCCTTCTTTCCTTTAAGGTCAATATCAATACTATTATCCCGGGTACGCACCACGCGCACAAGCTCCTGCTTTGCCCTTACCGTGCGGCAAGCAATGCAGGTGCGCAGTGGCACACGCTTATCAGCAGAAGGTGAACTAGAACTCTTCATCTTCTTCAAGACTGATTTCCTCAATACGGCGTCTCTTTATTTTAATGCGATCTTCGCCGCCATCTTTGCTCTTGGCTTTTTTCTTCTTTTTCGTAGCCGTTGCCTCAAGGCGCGCTTTAAGTTCCGGGCTGTCTTCTGCAAAGCGAATCTGTGCCTTCTCTTCAGCAGTTTTCGGCTCAAAGAACACCGGCGGCGGCACAATTTCAGCCGGGGTAACAGTTTCTTCAGCCACTGGAGCAGGCTCTTTTTCTTTCTCCTCAGCCACAGGTTCGGCTACCGCCGGTTCACTGATGGCGGTTGCCTCTGCCTCTTTTTCTTCCAGTACGGCGGCAGGCTTGACTTCAGCAATCTTTTCCGCCTCAGCGGCGCTGGCACTCTTGATGTCAATACGCCAGCCGGTAAGTTTGGCGGCAAGGCGGGCGTTCTGCCCCTCTTTCCCAATAGCCAGGGAGAGCTGTCTGTCCGGCACCACCACCGTGGCAATTTTCTCTTTGTCATCAAGCTTCACACCGGATATTTGTGCCGGGCTCAGCGCGTTGACGATGAAGGTCGCCGGGTCTGCGCTCCAGGCAATGACGTCTATCTTTTCTCCGCCCAGCTCGTTAACGATATTCTGGATTCTGATGCCGCGCAGTCCCACGCAACAGCCGACAGGGTCAATGCCTTCCTGCCGCGCCGCCACAGCCACCTTGCTGCGGAAGCCAGCTTCACGGGCGATTGCCTTAATTTCTACCGCGCCGCTATAGACCTCAGGCACCTCAAGCTCAAAAAGTCGGCGCAGGAGGTTTGGGTGGGAACGTGAGACGATGACTTTAGGTCCTTTGGCGGTCTTTGCCACCTGAAGGATATACACCTTGATTCTCTGCCCGGGGCGATAGCGTTCGGTGCGCACCTGCTCTGCAGAAGGGAGCACTGCTTCTGTCCTGCCCAGGTCAACTAAAATCTGGTTGGGCTCAATGCGCTGGACAACTCCGGTGACGATATCCGCCTCTTTGTCTGAGTATTCTTCAATAATGGCGCTGTGCTCTGCTTCATGAAGACGCTGGAGAATGACCTGCTTGGCGGTCTGGGCGGCAATACGTCCGGCATTGCTGGGAGTGGCCTCCACCATGATGGTATCACCCGCTTTGACATCTTCTTTGAACTTGCGGGCTTCTGCCACTGAAATCTCAACGCGTGGGTCAGACACGCGGGAGACAACTGTTTTTTCTGCCCACACTTCAACTTTGCCGGTCTCACGGTTGATTTTGACCGCAATGTTCTGGTTTGGCGCAAAGTTCTCCTTGCGGTAGGCGGAAACCAGAGCCGACTCTACCGCCGCCAGGACTACCTCTTTGGGCAGGTTCTTCTCTGCCGAAAGCTGGGTAATCGCCAGCAGGAAGTCACTCTTCATTTTGACTTCAACACCCCTTTTCAATTAAAAAAGTGGGATAAACCCACTTCACATCCAGTAAAGTATAGCACTGGCGAGTCAAAAATACAAGATGGGGGGCGGAACTTCTAGCCTGTTTTGTTCCCTATTCCATACTGCTGTGGCCGCTCTTTCACCTCTCTTATGAAGTCCGCCACTATCATTTCAAAGCTGGTATAGGCTGGTTGCCAGCCCCACTCCTCTTGCGCTGGAGAGGTATCCACGGCGCGCACAGGATAACTGCGGAACATCTCCATGGTCGCCGGGTCCGGCTTGTAGCTGATGCTGGCGTCTGGAATGAGCTTCTTTATGGCGCGCTCAAGCTCTTTCACTGGCTGGGCGGGCGTCATGCCGACCACGTTATAACAGACGGTCTTGATGCCGTTTGCCGGGGCATAATAGAGCATTTCCGTGGCGCGGACGGCGTCCTTGATATAGGTCACCGGGATGCAGGTGTCCTCCGTGACGAAGCATTCAAATGGCTTGCCAAGGGCGGCGTGTTCAATCATCCAGGAGTTATACTGGCTTCTCATCAATGTCCTGGCACCCGGACCGATGACGGCAAAGTAGCGCAGGGCGCGGAAATCAAGGCCGAACTTCCGGCGGTAGAACCTGCCGAGGAGCTCTCCATATAGCTTGCTGGTGCCGTAGGCGCTCGTCGGGCGCTGTAGGGTCTCTTCAGTGATTGTCTCTGAGATGCCGAGCTCATAGGTGGCGCTGGTGCTGGCGAAAAACACCTTCTCTACCCCGAAAAGCCGTGCCGCTTCCAGCACATGCATCGTCCCGGCGACATTGGTCTGGAAGGAAGCCCAGGGGTTCTGCTCTGACGGCGTGCTGAGCATGGCGCCCATGTGGAAGATGCCGTCAATCTCATTGTCTTTAACGATGTTCAGCACCTCATGCCAGACTTTGAGGTCCCCCTGGACGAACTTGATTCTGTCCTTGATGTCATCAAGCTGTTCCAGGCGGGGGCGCGTTGCCATGAGGACGACCCTTTCCCCGCGCTGGACCAGCTTTCGCGCCAGTGCCGTGCCGAGGAACCCCGTGCCGCCGGTGATGAGTATGGGCATTATCTTCTCCTTCTAGACGGGCAGTTTTCTATCTTTGAGCAGTGGAAGCAGTTTGCGCGCCTCATAGATTTCCTTGAGGTCAATTTCCGCCTTAAGCACACGCTCGTAGATGCCGGCGCTTGCCAGCCGTTTGCCCCAGGCATCAACGATGGCGCTGTGCCCGGCGAAAGGGTTGCCCCGGTTGTGCCCGCACACGTCTGCCGAGATAAGGAAGCACTGGTTTTCACAGGCGCGGACACTGCAGAAGTTGCGCAGGTCATCAAGACGGGCGAGGGGCCAGGCGGTGGGGTGAAGATAGATTTCTACGTCGTGCTCTACCACGAGCTTGCGGAAGAATTCGGGGAAGCGCAGGTCATAGCAGATGGTGAGCCCCAGGACGCCAAGCTCAGTTTTAACCGCGACGAGCTCAGTGCCGGGCTGGAACATTTCAGGCTCACGCGAGCCCATGGCGCCGATGAGGTGCATCTTGCGGTAGGTGGCGATGACTTTGCCGCGCGGGTCAAGCATCACCGCCGTATTGTGCAGGTCATCTCCGTCTCTCTCAATAACACTCCCGGCGCAAATGTAGGTATTATACTGACGCGCTTTGGAGGCAATCCTCTCCACGACTGCTCCAGGGATGCGTTCGCTGGACTGGCGGTAGATGTCATACGACCAGACGCCTGCGTACCACAGTTCCGGGAGGAGGATGAGGTTGCAGTCTGAGGCGGCGTCAATAAGCCTTTCCCCGCGGGCAATGCGCTGTTCAACAGTTTCTTTATCATCATGATAAAGCTGTAATGCCGCCACCTTTATCATCGCTTTGCTCCCTTCGCCGGCTTGGTCTTGCCTGCCCGCCGGTAGTATTTCTCCGGCACTTTGCCGGTATCTTTGTAGTGGTACTGGATGCAGAGTTCGCCGGCTTTTTTAGGCGGGAAGTTAATCCAGAAAGGGTAGCCCACCTGCTCAATTGCCATGACCTCTGCGGCGAGAGCACAGTGAGCGCAGTAGTAGCCCACGTCCTTTTCCCCGCTGGACCAGGGGTAGGCTTGCTTTGTCCTGCCGCTTTCCGGTTTGGCGGCGAGGACGCCCCCGGTATCACACGGCAACTTGAAAATGAACTTCTCATCGTCCTCTTCAATGTCAATGCTGACGCCGTGGCGCACCGCCCAGGCATATGCCCGGTCTCTGATGCGCTCTTCCGTGGTGAGGCGGGGAAACTTCTGCCCGAAGAGTGGCATCATGTTCTTATTGCAGATGTTACGCATCGTCTGGTGTACGGCTTCTTCCCCCGTTTTTTCCGCGAGGGCGGTCTGGAAGGCGTCAATGAAGTTCATCAGGATGCCGCGCAATTGATAGACGTTTTTCACCCCTTCCTCAAGGAGGGCTTTTGCTTCCTCTTTATCTCCCCGCTCAATGGCACCACGCACCTTTTCCCATATAGAGATAGATATTTCTTTGAGCTCCTTCTTGTCCACAGCAAACCGCCTTTCTCACCTCTGCGCTGACTGTGCTTTCTGCCACCTTATCAGAGCAGGCTAAAAATGTCAATTTCATATTTTGACTTTACGGCGCATGATGCGCCATAATGATAGGAATTTTATTGGGCATGGTATGCGAAAGGAGACTATGGAAAGGGACAGTGCCTATTATCATCAACTGGCGAGAGAATACCTTGAGCAGTGCGATGAGATGCTGGACGAATGTCATCTCATTCTTGATTCTGTGGAAGGTTTTCTTGAGACCACGCCGAAACCGAGCGAACGCCTGGGCTGGTAATGGGCGCTGATATGGCATTATGCCGGTAGTCCTGATACAATAAAGATGCGGATTTCTGCTTATTACGGCTTTCCACCGGGGAAGTGTCGGAATGGCAGACGAGCAAGACTTAGGATCTTGTGCCGCAAGGCGTGGGGGTTCAAATCCCCCCTTCCCCACTAGCTTAGCTGGTTCAAACTATTTTACATAAGGGGGTTATTTTTTCAAAAAGGAGACGTCATGAACCTGGTGCAGATGCTTGAAAAGACAGTAAACAAATATCCGAACAAGACGTTCCTGGTTGCCGGGGAGCGGCGGATATCCTATGTCGAGATAAATGAGCAAGCGAACAAGGTCGCCAACGCGCTCATTCAGATGGGCTTGAAGAAGGGCGACCGTGTTGCTCTGATGTCTCCTAACCGGCCTGAGTTTGTGAGCGTTTTTTATGGCATTTTAAAGGCGGGAGGAATTGCTGTGGCGCTGGACACCAGGTACCGCATCGGCGAGCTTGCCCGGCTTTTTGCCAATTGCACACCTGCAGTACTCATCGGGGAGAGTGCCCTTCTTGAGCCTATAGTGCCAGCGCTGTCCGGTTTCAGCCATATCCGGCATGTCATAGACCTTGACGGAAAATATAAAGGAAAGTTCCTCACCTACGGGGAAATTATGGCGGCCGGTTCGGCAAAGCCGGTTAAAGTTAACATAAGCCCAGACGACCTTGGCATCATCTCTTATTCTGGCGGACCGACGAACCATCCCAAAGGCGCGGCACTGACGCACGGGAGTCTAGCGGAGGAAGGGAAGATTGCCGCTCAGGGCTTTGAGCAGACGGACAGGGACATCGTCATGCTGTTTGCTCTCCCCATGTACCACAATTTTGCCCTGTGTTCGGTATTTTTTGCCTCTGTATGGGCGGGAAGCACCATCGTCATTGTGCCGGGAACGGGCATCTCCATCCACACGCTCATGGAGGCGATTGAGAAAGAGAGGGGCACGGTGTGGCTGGGTGTGCCGTATATTTTCTCCCTGGCAGTCAAACTGGCGGAGAAAGAGGGAGTGAAAAATGACCTCAGCTCCCTGCGCTTATGTGCCAGCGGCGGTGCGCCGCTCAGGGTGGAGACGGTACTACAGTTCAAGAAATATTACGGGCTCACCCTCGCTGATGTCTGGGGGCTGACGGAATCAGCTTCTCATGTGACCTGCATGGCGCTCAATGGCACCGGGAAGATAGGCACCATCGGGCGGGCTTTAGCTGGCTGGGAACTCAAAATTGTTGACGATGACGGGAAAGAGCTCCCCACGGGCCAGGTGGGTGAAATCATCGTCCGCGGACCAATTATGAAAGGGTATTACGGAGACCCTGAAGCCAGCGCGAAGGTATTGAAAGACGGCTGGCTTTATACCGGTGACCTGGGTAAGCTGGACAGTGATGGCTATGTCACCTTTGCCGGTGTCAAGAAAGAGCTTATCATCCTGAAAGGGCAGAATATCTATGCTCAAGATATTGAGGAGACCATCAGCGCTCATCCTAAAGTGGCGGCGGTCAAAGTCATCGGGGTGCCGGATAAGCTGAGGGGGGAAGTGGTGGGGGCGGCTATTGTCCTGAAGCCGGGACATACCGCGACCGATGCCGAAATCAAACATTTCTGTGCCGAGCGCGTGGCGGACTACAAGGTGCCGCGGCTGGTGGTTTTCGTCCCCTCATTGCCGGCGGTAAGCAATCCCGGGGGAAACTGGAAAGAAGTACGCAATCAGCTTTTGCCGCTATTTATGCCACCAGAGCTGAAAAAATAGTCGTTGCTATCCTCAGTTTACACAGATGGTGCCGGATTCTGTCTCTGTGACTGATGCCTGCGCCTGAAGATAAATTTCAGGGTGAACATGGTGATATAGAGCAGAGTCAGCGCCCCCAGGGAGTACAGTACCATCTGGGCAGGTTCCAGGGCTACTCTGGTGCCGACGACAAGCCCGATGGTGATATAGATTCCGTCCCAGATGAAGCTGGAAAGCATGATGCCGAGGATGAGTGTGGATAGCCTGTTCCTGGTGCCAAGGGCAAAGGTCAGGGGGACACGCAGCCAGAGCAGGCGCGCCATCGCCACGGAGAAAGGCGAAAGCAGGTCTATTTTGCGCAATAGCTTGAAGGGCGTGGCATGGGTCTCATTGAACTTCTCGGCGCGGTGTGCCGGGAAATACCGGTGATACAGCTTCACGAACGGCATCATGCCGAGCCGGCTCAGGTAATAAAGCAGGATTGCGCCTCCCTGCCTGCCTGCCTGCGCCGTGAGCCACAGAAAGAAAACCTGGCAGATGGAGAGTATGCCATTGCTCACGTTGAAGCCGGATAAGAGCCAGACAGTCTCAAGCAGGTAAGGGATGGTGATGCCTAATTCGCCGATGGCGCAGATGAGGAATAGAAAGATGAGCAGATTGGCATTGAAGCTTCCCGCGAAGCTGAACACCTGTTGAACAATATCCTGCAGACTCATGAGCGTGCCTAATCATTATACTCCGGGACATTGAGCAGGCTGGGCACGGTAACGAAGCGGTAGCCTTCAGCCTTCAGCTTTTCTATCATCAGCGGAAGCGCCTCAACAAGTAGACTTTTGTCAGCTCGCTCTGAGTCATAGTCTGTCCCATGTCCATCATGGAGGAGGATGATTTCCCCTGGGTCAACCTCATTGACGATGTTTTCAGCAAGCTTCTCTGCCGATGGCACGCTGATTTCATTTGTGGAGACGCTCCAGGTGACCACAATCATGCCTTCATTTTCCGCCGCTTTCAGTTCCCAGGGTGTCTTAGTTCCGTGAGGCGGGCGGTAAAGGTGGGGCGTGACTCCCAGCGTGCGGAAGATGACCCTCTGTGCTACTTTAAGGTCTTCTGCGCCGAAGTCAGAAAGTGCGTGGAACGTGTTATGGCTGTAGGAGTGGTTGCCGATGACGTGCCCTTCCGCAAGGATGCGCCTGGCTGTCTCAGGATAGCGTTCCACGTTCTGCCCGATGACGAAAAAAGTGGCTCTGACGTTATAGGTATCAAGGATGTCAAGAATCTCAGAGGTATACGGCTCATTGGGACCGTCATTGAAAGTCAGCGCAATCATCTTCTGCTCCTTTCCTATCTTATGGTAGACTTCACCAAAGACAGGCGCCGCCGGCGCGAAGTATCCGTAAGCAACGACTATCAGCGGAACAATTGCCCCCAGCGACAATCGGACAGCAATGCGTCTGAGTCTAGTCTTCTGAGAAGCCGTTATGACGCTCTGCCAGAGGGTGGCAGACACGTGGATACACAATCGTGTGATGTTCCTGACTGCATGGCAGAGAAGAACGGGCACCGGTTTCTGCGCCACACGTCTGGGCGAAGTATAAACAATGAGGTCTTTATCATAGATGACTTTTCCCAGCCTGCTGAGGCGTCTGGAGATGCCGTACTGGTCAGCAGAGTAAGTGAGCCCCTTGTAGCCGCCCGCCTCCATGAATGCCTGCCGGCGGAAGGCAAAGGTAGCACCTGAGACGATGAGCGGGCGCTTAAGAAGTGGCGTCGTGATGAAATTCACGCCATGACGCACGCCATGCTCAAAGATTGACCACCAGGGTGACCTGGTATAGAAAAACCTGCCCGCAACCGCCACTGCCTCAGGGTGGGCGGCAAGCTGGCGCACGATTCTGGAGAGCCAGCCCGGAGGATAGAGCGTGTCTGCGTCCGCCTGAACGATTATCTCGCCGCGGGCGGCTTCAGCGCCGACCTGCCGGGCATGGAAAACACCGCACTTTTCCGGGCAGGAGACTACTCTGGCGCCGAAACTAAGGGCAATGACAACGGTATTATCTGAGCTCCCGTTGTCAACAATGATGATTTCATAGTCACCGGGGTAATCCTGTGAAATTAGTGATTTAAGGCAATTGCCAATATACCGGTCTTCATTCAGGACGGGGATGACAATGCTAACCATGCTGTTTCTGTACACAACTATCAGTTGTTTCCCACTATTATGCGCCTTTTTCGTAAGAAATGCTACTGTTAAACAAAGGTATTGGGGAGAGCTAGCTCTGATGCAGACACTTCGGGGTGTGCTGATAGTAGTCAGTCTGGCAGGGTGGTCCCTCGGCGACGTACAGGCTCCCGGCGCTCAGGTCCATGATGATTGAGTACAGGGTAATCCATCCCTTGATGCCGGTGAGGGCTGGGTCAGGATGGCGGCAGATGGAGGTGGGGTGGCTGAAATGGTCACTGAAGACGCGCTTGAAGCTGGCAACATCAATCTTGCCCCGGTCTTTTTCCAGGATTTGTCGTGCCCGCTGGTAGCGGAAGAGAGTATCAGGGTAGAGTGATTTGAGGATGTCTGCCATATCTTTGCGGTTGGTCAGGGCAAGAAAGTGGTTGCTATGGGTGAGGATGCCATCTTCCGGATAGACACAGCCTACTTCAGCCGGTGAGACCTCCAGGTCAATCGCTTCGCCGTCGCGGTGGGCGATGAAAAAGTTGCCTGAGATGGACGCTTTTGTGCCCATGACGGCTTTCAATGACCGGGCATAGTTGTCGGCATACAGGACGGCTCTCAATATGACGAGGAACGGTACGCCGGGTGAGAACTTATCCAGGCTTGAGGAAAGACCGTTATAGCAGACTCCCAGTCCCACCGAGTTCATCCCGCGATGGGAGAGGACACCTGCCTCGGGCTGGGTGACGAGCCCCGGCTTGCCCTTCTGCTCCACTTCAAGGAGAACATTGAACTCTTTGAAACGCGGTAGCCAGTCCCAGTTCTGACCCATAATGGTGTGGCCGTCCCGGGTTACTTCAGGCAGAGCGGCGGCGGAGGTACAGCCGCCACATTTGTATTCCGGGGCAATGCCGAGTGAAAAGTTGATTTCATAGCGCGCATTAATGGCGATGATTTCCTCCAGAGAAAGCTCCGCGCCGCGGGCGATCCCCTCAAGCTCTTCCAGAATGCCGGCATCGTAGTTCCCGATGGCGCTGATAAAGCCCTTCGCTTCATCCAGAATCCGGGCGCGCTCTGCCTTCCAGAGAATGCGCCACATGTCAAAATAGGCATCAACGTTTTTCTTTATGAGCGCTTTTGCCTGTGAGCCATACTGGAAGCCGCACTCGTACGCATTTCCTTTCACTGAGATGACAGGTATTCTCTGGGTGCTCATCACTTACTCCTTATAGGTGGGTTGTTATATCTCCCTGCCGATGGCTCTGGCGATTGCTCTCAGCTCTTCCATCAGTCGCGCGAAGTCAGAAGGCGTAAGCGATTGCAGTCCGTCAACCAAGGCTTCCTTGGGATTGGGGTGGACTTCAATGAGAATGCCATCTGCTCCTGCTGCTACCGCCGCCTTGGCGATGTGTGGTACAAGGATATAATGCCCGGCGGCATGGCTGGGGTCAACAATCACCGGCAGGTGGCTGAAACGCTTGATGACCGGCACGGATGTGATGTCCAGAGAGAAACGAGCGCTGTCCTCAAACGTTCTGATGCCCCGCTCGCACAAGATAACATTGTTGTTATCTTCAGCGAGGAGGTAGTCCGCCGCAGTGAGCCATTCAGTTACCGTCGCGGCAAAACCGCGCTTCAAGACCACCGGACAGCGGCTCTTGTTGATAGCGGTGAGGAGGGCGAAGTTCTGCATATTGCGTGAGCCCACCTGAAGAATATCCGCATACTGGTTCACCAGTTTTACATCTTGCGGGTCAACCACCTCAGTGATTACCGGCAAGCCGAACTTCTCTTTAGCTTCTGCCAGCATCTCCAGCCCTTCTTTGCCCAGCCCCTGGAAGCTGAAAGGTGAGGTGCGTGGCTTGAATGCTCCTCCCCTCAGGACGGAGGCACCGGCTTCTTTAACCGCCCGGGCGGCTTCAAAAAGTTGCTCTTTGCTTTCCACAGCGCACGGTCCCGCCATGACCACGATGCGGTCGCCGCCGACCTTCACACCACCCACAGAAACGACCGTGTTTTCCGCCTTGAACTCCCGCGAGGCGAGCTTGTACGGTTTCATGATGCGACTGACGCTCTCCACTCCGGGAAGGATGGCGAAGACGTCTGTGGAGATTTGTCCGGTGTGCCCGCCAAGGATGGCGACGACTGCCTTGTCTGTGCCAAGGTTAAGCTGGGTCTTCAAGCCAAGCTGGTCCGCCCGCTCCACCACGGCGCGGATTTCTTCAACTCCAGCGCCCTTTTTCATCTCAACAATCATACGGAATATATTATAGCATTAATGGTGGTTCTCATCACATTAAGTCAGGGTCAGCAAAATGAAAACCAAACTCAATTCCTGTTATAATGAAATCAGACATGCAGAAGCTGAAAATACCTCTGCCTATCTCCTGCGGGCTTATGCTTTCCTATCAGTGCAATGCTGAATGTCGCCATTGCATGTATGGTTGTTCTCCTTTATGGAAGCGTTGGATTTCAGAAGACAAGCTTCTCTCGCTACTGCGCCAGTTGGCTCCCCTGATACAGCCAAGTCCCTGCGGGCCAGGGCGCGTCAGCCTGAGCCACGGTCTGCATTTCACCGGCGGTGAGCCGTTCCTCAATTATCCCCTCCTGCTTAAAGCGGTAATCATGGCGGAGGAGATGGGCATTCCATCCACTTTCGTGGAGACGAACTGCTGGTGGTGCGCCAGCGATGAAGAAACCCTTGAGAAGCTCCTTGAATTAAAAGAAGCCGGGCTGAAAGGCATCATGATTTCAGTCAACCCGTACTATCTGGAGTATGTGCCCTTTGAGCGGACGGAGCGCTGTTTCAGAATTGCCAGCGAGGTTTTCGGCGCTAACACCATGATTTACCAGTGGGACTACTACGCCGCTTTCAAATCGCTCGTTATCAAGGGCAGGATGTCTCTGGAAACCTATTTGACCCTGGTGACTAGGGAGGACCTGCGTGGCAGGGTGGAGCTATTTCTGATGGGAAGAGCCGCCTATCAGTTGCAGTCGCTCTACCCCAAGTACCCGCCGGAAGCTTTCTTCAATGAGACCTGCCAGCCTCCTTTCATCAGGAACTGGCACAACCACATTGACCTCTACGGCAACTTTATTCCCGGCTTCTGCGGAGGCATCTCATTGGGCAAGTGTGATGACCTGTCCCGGCTCATCAGTGAAGGAGTGGACCTTAAGCACTGTCCTGTGCTGGCGTTTCTGGTGGCACAGGACTTCCGGGGACTGCTCCAGTTTGCCAGAGAGCAGGGCTACCGCGAGTTGCAGGAAGGCTATGTCTCTCTGTGCCATCTCTGCGTGGACATCAGAAAATACCTCGTGGAACAGGGGGAGTTTGAAGAGCTTCAACCGAAGGAGTTTTATGTCCACGTGGCAGGCAGGAAACAAAGCAGATAGAGTTGACCATTGAGAAGCGGTACCGTTAAGGAAGGTATTGAAAGAGCGCCGCGCGCTATATCAGCGGTCTCACCGGAAAGCTATGGTGAGCAAACAAAGCAGGCTGTCTGCTGTCCTATTACCGGTCAGACTGGCGAAGATTAGCGATTTATCCTGATGCCACCGGATGACATAGCCGCTGAAGCGATTGGAGTTTTACCATTGGTACAAGGTGGTAGCGCATACCGGATTCGAACCGGTGATTTCTGCCTTGAGAGGGCAGCGTCCTAGGCCGCTAGACGAATGCGCCCCGCACTAAATCTGGCTGGGGAAGAAGGATTCGAACCTTCCCTCACGGGTCCAGAGCCCGCTGTCCTACCACTAGACTATTCCCCAGCGCCATTACGATTATAACTGGTAAGCCCCTCGGTGTCAAAGGGTTTCCGTTCATTTTTGCGGATATGCTATGATAGACGTGATATTAACTCACAGAAGGAGACCGCTGATGAATATCATTGACCTCCGCAGTGATACCGTGACCCTGCCCACTGATGAGATGCGGAAAGCGATGTATGAGGCAGAGCTGGGGGATGACGTCTTCGGGGAGGACCCAACGGTAAATAAGCTTGAAGCAATGTCCGCCGAGATGATGGGAAAAGAAGCGGCGCTTTTCACGCCGAGCGGCACCATGTCCAACCTCATCGCGGTGCTGGCGCAGACCCACCCCGGCGAGGAAATCATCGTGGGGAGTGAAGCGCACATGTTCTGGTATGAGGTGGGGGGAGCGTCAGCGTTGGGTGGAGTGGTTCTGCGCACCGTGCCCAATGAGGATGACGGCACGATGAATCCTTCAGCCGTGGAGCAGGCAATCCGCCCCCGTAATATCCACTATCCGGTGACATCGCTACTTTGCCTGGAGAACACCCATAACCGTTGCGGCGGCGAGGTGCTGACCACTGACTACATGGCGGAAATCGCCGGGCTTGCTCACCGCTACGGGCTGAAAGTCCACCTTGATGGCGCGCGCATTTTCAATGCCGCCGTCTATCTCAATGTTCCCGCTCGCCTGCTGGCAAAGCCAGTGGACACCGTCTGCTTTTGCATTTCCAAGGGGCTGAGCTGTCCGGTGGGCTCTCTCCTCTGCGGGAGCAAGGAATTCATAGAGACGGCAAGGAAATGGCGCAAGATGCTTGGTGGAGGGATGAGACAGGCGGGAGTGATTGCCGCCGCCGGCATAGTTGCCCTGGAGACGATGATAAGCCGCTTGGCGGATGACCACGCCAATGCCCGGCGCCTGGCTGAGGGGCTGGCGCGTATTCCGGGCATCGGCATTGAGCCAGAAAAGGTCAAAACGAACATCGTCATCTTTGACGCACCATCGCCCATGTCAGGGACTGACTTCACCAGGAAACTGGTGGAATACGGCGTCAAAATGAACCCTCGCGGCGGACAGAAAATCCGCGCCGTCACGCACCGCATGATTTCCGCGGGGGATATTGATGAAGCCCTGGCGCGCATTGAGAGCGCCGTGAAAGCCTTACGCTAACGGGTTGTTTGGTCATAGTATGGCGCTGTGGTGGGTGGGTTTGAGCATGACCATGAACATGACGCCGGCGGCGGCAAGCGCCGTGGAGACCCAGAACGAAGCGTAATAGGTGCCCGTCAGGTCAAAGATTTTGCCTGCCAGGAGAGGTCCCAGCGCTCCCCCCAGTGACGTGAAGAAAAAGACAATGCCCAGGATTGACCCGTGTGCCGTGAGTCCGAATAATCTGGCAACTGTCGGAGAGAGCAAAGCAATCTCACCGCCATAAGCGATGCCAAAAAGCACGGCGAAGAGGTATAACATCCACAGTTCCCGGGCTACCTGTAGCCACAGGAGTGAAACGGTTGTCAGAATGAAGCTGGCGATGAGTGTAGGTCTATTGCCAACACGGTCGCTGGCGCTCCCTATTCCGATTCTCCCCACGATGCTCAGTCCCCCGATGAAGCCCATAATGCTTGAGGCGGTGAGGGCGGGTATGCCCAGGTCAGTGGCGTGAGGCACGATGTGCACCAGCGCGCTGTTCAAGAAATAGCCGTGGCTGAAGTAAGCGGCGCACATGAGCCATAGCTGGCGTGAAAATAGTGCCTCTCCCAGCAAAAACCCGGTGACCTGCGCTGTAGACTCTGGTTTTGGCGTGCTTTCACCATCGGGGTGCTGTCCCATGGTTTGCGGGTCGCGTCTCAGCAGCTGTGCCAGCGAGATGAGCGCTACAAGAACAAAGCCACCGAAGATGGCGAAGGCGGTGCGCCAGCCATAGGCAGTGATGGAAAGGGTGATGAGGGGAGGGAATGCCACCTGACTGAAGCCGATGCCGGCAAGCGCCAAGCCGGTCATCAGTCCACGTTTCTTGATAAACCAGCGGGCGACTGTGGAGGTTATCGGGACGATGCCGCCGCTAACGCCGGTGCCGATGATTAAGCCCCAGAAGACGTAAAGTTGCCAGGCGGCCTGAACCAGGGACATGAGGAGACAGCCTGCGCCGAGCAGGAAGCCGCAGATGGTGATGAGCCTGCGCGGCCCGATAACGTCGTTAAACTGACCGGTTACCATGAAGAGGTATCCGGTTACAATCATGCCCAGCGAGTAGGCGCCGGAGGTGGTGGCTCGTGTCCAGCCAAGCTCGTTAACTATCGGCTTCATGAAGACGCCGTAGCTGTAGAGCACCCCGTATACTATCATCAGGGTGAAGAAGGAGACGATGACGATAGGGTAGCCATAAAAGAACCTTTTCTTGACGGGTGGCGTGACCGGGCTTTTGTCCACAGTGCTCCCTGTCAGGGAAGATGATATGAAATTATAGTATGAGGCAGAACGATTAGCAAGGTCTCAGTTGGCTTTCGCTTTACCGGCGTCCTTTATGCCTTTCACCGCGTCAACGAAAGCAAGAATGTTTTCCAACGGTGTCCCGGCGGCTAAATCACAGCCGGGCGCAATGAGAAACTCTTTCTTGTCTTTTACGCTTGTCAGCAGGGCAGTCGTTTTTTTGAGGATTTCCTCTGGCGTGCCTCTGAGCAGTTCCAGCGGGCTGATATTGCCTATCACGACCATCTTGCGGGGGACGCCACCTGCCACTGCCGTTATGTCCACATCATCCACGCTGAGGGCGTCTGCACCTGATTCACACATCTTATCAATGAGGTGCCCGGACTTGCCGCAGACATGGAGTATCCAGGGCTTCTTGATGGTGGCGGTCAACCGCTTAGTATAGGACGAAGAAAACTGCTCATAGGCGGGCGGGGACAGTTGAGAAGCGGCAGGTTCCGCGATGAGGAGCATATCCGCGCCGGATTCGCTCAA
This sequence comes from Dehalococcoidales bacterium, assembly GCA_034434915.1. GTDB lineage: Bacteria > Chloroflexota > Dehalococcoidia > Dehalococcoidales > RBG-16-60-22 > DAOTYE01. The sequence goes on from DAOTYE010000001.1 coordinate 29,644, forward strand.
AGCGTGAGCATAAGCGCTTATAACTTTCAGACAGTATTCCAGAATTGCCCTGACCTTGCGCGGGTCTTTTCTGGTTTCCACGTAGATTTCACTGCCGCCAAGTTGGGTCGCCAGGGTGAACGGACCAATAACTGCGGCTACCCTGATGACGGTGTAATTATCCTTGATTTTCCTGAGTGTCTCCAGAAACAGGGGCATCCGCCCGTCCCGGTAGGGGATGGGCACACCCATTCTTTCCACATCCACCGCGGCCTTCACCGGATGGGAGATAACCACCGGAAGGTCATGGTCAGAGAACTGTACCTGACACCCGCATGCTTCCGCTTCTAGGCTGAGGTCAACCATCAGGCAGAAGGTGTCCAGCCTCAAGGTGTCAATGCTGAACTTCATGGCGTTGTAGAGCACTTTAGCATCGCGCAGAGCCTGTCTCATGGTGAACCCGCTAAGCAGGATAGCTGGCGCACCGGCAAAGGCAGAGACCATGCGCCTGCCGGCAATCCTCGTCAGCATGGCAAGAGAGAACCTCGTCGCCAGGAAATGGAGAAGCCAGCCAAGCGGTCTGAGCCACTTGTGCCGCCCCACCCGGTTGAGGATGTCTATTAAACACATTTTAGCTTCTGCTCCGGGGCGCTACGCCAGTTTTTTGGCGAGGCGTTTCGCCAGCGCCACGATGGTCAGAATGGGCGGGAGTCCGGGAGCGGCGGGCAGGACGCTGGCGTCACATACGAAGAGGTTATTGATTTCCGTTTGCAGGTCTTTGTCCACCACTGTGCCTATGGCCGCCGTGCCTCCGGGGTGGGCGCCCTGAGGCTTGGAAATGAATATGGACTTAGGGTCGGCACCGGCTTTAATCAGAATTTCTCTTGAAATTGAAGAGCCTTCATTCAGTCTGTGCCGGTCTCTTTTAGTGACTGGTTTGCTCACGGAGCCATCAGGATAGACCCGGCCCGCAGGCTCATCAATAATCTTGGTCATGATGCCTATCAACCTTTTGTCCGGCGCCATGAAACCCCTCAGCCCGGCTTCTATGAACCTGACTGCTCCGGGATGATTGACAAACGGTGAAAGGATGAAGCCTTTGTTCTGGTAGAAATCATGGTTGACCAGTGCCATAGTAGGCTCCTGCATCAGGTTTAGTCCACCGGTTACACCATAGGTGTTCACCAGCAGGTCAATGAAGAAGCCGGCGCCAGCCTTGCTGATTCCGGAATTCTGGAGAATGGCGGGAGTACCTATTCCTCCGGCAGATAGAATCACCGTGTCGGCGGAGATGGTTATTTCCCCTTCGCGACCTCTGCCACTGACGCCTTTTGCCCTGCCGTTTTCAGAGAGCACTTTATTGATTTTTATGCCGTAGCTGACCTGCGCGCCACTTTTTCTGGCTTCTTCCAGATAGGTCAGTGCGGTCCACTTACCTTCATAACGGCAACCCAGCACGCACTGCCCGCACTTGCGGCATTTGCCATAGTAAATAAACTTGGGCATGAGCTCCATGGTGTAGCCCAGATCTTTCGCCGCCGCCCTGAGCGCGATTGAACCCAGCGAAAGGAGTTTTTCATTGATGGGAGCGATGCGCATTTCCTTCTCAGCTTCAGCAAACTCGTTATCCAATGTGATGCCGAGCTGGGAAAGCTCTTTTTCCAGACAGCGGACGCCATTGCCGCAGGAAACTACGGTGGAGCCTCCTGCCATCATTGCCCGCCACAGGACTGTGCCTTCTCTGGACGTTGCCGGCACGGGCAGCTTTTTGGTGTCATAGTAGCGGAGACAATTGCGGAAGGTGCCGACTTTTTCCTCGGGAATGCCGCGCTCAACAACTAGCACGTCCCTGCCGCGCCTAGCCAGCTCCCGGGCAAGAGTACCGCCGCCAGCCCCTGACCCCACGATGAGAAACTGGTATTTTCTTTTTTCCATCAAAGTACCCCCTGAGAGTGTCATTCTGCGGGCATAGTAACTCTAATTGACAGGAGCGGCGTTGTCAATACCTTAAGCGAACAATTTTATGGTAGAATGCGGGGATGGGGGATTGCCGTGGCTGACCTGTCTCAGCTACAAAAGGTGCTTGGCGTTTCATTCAAAAACCCAGCTTTACTTGAGCTTTCTCTGGTTCACAGCTCTTACAGTAATGAAAATCCAGATGCGGAGTCCAATGAGAGGCTTGAGTTTCTGGGTGATGCGGTCATAGGGTTTATCATCGCGGAGAAGCTTTACAGGACTTTTGCTCTGCTGTCTGAAGGCGAGATGACCCGGATTCGCGCGGAACTGGTGCGGCAGGATACCCTGGCGCACGCGGCGGAATCCATAAAGCTGGGCGAGTTTCTCTATCTGGGGAAGGGGGAGGAAGCCGGTGGGGGAAGGCGCAAACCAGCCAATCTGGCGCGGGCGTTTGAGGCAGTGGTGGGAGCAGTCTTTCTTGACCACGGTCTGGCGGCGGCGCGGAAGCTGGTGCTGACTTTACTTCATGGTGAGCTGGAAAAAGCAGTCAATATGGGGGGTGAGCCTAACTATAAGTCCCAGCTTCAGGAGCTAGTGCAGGCAAAGTATCACGTTTCACCCAGTTATCGGCTGGTAGCAGAGATTGGACCGGACCATGATAAGCGGTTTACGGTGGATGTTGTCATTAAGGATAAGGTGGCAGGCAGGGGTGTGGGAAAGAGTAAGAAGCGGGCGGAAATGGAAGCGGCACGGTTGGCGCTGAAGAAGCTGAGCCACTTTACACCGTAAGGGCTCTTTGCTAAACTACTTTTGATAGCCACTATCATTCAAGACCTGGAGGTGTTGCTATGGGAAGCAAGGATTTCCGGAGGAGAGAACCGAAAAAACCGAAGAAAGACCTCAAGAAAATCACACCGGTAACCATCGTCCAGCCCACGGTTGAAGTTGAAGTTATTAAAGTCAAAGGGAAGAAGGCTGAAGAGGAAGAGGAGGAAGAGGAATAGCCTCAGCCTATCAGCATTTACCTAGCGCAGAGCTGAAATTCAGAGCAGAGCAAGCTAAGGCAATCTTAGCTGAATGCCACCTCTGCCCGCGCCGTTGCGGGGTCAACCGGTTTGCCGGGGAAATAGGAGAATGCCACACTGGCAGTCAGGCACTGGTCTCAAGCTACGGACCTCACTTCGGTGAGGAAGCGCCACTGGTGGGCAGACACGGTTCAGGAACTATCTTTTTCACTTATTGCAATCTGCATTGCATCTACTGCCAGAACTATTCTATAAGCCAGCTGGGAGAGGGTAGTCCGGTTAACAGTGAAGAGCTGGCGGGTATCATGCTTTCTCTTCAAGCGCAAGGTTGTCATAATATTAATTTGGTCAGCCCCACACACGTCATGCCTTTTATTCTGGAGGCGCTGGTTTTGGCGGTGGCAAAAGGGCTGAGCGTGCCCCTGGTATATAATACCGGCGGCTATGATTCTCTGGAGGCTCTGAAGCTCCTTGATGGCATCGTTGACATCTATATGCCGGACATGAAGTACTCTGATGCCAGAATTGCCGAGAGACTATCCGGTATCAAGGACTATCCGCAAGCAAATAGAGCCGCGGTTAAGGAGATGCACCGCCAGGTGGGAGACCTCAGAATAGATAGCGATGGTGTGGCGCAGAGGGGATTGCTCGTACGCCACCTGGTATTGCCGGGACGTCTGGCAGGAACTGAAGAAGTGGTGCGCTTTCTATCCGAAGAGATTTCAAAAGACACCTATCTTAATATCATGGCCCAATACCATCCCTGCTATCAAGCTTTTTATGTGGCGCAGTTGGCGCGGCGGATAACGGTAAAGGAGTTTACTGAAGCAGTGGAGCTTGCTCACCGTTACGGATTACGCCGACTGGACAGGGAGTAGCACATGGAAAAGGGGACGGGAAATCTCTATTCACTCCACGCCGTTATCTACGGGCGCGTTCAGGGCGTCTTCTTCCGCGACTTCGTTGCCGGGCACGCACAGCGATTGAACCTGACTGGCTATGTGCGCAATCTGCCTGACGGGACGGTGGAGGTGCGCGCGGAAGGGTTGAAGCATCATCTGGAGGAACTGCTGGGCTATCTGAAGATTGGACCACCCTCCGCGCGCGTGCGCGAGGTGAAGACAGTGTGGTCAGGGCATACCGGACGCTATTCAGATTTCTCCGTGAGATATTAACGCCAGCAGTATGGGAGTATAAGATGAGAGGGAGCGGAGGCTCCCTCTTCAGAATCTGCCTGTGCTTGTTGCTATTGCGCCCGCACCTGCGCCAGGTAGTCCTTGGCAGTGGCTATCAGCAGGCGGCTTGAATTGCAGGTAATGTATTTATAGCCCCATTCTTTCACTTTCTTCACACGCTTGGGGTCGTTCGCCATCGTTCCGGCGATTTTGCCCGCCCTGGTAATCTTCTGCCCGAGTTCGGCGATGGCGGCTTCCACCTCCGGGTGCTCAAACTGGCCAGGGTAGCCCAGAGAAGTTGACAGGTCAGTAGGACCGACGAAGAAGACGTCAACGCCGTCAACTTTGACCAGTTCATCTACATTCTTCATTGCTTCGCGGTTCTCAATATGGGTGATGATGATGGTCTGGCGGTTGGCTTCTTTCACATACTCCGGGAAGGGCATTTTCAGTCCGTAGTCAGCGGCGCGCACTCCGGCAAGCCCTCTCAAGCCCACCGGCGGGTATTTCACCGCCTGGACAACCGCTTCCGCATCAGCGCGGGTGTTAATCATGGGGAGCTGTACGCCCAGCGCGCCGATGTCAAGGTAGCGGAGGATGTGCTGGCGGATGTTCATGTTTACCCTGATGATTGGAGTGATGCCCACGCTGTCCGCCGCCCGCACCATGTGAAGACAGGTCTCAATGCCCAGAGGACCGTGTTCAGCATCAATGACCACAAAGTCAAAGCCGAGAAGCCCCAATATTTCTACGGTGGCAGGCAGATAGAGGTCACAGAAGACGCCATAGGCAAATTCCCCATTGAGCAGTTTTTCTTTGGCTACATTTTTTCGCATTCAGCACTCCTTCATATTGTTACTTATTGTAATAACCGTCTGAAACTTATTGCCAGCGCCGGAGAAACAGGGAATCAGGAGCTTTCAGCCTGTCTTATGCCGTAGTAGTTCTCATCTTTAAGCAGGCGTGAGATAACTGATACCGAAGAGCGGGAGACATCACCACCGCGCTTTTCATCCAGGAGCTTGCTCAATGAGGTTAAGTCAAGCGGTTCATTTTTATTGGCTAGGAAAAGGCGGAAAATGCTGGTCAGGATGGGCTGATGGTTGGTGATGAAATCAGGCTGACTGGCGCAACATTCACTGATTGTCTTGATGAGGTCATCCGGAGAAGCCTCTTTGTGCTTGCCCGTAAAGCGCTTGCGGCACTTGGCGCAGAGAGCGTCTTTCGCCAGGTTAGAAAAGGAGCGGTTATTTTGCTCGTACCATTTCAGGTCAATAAACCATGTCTGTGCGGGCTGTTCCGTCTTCTTGTTTGCTGATGTCATCGGTTCACCTTTCTCCGCAGTTTACACCTCAAGCTCAACCTTGGCTGACTTAATCAAATCAAGGTAGTCAGTCTTCATTTTCAGCGCTTCTGAGACCTCGCGGTCAACTTCATATGGCTCGCCGACGAATATTTTACCATATTCTTCAACTTTGCCTTTGGTCGGGTCGCCATTGCAGGTGAGTTTCTGGCGCCCTTCAACGATGCCGAGGTCAAACGGGAGGGTGAAATAAAGGTCAGCGATGGCTTTTTCAATGCCGAATTCGTTCAGGGCTCCCCAGCCGCTTCCTGTTTTACCGGCATACTTGCTGACGGGGAGCAGGCTGAGCAAATTCATGATGCTGAAACTGCCGCGACCGTTCACAATCTTGAGGGGGGCGACGCTGATGAGGTAATCGCTGGAGATGATGACATTAGGCACCCAGAAGGTGGGAATCGCCAGCGGCTTAACGAGGGGGTTGTCCACCTCCACATAGGTGCAGTCTTTCACATCCATGGTGAGCACTCTGGGGAAGTCATAGCCCAGAGACCGGTATAGAGGATAGACCGGCTTGCCGTCCGGTGTGCCTTCAAGAATCAAGATGTCAGCATCGCTGATGGCGCGGACGCCCTGAATAATGGCGGCAAGCATTTCCCGGCTGGTGGTCGCCGGATAGGGCACATTATAGGCGGCGCATGGTTTAATCAGGACACGCCGCGCGCGGGAAATAACGGGCGGCGCCTTGAAAATGAATTCTTCAGCATTGAAAATCATTTTGCTTTCCTCATGGATAGGCGCAATCGTTTGATTTCACTTACTTTCTTGTGCCTGGAAGCGAACGCCATCATTGTCCGGGAGAGCAGGTTTGCTGTCTCGTCATTGAGCAGAACGCGTTCGTTGTTAATGATGAGGTCAATGTCTTCCTTTTTTTGCTTTGACAGATAAGTTTGTTCAATAAGGTCAGCGATTTTGCCAACCTCGTCGCGGGTGAACTGCGGCACTGGTACATTCAGCTTTTCATCCGTTATCACAGCGAGCAACTGCTCCGTAGGGCTCAGGAGCTCACTGCCCTGTTCCTGGCGGTGGACTTCAATCTTACGGTAATCGTTGCGCTTGAAACCTTCGGTCAGGATGAGGTCGCAGTCCAGCCAGAGCAGGCGTGCCAGCTCCTCAGGCGCAAAGTCATGGTCAAGGGTGTAGAAGACCGCCAGCCCGCGCCCGGCGTTGATAGCGGCTAGCTGACTGCCTGCCTTGCGGAAGCGCCAAGTGTCTTTGTTCACGGTGTCCAGCTCAATATCCTCTCCAGCATGCTTGATGACGGCAAGCTGATAGCCCCGCCGTGTCAGTTCGGCGATAAGGCTTTCCAGGAGGGTAGTCTTGCCGGAGTTTGATTTGCCCACGATTGATATGATTGGTTGCATGTGTATTGTTAGAGGTTAACCTCCTCATTCCAATCAAGCATGATGACATCCACTATTTCTCCCGCCCGGATTTCCGCCCTGTCCTCCGGGACAATTGCCAGACCATTGGCAAGGCTCATTGAGGTGAGGATGCCAGAACCCTGCGGGCCGGTGAGGCTCGCATAATAAGTGCCGTTGCGCTTGGTCACAATTGCTCTCAGATAGACGCGGCGACCATCGCGGTTAGTTACCGGCTGTTCAATGACTGCTTTCACCGTCGGCTTGGGGAGCGGTTTTTTGCCCATCATCTTGTACATCGCCGGGCGGGCGAAGAGCTCAAAAGTGACCATGGAACTGACCGGGTTGCCGGGCAAGCCCAGGTGAGGTATGTATTTCACCGCTCCGGCTTTGCTTTTGCCTCTGATTCTACCGAAGGCGAGTGGTTTACCGGGCTTCATGCGCACCGTCCAGAAGGTGATTTCACCTTCTTTAGCCAGGATGTCTTTTACGATGTCATAATCGCCTGAGGAGACGCCGCCGCTGGTGATGAGCATATCTGCATCCAACCCCTCGCGGAGCTTGTTGACCAGGGATTTCTCGTCGTCAAGGGCGATGCCCAGCACTTTCGGGATGCCGCCGTAGCGTTTGACCAGTGCCGCCACGCTGTACGTATTGCTATTGTAGATTTTGCCCGGGGGCAGAGGCTTGCCAATTTCCACGAGCTCATTGCCGGTGGCAAGGATAGCTATGACGGGCCGGCGGATGGCAAGCACGGTGGGGCGTCCCAGCGAGGCGAGAACGCCGACCTCAGCCGGGCGGATGATGGTGCCTTTTTTCAGGATATGCGCGCCTTTAGCTACGTCTTCTCCGGCTTGTCTGATGTTGAGACCGGGCTTGGCTGGGTATAAGATGCCTATCTCAGCGGGAGAACCGGCTGTCGCTTTTTTCTGTCGGACGGTTTCATCAGTATCTTCAAAGCGGACCACGCTGTCCGCACCTTCCGGAACCGGCGCTCCAGTCATGATGCGGATGGCGGTACCGGGCGTTACCTTTTTCCGGGAGATGGAGCCGGCGCTGACGGTATCAATAACTTTTAGCAAGACAGGGGATTGGACACTGGCATGCTCCGTATCTTTAGCTCTCACGGCATAGCCGTCCATGGCAGCATTGTCCAGGGGGGGGATGGAGATGTCTGAATAGACGTCTTCTGCCAGCACCTGCCCGATGGCATCCAGAATGGGCACCGGCTCTGCTTCCAGGACATCAGCGTAGCTCAGGATTTTTTCCAGAGCCTGCTCAACGCTTATCACCTTATATTTCTCCTCTGCTGATTCTTTGAGCTTTTGCTAAATCCGCCTCTGTGTTCACATTGAAAAAGCTCAGGTGGCGTGGGTCAAACCGCTCAATCTCAGCGGTGTCAACATAGCGCACATTTACCCGCTGTAACAGATTGCTCAGCTTAAGGTCATTATGCTGTATCATCTCTTGTATCGGAGCCAGGCAGTCCTGACTGTACACGGCGTGAAGCGGCTCAATGAAATGTCCCACTCGCGGCAACACGATATCAGCGTCTTCAGCGTGCGCTATCATGTAGCGCATCAGCAGAACGTTCAGGAACGGCATGTCAGAAGCAACAACGAAATTATAGCGTGAGCTTGTAGTCTTTAACCCGGTATATATGCCCCCCAGCGGACCCTTTCCGGGTAATATATCGTTTACTATCCGTGCCCGTGGGAAATGGGGCAAGCCGGGTATATTCTGCTCTTTAGCTATTATTACAATAATATCGCTGCTTACTTCGCTGATTCTGGAAATGACGAGTTCCAGTAAATTTTTATTGCTGATTTTGACCAGGGATTTGTTGCGCCCCAGCCTTAAACTCCTGCCACCAGCGAGCACAATACCGCTTATTTTCAAGTTGGTTTTTTGCTCCGGTTAACCTCCTTGCCCCACTTATTTAATTTTACCATATCCGTCAATACAGCGGGCGGCGTATTACTGCTCCGCCTTTTGTTTTAATGGCGCCCGGTTTGTGTTACCCTGAGTCCTTCTGCAGAAAAACTGGTAGCCTGTGATGGTGAGGATTTGAGTCTGGTTCTGGATTGCGCCAGAATGACTTTCAGGGCAGGGCTATAGAAAGCAAAAGGGGGAGTTTAACTCCCCCTTCGGTCATGTGGAGATTTATATGAGGTCATGCTTTAGCCATTCCGGGCATGGAATCCCGGAGCTGTTTGCCTACCTGCTCTGATTTGTGCTCGTCTTCAAGGCTGAGCAGGGTAAGATAATTGGGGTAGCCAATCTTGCCTTCAGCCATCCACCTGTGGGCAAAGGCGCCGTCCTCAATATCGCGCAGGACGCGGCGCATGTTGGCTTTTACCGCTTCGTCAATCACTCTGTTCTGGCAGAGCATAATGCCGTACTGGGCGGTGAGACTACAGCGCCGTATCATGCCGGGGACGCCGTAAAGCTTGATAAGGTCGGCGACGCCTTTAAGCTCGTTGAAAAGCTCAAGGTAGGCGGTCTCCTCGCCGTAGCCTGCCTCCACCAGCACCTCCCATGCCGCTTTGAGCAAGCCCACCACGCCACCTCCAATCCCGCACTGCTCGTTGAAAATATCAGTGACGGTCTCTTCCTTGAACGTGGTGTCAATGACGCCGCCGCGGGTACAGCCGATGGCTTTTGAGAAGGCAAGGGCGATTTGCTTTGCTTTTCCGGAGGCGTCCTGGTGTACGGCGATGCTGGCGGGCGGTCCCTGCTTTTCCAGGTAGAGCTTGCGCAGGAGGACGCCGTGAATCTTGGGGGCAACCAGAATGACGTCCACGTCTTTTGGTGGGGTAATCTGGTGATAGTAGACATTGAAGCCGTGGGCGAACTGGAGCACTTTGCCTTTGCTCAAGCCGGGCTCAATTGACTCTTTGTAGATTTTTGGCTGGAGGTCGTCCGGGGCAAGCAGGATGATGATGTCTGCTTTTTGGGCGGCTTCGGCGGCAGTGAAGACTTGAAAACCATCCTTTTCCGCCGCTTTCCAGGCGGCGCTTCCCGGAACGTCAGCCACAATGACCTCGCAGCCGCTGTCCCGCGCATTGAGCGCTTGGGCATGTCCCTGGCTCCCGTAGCCGATGACGCCGATGGTCTTGCCTTTTAAGAGTCCCAGGTCTGCATCCCTGTCATAATAGATTTTTATCATTAAGCCTCCTTTTGCTTAATTATTTCCATTCAGAGCGCCGGTTTCAGGACGAGAATCTGTGTTTCCGCTGGCAGGCTTCCCGCTTTGAACTCCACCTCACTGGCGTCAGCCTGCTTTACGTTTTTCTTGCCTTTTAGGAACTCCTCAACGCCGGCAATGGGAAAGGCGCATTTGGGGTTTTTAAAGTGCATCGGGATGATGACTTCAGGTTTGAGCTGGTCACTCACCTGGCTGGCAGTCCTGGCGTCAATGGTATAGAAGCCCCCCACCGGCAGAAGCAAAATATCCACTTTGCCGATTTCTGCTATCTGTTTTCCGGTGAGGGCATGTCCCAGGTCGCCGAGGTGACAAATGTTTATGCCGTCCACTGTCATGCATATCACCGTGTTTCTGCCGCGCTTGCTGCCTGCGGCTTCATCATGAAACACGGCAATACCTTTGAAGCTGATGCCTTTCACGGTGGTGGTGCCTCTGACCACCTGTGGATTGCCTCTCACGGCAGACACATTGCCGTGGTCAAAATGGTCATGGCTTACCGTGACGATGTCTGCGGTTTCTTTTATTTCACCGTAGCGCAGGTCATCTCCGGGTGCGTAAGGGTCAGTAATTATGCGTGTGCCGTTATCTGAAGTAATCAAGAAAGACGCGTGTCCCAGCCATTTGACTTTCATTTCTTTCCTCCCTTGTTTTCTGATTGCGCCATGGACAGGACCAGCGCAATTAAAGTCCGGACGGGAATACCGGTAGCTCCTTTTACAATATAACCCCTGTCTTTTTCAGCTAAATCAGTGCCGGCGATGTCCAGGTGCACCCACGGCGTACCTTCAACGAACTCTTCCAGGAACTTTGCCGCGGTGATGGCGCCGCCCCATCTCCCGCCGGAGTTTTTGATGTCCGCCACATCGCTTTTGTTCTGTTCGCGGTACTCATCAAACATGGGCATCTGCCAGATATATTCGCCGCTCTCTTTGCTGGCGGCAATCACCATGTCCATCAGCGCCTGGTTATTGGGGAAGGCACCGGTGGTGACATCGCCGAGGGCAACCTTGCAGGCGCCGGTGAGAGTGGCAACGTCTATCATCTGCTTTGCGCCCTGTTTCCGGGCATAGCTCAGGGCGTCAGCGAGGATTAGTCTCCCTTCAGCATCGGTGGAGATGATTTCAATGGTCTTGCCGTTCATGGCTTTCAGGACGTCTCCCGGTTTATAGGCGTTGCCATCCGGCAGGTTTTCTGTGGCGGGCACAATCGCCATGACGTTAACTCTCGCTTTAAGTTGGGCTATGGCGCTGATGGCTGCCATGACTGATGCGCCACCTGCCATGTCTCCCTTCATCTCTTCCATTTTTTCAGAAGGCTTCAGAGAGATGCCGCCGGAGTCAAAGGTGATGCCTTTGCCGATGAGGGCGATGTCAATCCCGGCGGAACTATTGCCCTTGTAGTTCAGTACGATGAATTTGGGCGGCTGGCGGCTCCCCTGGGCAACCCCCAGCAGGGCACCCATGCCCATCTCTGCCATCTGCTCCTGGTCAAACACGCTTACCTCAAGCCCGTGAGTCTCAGCCAGCTTCACAGCGATTTCCGCCATGCGGGTGGGCGTCATGAAGTTGGCGGGCTCATTGACCATGTCGCGGGCTAGATTGGCGGCTTCGGCAATGATGATGCCCCGCTTTGCGCCTGCCTCAAGAGAGGGCTTCATTCCGGAGTCGCTTATGATGGTGAGCTCTTTGATTTCTCCGGTCTTGTTTTCTGCGCGGGTCATGTGCTTGCGGAAGGTATAAAGTCCGAGAAGCGCTCCCTCAGCGATTGCCTGTGCTGAGCTTTCCGTGGTGATGGCATTGATGCCGGCGCCCTGGGGTATGGTGGCGATGGTGGTGGCGCCTTTGTTCCTTAGGAGGCGGCAGGTCTCCGCCACCGCTCCACGCACTTTATTGTGGGTCAACTCAGCTTTTTTCCCCAGCCCAGCCACTGCCACTTTATCAGCAGGCAGTTTGCCCAGGGTGTAGATGATGACCGTTTCATTCAATTTGCCTTTGATTTCGCCCTTCTCCATGAGCCGGGAGATAGCTCCGCCCAGCGCCTGGTCAATGGTAGCGGTGTCTTTTTCCAGGCTTTTTTCTGTCTCAAACGAGTTGACGATGATGGCATCAGCCTTTATTTTCTCTATGGCAGTGATGGCCACCTTTATGTCCATGATGTATCTCCTTTCATTTCTTGAGCGCTCTGATAATTTTATCAATCACCGGCGTAATATCCCGCGAGGTGTCCACGACGAAGTGGTTACGGCGGATTCTGTCCACTGTTGGCTGCATTTTCTGGAATACTGTCCAGTCAGCGTCAGAGTGGCTTCTGGTCATACCTTGAGCGCGCTGTAGAAGTCTCTGGCGGACCACTTCCAGCGGGGCTTCAACCCATACCAGGATGAGCTTGGCTTTAGCGCGTTCGGCGATGTGGTAGAGGCGCTCGCGGTGCGGCTCGGAAAGATTGGTGGCATCTAGGATGACGGGTATGTTTTTCTGGAGCAGGTCTTCAGTGAGCAGGTGAATCGCCTGGAACAATCGCGCGCTTTCAGCAGGAGTATAGGTGGGGTGAGGGAAGAGGGTCTTGCGCAGGGCGTCGCTTTCCAGAATGATGGACTGATAGGGGAGCTTTTCCGCGAGCTTCTGACAGAAGTGGGTCTTCCCCGTGCCGGGCAGTCCGCTTACCGTGATGAGCGCCGGTCTGACCACTGGTTCAGGTAAGGTGCCCAGGCTCTCCTTCAGCTTCAGGACATCCGGGATAAGATGAGTTTGTGCCACACCATGATTATAGAATTTTTTTTACGGGAAAGCCAGAGAGCGTTTTAGCTTACGGTATCAGTGACGTTACGTTTTAAGTCAAGACCTCACCCCTGCCCCATCTCCTGCTAGATAGGGGGGAAGTAAAGAAAAGGGGGAGCGAAAGCTCCTCTCTGATATTGAGTCTTCATCAGAGCTATGGTTGTTCCCCGTAGAAAGCCACGCCCACCAGCCCGGGTCCGGTATGGACACCCATGACCGGGGTGAATTCTGTGATAAAGAGTTCAACACAGTTGAACTGGCTGGCGATGCGGTTTTTAAGTTGCAAAGCTTTGTCCGGCGCATTGGCGTGCATCACGGCAACATGAAGAGGTTGTCCTGCCACCACTTTTTCCTGCATAAGTTTCACTATCTTTTTCAGGGCGCTGGCAGAAGTCCTGGGCAGGGCGACGGTGCGGGCATCAGCATGGTTGAGGGAGAAGATGGGCTTAATCTGGAGCAGGGAATTGACCAGCTCAGCCGCTTGAGGCACCCGTCCGCCTTTTGCCAGATAGTGGAGCGTATCCAGCGCGGCGAAGAGATTGACGCGGGGCATAATAGAATTAGTTATCTCAATGACCTGGCTCAGGTCTTTTCCGGTATGCGCCGCGCGAGCGGCGGCAAGCACTACCAGTCCCATCCCCGCCGCCGCAGTATCACAGGCGATGACCTCAACATTGAGACGGGGCAACTCATTCTTTATCATGTCTCTGGCGATAGTGGCGGCATTGTGCATCGCGCTGAATTTCACTGGCTCAGTGAGGCAAAGGATACTGTCCGTTCTCTGGCTGGCTCTGCGGAAGGCTTCCAGATATGGACCGGGAGAGGAGCTGGAGGTGGTAGGCAGTTTCTTTGCCTTGCGCAGGAGAGCATAGAACTCGCTTGGGCTGATGTCAATGCCGTCGCGGTAGGTCTTATTCTCAAAGATGAGTTGGACGGGCACAACCTCAATGCCGTATTCCTGCACTTTCTCCTGCGGTATGCAGGCAGTGGTATCAGTCACAATGCTGACTTTTCTCATTTCCTCCTCTTCGTTTGCCGGAGCAGAACTAACATACCAGGTACAAGCCCTATTTCCCTGATGGTGTTCAGCGCGCCCACATTGCCGCCGCCAGCCTGACGGATGTCAATCCCTTTTACCAGGCGCCCCGCAATATAAGCAAAGGGGATTGAGCCAAGCAGATAGCCGACAGCGACTGCAATAATCGTAGTTGTCATACGGTAATTCCTGTGTTACTCTTCCGCATAAAATGCGATACCCACAGTGCCGGTGCCGCAAGCGTAACCCATGATGGGGCTGAACTCGCTGAGCCACAGCTCCACGCAGTTGAACTCAGTCGCCGCCCTTTCTTTCAGCTTCTGTGCTTCTTCCGGGGCATAGGCGTGGAAGACCGCGATATGTGCTGGCTTCTGTCCTATCCTCTTGCGCATCATCTGGAAGGCGCGCTCAATGCCGTGACTGCGGCTTCTCACCGCACCGGAGAAGTGGACCGTGCCGGAGACGGTGAGGATGGGGCGGATATTCAGAATGGAGCCAATCTGTGAGGCAATCTTGGGTACGCGCCCGGAGCGGTAAACGTGGCGGATGGTGTCAAGGATGACGATTGAACTGACTTTCCCCTTTACTCTCTGTGCCGCCTGGATTGTTTCCGGCAGGCTTTTGCCTTCCTGCGCCGCCCGCGCCGCCGCCAGCGCTACAAAACCTTCTGAGGGCGTGGCACTCTCTGAGTCAAGCACCGCAATGGTTACATCCGGGAGCGCCGTTTTTGCCAGTTCTCTGGCTTCAATTGCCACGTCATAGGTAGAGCTGAGCTTGGTGGAGAGGGTGACGCAGAGGATATTCCTGGCTATCCGGCTGGCGTTGCGGTAGGCGTGCAGGCATTCCTCGGGGGACGGTGCGGAGCTCTTAAAAGTTTCCGGGTCTTTCAGAAAAAGCTCATATGCCTCAGATGGGGTAACATCCACCCAGTCCCGGTAAAGCCTGCCGCTGACGTAGAAATTAATTGGCAGAATCTCAATGGCATACTGGTCAATGAGTTCCTTGGGGAGGCAGGCGATGCTGTCCGTTACCACTGCTACATTTTGTGTGATAGACGCCTCCTGAATTCTTTCTTCAGGTAACTAGCGCCATATTCCGGTAAAAGCTCGCACCCGTTTGGTCGCTCTTCTAATCCTGCGGTCCAGCAGGGCGGGGATGGCAAACAATCCACCTAAAGCCAGGAAGAGAATCAGAAAGGCGTACAGACTAAGTCTCCCCTGGGCATAGTAAGCTACCATGGTCAGGATGAGTGGACCGGAGAGCATGAGAGTTGCCAATCTGAGCCAGCGCTGTCTCAAGCGGATAAAGGCGGCGATGGTCAGCCCGAGGGCAAGGAAGCTTAGTGCAATAAACGGAGCAAAATGATAGACGCGGGCAGAGCTGAATTCATCAAAGGTAAAATCAGGCTCAACTGCCAGCACCCAGCCGACAATGATAGGAGCAGGCAGGAGCATCAGTGATGCCAGCAACCAGTCCCTTTTCATAGCCTGGAGCACGGTGTTGTGGAGCCACCATAGCGCGATGAGGAAGTAAAGCGGAATTGTCACCCAGAACCATGTTCGCGGCAGGTGCATCAGGAGAATGCCGACAATCACCACGGGCAGGAGGGAGTATCCCAGCCAGGGGAAAATCCACTGCGGTTTACTGCGCCAGAGACCATATCCCACTGCCGCAGAAATAAGGATGAGGGTGACTGTGAGCCAGAAAGTGTGGTTCCACCAGTTGAGGGCAAACAGGGCGCCGAACAGGAGATGAGGCATGGCGGCGAGCAATGCCTGTTGCCAGGTGCCCTGACTGTGCGCTTCATAGATTTGCCGGGCAATCATACGTGCGGAGCCGAGCAGTCTGAGGCACGCCCCGGCGGCTTGCTCTTCTGAAAGCCCAGTCTCTTTCAGTTCCTGGAGGCTATCTTCAATATGCGTCCTCAGCTCGCTGATGACTTCTCTTTCTTCCGCGGGTCCAAGCCTCAGTCCGCTTCTGATGCTCTCAAGATAGCTCTCAAGTGTGGTGGTCATGCCTAGCCTCCGCTAATCCGCCGGCTGCATGAATGGGTTCATGGCGGTCAGGAAATCCCGCCACTGGGAGCGCTCGTCAGCCAGACGGGCAAGACCTTTCGCGGTAAGAGTGTAATATCTCCTCTGCCGACCGTTTGGCAGGAGCTGCCAGGTGCCGCTCACCATTCCTGATTTCTCAAGGCGGTGCAGGGCGGGATACAGCGTTCCCTCTTTAAATTCAAAATAGCCCTGGCTCTTACGCTTCAGTTCTCGGATAATCTGATAGCCATACATGGGCTGGTGCTCCAACAGACCCAGGAGCAGGGAGTCAAGACTGCCTTTAATCAGTTCACCTCTTCTTACCATAGGCTACCTCGTTCTTGCAGAAATACATAGAAATGCTATGTTTATTGTAATTGTCGCCGGGGAGATTTTCAATACCCTTTTCAGGTTTCATTTGCATTTAGTTTATTTCGTTCATTGCGGGCGAAGAGACGGGGTAAATTATTTGTGAGATTGTCCCATCCAGACTTCATCTTCAATGAGTCCCATGAATAAGAAAGAAAAGTGGAAAATAGAGACGGCAGGGTGTTGCGGGACAGGGGATTCCTGAGTTACATTAGCTTCCAGACGCTTACCAGCTGGGTGAAATCCACCATGCCGCTTTCAGCCACATTTTCAATGTCAATGCCGCCTTCTACTGCCGCGGCTACCGGGTTTAGCCCGCCCAGAAGAACCATGCCCACGCGGTTGAGACCCAAAGCTACCTGGCAGACCGGCTCACTGGTATTGCCGAGAACGTAAACGCCGTTTATCCCCACCTCTTTAAGAGCCGTCACGGTTTCCTGTGCGATAGAGCGAGCGAGAGAAGGCAGTTCGCGGAAGTTAGCCAGGATTTTGCCGTTGCCGGTGCGGGCGGCTTCGCTGACGCTGGTCATTTTGGCGCGGATATACTGCTCTGAAGGGTCAAGGGAGGTGCCGGCGTAGTTAATGATGGCGACGAAGCGCTTCGGTTGGTGATTGCGAACTTCCAGGACACCACCAAAACGCGAGCTGATTGGTATACCGGCTTTCAGGAGGACGCCATTGACCACGACGCTACAAACGGTAGCCAGACCTATTTTCCCGTGAGGGACGACGATGGAGCCCAGTTTCTCACCTTCCTCTGCCATGACCACCAGGTCGCTCACGCAGATGCCGGCTTTGAAGGCATCTTTCATGAGGGAAAGGGCTTTCTTAAAGTCCTCTTTTCTGATGAGAGAGGTATTGATGGGGATTTGTCCGGTGCGGTTGCGGGGATTAAAGGTGGTCTGGAAGGCAAGGAGCTCCAGCTTTTCGTGGATGAAGCCCACCTGCTCTGGTGCCAGCGCCATTTTAAGCTCCTCCAGTCCTTCCTGGGTGAGCATCCTGCCATCACGTCCCATGGGCTGGGTGTAGCCGCGCTCATCGGTAATTCGCAAATGGTAGCGGATGGCTCTTTCGCTGAGGAAGATGCCGTGGCGCTCCAGTTCCCGGGCGATGGTGATTGACCCCAGGGGTTCAGCGGACTCGCTTAATACCTTTAGGATGGCGATGATTTTTCTTTCCGTCTCAGTGCTGACAGTCTGCACCATGGTCGCCCTCCTTAAGTATCTGCTCAAGTATTATAGCAGAAACGCTCAGTATTGTTTGAACTGGTTGGTGATGGGCAGACGGCGGTCCCGTCCGAAGGCGCGGGGAGTGATTTTCACTCCCGGAGGAGCCTGGCGCCGCTTGTACTCGCTCCGGTCAACCAGTCGCGCCGCTTTCCTGACCACATCCCCCGGGAATCCCATGGCGATAATCTGCGCCACGCTTTTATCTTCTTCCACGTAGGCGGTCAAAATGGGGTCAAGCAGTTCGTATGGTGGCAGAGTATCGCTTGCTTTCTGGTCCGGTTTCAGCTCAGGAGACGGGGCTTTCTCAAGCACGGTGCGCGGGATGAGCTCTTTGCCTGCCTGTGAGTTGCGGTATTTTGCCAGCTTATAGCACAGGGTCTTCGGGACATCTTTTATGACGGCAAAGCCGCCTGCCATATCACCGTAAAGGGTGGTAAAGCCGGTAGCCATCTCGCTTTTATCGCCGGTGGTGAGCACCAGCCAGCCGAACTTGTTAGATAGCGCCATAAGGATATTGCCGCGGATGCGTGCCTGGATATTCTCCTCCGTAACATCCGGCTGGGTGTCTTTGAATGATTCTGCCAGTGTGTCCAGGTATGCCTGGAAAATGGGCTCAATAGATATGGTGGTGAGCTTAATGCCCAGGTTCTGCGCCAGGAGCCTGGCATCTGAGCTACTGCCGGGAGAAGAGTAGCGAGAGGGCATAGAGATGCCGACCACATTGTCCTTGCCTAGGGCATCAACCGCGATGGTGGCGACGAGGCTGGAATCAATACCTCCGGACAGTCCGATGAGCACTTTTTGGAACCCGTTCTTGCGGACATAGTCTTGTGTGCCCAGGACGATGGCTTTATAAATTTCCCCGATGGGGTCAAATTCTTCCGGCGGACGAGTCGGCAGTGGTGGTTTTTCTTGCATTGCTGGTTCAGTGGAAACGGGGACAAGGATAGTGCGGCATTCGCGTTCATTGACCAGCTGGGTCTCCTTGCGCCAGCGTGGGTCATGGAGGCGGGTGCGGAACACTGCTTCCACGTCAAGGTCGGCTACGATGAGATCTTCTTGAAACTGCCTGCCTTTGGCGATAAGCTCTCCTTTTTCATTGAGCACCATGCTGTTGCCGTCAAAGACCAGCTCATCCTGCCCGCCGACGAGGTTATTATATGCGACGATGGCGATGTTATCTGCGGCGCGTGTGGCGAGCATGCGCTGGCGTGAAGCACCTTTTCCGGCGTGGTAGGGGGAAGAGCTGATATTGATGATGACCTCTGCCCCGGCGTAAGCCTGCACTGTCGCCGGACCGGCTTCATACCAGATATCTTCACAGATATTGATGCCCACGCCTATGCCGGCGATGGTATAGACCGGGATATCTTTCCCCGCCTGGAAATACCGGTTTTCATCAAAGACGCCATAATTGGGAAGGTAGATTTTATGGTAGGTGTGGACGAGCTTGCCGTCATGGATGATGGCGGCGGCGTTATACAGGTCTTTCTCCGCATCCACGAAGCCGACCACGACGGTCATGCCGGAGACATGGCGGACGATTTCATCCAGCGCTCTCAGATTCTCACTGATGAAACTCGGTTTGAAGAGGAGGTCTTCCGGAGGATAGCCGCAAATGGAAAGCTCCGGGAAGGTGAGCAGGTCAGTTCCCAGAGCTTTCGCCTCTTCAATGATTTTTAGTATTTTCGCTACGTTGCCGCTGAAGTCACCAACGGTAGTATTGATTTGCGCCATTCCCAGACGGAGCCGGCGCATGTCTGCTACGCCGTTGTTGTCCTTCAAGGTCTGCGTCATAGAATCGGCAGGTAGCGTTTGAGCTCGTATTCGGTCACCTGGATGCGGTATCGGTCCCACTCAATCTTCTTATTCTCAATAAAAGCATTGAAGACGTGAGCGCCGAGCGCTTTCTTCACCAGCTCGCTCTTCTCGGTAAGGCAGATAGCCTCCAGCAGGCTGGCAGGCAAGGTGCCGATGTTGAGTTCTTTCCTTTCTTCATCGCTCATCTCATAGACGTTCTGCTCTACGGGGTCTGGCGGCTCAAGACCTTCTTCAATGCCGGCAAGGCCGGCGGCGAGCATCACGCTGAAAGCAAGGTAAGGATTGCAGGCGGGGTCAGGTGAGCGCAGTTCAATCCGGGTGGCTTCTTCTTTGCCGGGTTTGTATTCCGGGACACGGATGAGGTCAGAGCGGTTCCGGCGCGCCCAGGAGAGATAGACCGGCGCTTCATAGCCCGGGACCAGGCGCTTATAGGAGTTCACCCACTGGTTGGTGACGGTGGTGAACTCTGGCGCATACTTCAGTAAGCCGGCCACATAGCCGCGCCCGATTTTGGAGAGATAGTAAAGACCATTCTTGTCAAAGAAAGCATTGCGGCTACCTTTGAACAGGGACTGGTGGACGTGCATACCACTGCCATTGATGCCGAAGACCGGTTTGGGCATAAAGGTGGCATAAACGCCATGTTTCATGGCGTACTCTTTTACCACCAGGCGGTAGGTCATGACATTGTCCGCCATGGTGAGGGCATCAGTATAGACCATGTCAATTTCATGCTGGCTGGTAGCCACCTCATGGTGGGACTTGTCAATGGCGATACCCATTCCTTCCAGGGCGGCGACAGTCTCATTGCGGAGCTCAGTGGCGGCATCCCGGAGGGTCATGTCAAAGTAGCCACCTTCATCCAGCATGACGGTGCCCTTTTCATCTTTAAAGTAGAAGTATTCCAGCTCCGGACCGACGTAATAGGTGAAACCCATGTCGGCGGCACGCTTCAGATTCCTTTTGAGAACCCCGCGAGGGTCGCCGGCGAATGGTTTACCTTCCGGAGTGTAGATATCACAGATGATGCGGGCGATGGCGGTGTCCGCATTGGGGCGCCAGGGGAGAAGCTGGAAAGTGTCAACATCCGGCATGGCGACCATATCACTTTCATCAATGCGCGCAAATCCCTGAACGGAAGAGCCGTCAAAACCGAACCCTTCTTCCAGTGCCCTTTCCAGTTCAGAAAAGGGAATGGCAAAGCTTTTCAGCATGCCGACAATGTCTGTGAACCAGAGTTCTACGAACTTTACGTTTTGCTCCTTGGCTGTCTTCAGGACGTATTCCTTGCTACCTGCAATGCTTTCCTTTTTGACCATGTTTTCTCCTTCTTTTCCTCCTTATTATAATTATTCTATACTGCGTTGTCACCTGTCTCGCCGGTGCGCACTCGGATGATTTCTTCCACCGGCATGATGAAGATTTTCCCATCGCCGATTTCCCCGGAGCGGGCGTTTTCCGTGATGAGCCTGACGGCATCAGGCACATCTTTATCAGCGATGACCATCTCCAGTTTCAGTTTGGGCAGGAAGTCCACCTGGTATTCACCCACTCTCCACTGGAGGGGAATCCCTTTCTGGCGTCCCCGTCCGCTTACCTCGCTGATGGTCATGCCGAAATGCCCGTTCTTTTCCAGCGCCTTGCGCACAGCGTCAAGTTTTTCCTCTCTGATGATTGCCTCTATCTTTTTCATCTCAGTAAGCTCCCGTAAGCTCTTTCACCATGCTGGGATATGTCCAGACCGACCGTTTCTTCTGCGGGACTGACCCTCAGCCCGAAGAGCATGTCAATCACTTTGGCGATGACCCAGCTGACACCGAAGGCGAAAGCCCACACCGTGACGATGCCGATAAGCTGTTTCCCCAACAGCAGAGCATTGCCAAAGAAGAGCCCGTCAGCCCCGGCGGAGTTCACCGCCGCGCTGGCAAAAAGGCCCGTGGCAAGCGCACCCCAGGTGCCGCCCATGCCGTGCACCGCCCAGACATCAAGCGATTCATCAACACGCCATTTCGTCCTGAGTATCATGCAGTAATAGCAGACTACTGCGGCGCCGATGCCGATGGGGATGCCGGCAAGCGGTGGCACAAAGCCAGCGGCAGGGGTGATAGCCACCAGCCCGGCAACAGCACCAGTAGCCGTGCCCAGAAGGGTGGGACGGCGGTAGAGCCAGCTCAGGAACATCCAGGTGAAGGCGGCCGCCGCGGCGCTGGTGTTCGTGGCGACGAAGGCACTTGAGGCAAGTCCGCCAGCGGTGAGTGCGCTCCCGGCATTGAAGCCGAACCAGCCGAACCAGAGCAGACCGGCGCCGAGGGCAACGATGGGAATATTATTCGGCTCCATGGCGCTCCCATTGCCGAAGCCTTTGCGAGGTCCCAATACCAGTGATAGCGCCAGAGCAGACATGCCGGCGCAGATGTGCACTACCGTGCCCCCGGCAAAGTCCAGCGCCCCCAGTTTTGAGAGCCAACCTCCGCTGCCCCACACCCAATGCGCCACCGGCGCATAGACGAAGGTGAGCCAAAGGGCGGAGAAGATGAGCAGGGCGCTGAACTTAATGCGTTCCACCACCGCACCTGTAATCAGAGCTACCGTGATGATGGCGAACATCGCCTGAAAAATCATGTAGGCGAGGTGTGGCACTGTGGTGGCATAAACGGCGGAAGGCTCCTGACCTACGCCGCGCAAGCCCAGAAAATCCAGACCGCCGATGACGCCACCATTGTCCGCCCCGAAGCTCAGACTGTAGCCATAGAGCACCCAGAGAAGCCCCACCATGCCAAGTATGGCGAAGCTCATCATCATGGTAGATAGGATATTTTTCCTCCGCACCATGCCCCCGTAGAAAAGGGCTACTCCCGGCGTCATCAGCATGACCAGTGCAGAGGAGATGAGAATCCAGGCGGTGTCTCCAGAGTTGATAGCCATTACTGATACCTCCCTTGAGTATTCACTGACTTCAGTTTACCGCCTGTTTATTACCACTATATTACAGCAATGTTACAATTGTGTTACGTGCCGGAAAGGTTTTTAATATTATGCTCTGGCTTTGAAGCGGTAGCCGATATTGCGTACTGTTTCAATGTAGGTCTGGTTTGAGGCGGATTCAATTTTGCTGCGCAGGCGGCGGATATGGACATCCACCGTTCTATCACCGCCGTAATAGTCATAGCCCCAGACTTTGTTCAGGAGGCTTTCGCGGCTGAACACGCGCCCTTTATGGCTTGCCAGATATTTCAGAAGCTCGTATTCTTTGAAGGTAAGCTCAATCGGGACGCCTTTGATGGTTACCTCGCATCTGGCAGTGTCAATGACAAGGTCTCCATGCTTGATGACCTCAGGTGATTCCGCCTGGCGGCTTTTCTGGATGACCCGCTTCACTCTGAAGAGCAGCTCATCAAGGTCATGAAGCTCAACAACGAAGTCATCTATGTCCGGGCTGAGCTCTTCACTGAAGAGCGTTTTCCTTGTGACGAGCGCAATTACCGGCAGGCGTTTTTCCAGCTTGAGGCGGCGTGCCAGCTCAATTGCCTCTGCGTTAGCGAGATGACCATTCAGTGTGATAAGAAGCAGGTCCGGGGCAAACTCAGCGACCTTCTTGAAAACATCGCCCGGGTGGGAAACGAGCAAACAGGTGAACCCGTGCTGTTTCAGCGCTGAACACATCCGCTTTACGGGTTCATTTTCCTGGGCAATGATAAGGACACGCGGCAAGGCAGTTAACTCCCTGCGGGTGGTAAGGTCAGTTCAATTATAGTATGGGCGCTCATGGCTTGCCAGCATTGTTAGTGGGCATAAATGCGTCCGTAGGGGCGCAGAGAGCGGGGGAAGATTTTTATGAACGGGTCCTTCAGAATCTTATCGGCGTTATGGTCAAAGTGGGCGGCGAACTCCCGCACGTAGGTCTCAAGTATCTCCCGGTCTTTTGCTTCCAGTTGAGCGATGCCTACCTCCCGTCCCACCTGATGGCTTTCCACACTGCCCCGCAGGTAGATGACACCGCCGTGCATTCCGGTGCCGATGAACTTAGCTTTATAACCCTCTTTCTGCGTCAAACCCAGCATGATGAGGACGCCGCCCGCCATGTATTCGCCGAAGAAGTCCTGTGCTGAGCCACCAATGACGATAATAGGGCGCTTGTCCAGGTATTCTTTCATGTGGATGCCCGCGCGGTAACCTACGTTCTCCTTGACGAAGATTTTGCCGCCGCGAGCGGAGAGCCCGATGATGTCTCCGGCATGTCCGTGGATGATGATTTCTCCGCCGTTCATGGTATTGCCGCAGCCGTCCTGGGCATTCCCGTGGACAATGAGGCGGGCGCTGACCATGAAAGCGCCAAGGTCATTGCCCGGCGTGCCGTGAATTTCAATTTCTACGGGCTTATCAAGATTGGTGCCAATGTAGCGCTGTCCGTAAACATTGGTCAATATAAAACGCTGGACGCCTTTTTCCGCCAGCTCCCTGATTTTTGCATTCAGGTCGCGGTAGTAAAGACCGGTAGCGTCAATGGTGGCGGTGTGTTGTGTTGTTGTCGTCATGGTTAGCTCCCGCACATCCTC
This sequence comes from Dehalococcoidales bacterium, assembly GCA_034434915.1. Lineage (GTDB taxonomy): Bacteria > Chloroflexota > Dehalococcoidia > Dehalococcoidales > RBG-16-60-22 > DAOTYE01. The sequence continues at coordinate 53,529 of DAOTYE010000001.1, forward strand.
ACACCGAGGATGTCAAGCTCAGTCTGGTTCAGTCCCACGCCACGCAGTTGCAGGCGGTTGCCGCGCAGGCTTTCAATAGCGTTGATGCCCATCCCGCCGAGCATCTCCTTGAGCTCCAGGCTCCAGGCGCGGAGAAGGTTAGCCAGCCGGCGCGCGCCAATCTCCGGGTTGATGCGCTTGGTGAGAAAAAGGTCGGTAGTGCAGATTCCCCAGGCACATTTGCCGCTATGGCATTGCTGACAGAGCCGACAGCCGAGGGCAACCAGTGCCGCTGTGCCGATATAGACCGCATCAGCACCGAGGGCGATTGCCTTGGCGACATCACCGCTGTTCCTGATGCCACCGGAGATGACCAGCGAAGCCCGATTGCGGATGCCTTCTTGCCTGAGGCGGGTGTCTACCGCGGCGAGTGCCATTTCAATGGGGATGCCCACATTATCGCGGATAATCTTGGGGGCGGCGCCAGTGGCGCCACGCAATCCGTCAAGGACAATAATATCCGCTCCGGCACGCACCATGCCGCTGGCAATCGCCGGCGAGTTATGGACGGCGGCGATTTTCACCGAGACCGGCTTCTGATAATTGGTGGCTTCTTTGATGGCGTAGATAAGCTGTGACAGGTCCTCAATGGAATAAATGTCATGCTGGGGTGCCGGGGAGAGGGCATCAGTCCCGCGGGGAATCATGCGGGTGGCGGAGATTTCCGCGCTTACCTTATGCCCGGGGAGGTGTCCGCCTATACCTGGCTTGGCGCCCTGACCGATTTTAATTTCCACGACACGTGCCGTCTCAAGATACTCAGCATGAACTCCGAAGCGGCCCGAAGCGACCTGCACAATGGTGTTATTGCCATATTTGTAAAGCGATGGGTGAAGCCCGCCTTCACCGGTGTTCCAGAGGGTGCCCATCTCTGTAGCGGCGCGGGCAAGAGACTGGTGTACATGGAGGCTCACCGCGCCGTAAGACATGGCGGCGAACATGACCGGCACCTCCAGCTTGACCAGCCTGGAGAGGTCTGTCTTCATGTTGCCCTCTGCATCAAACTCCACTTTATCCGGCTTTCTGCCGAGATAGGTGGTCAGCTCCATGGGCTCACGGAGGGGGTCAATGGAGGGGTTGGTCACCTGGCTGGCATTGATGACCAGGTGGTCCCAGTAGATGCGCTGACCTTTATCATCGCCCATGCCGGTGAGCAGAACGCCGCCGGTCTCCGCCTGTTTGATGACATCCTCAATATACTCCGGGCGCCAGTTGTAGTTGTCGCGGTATTCCAGCGGGTTACGTCTCACGGACAGCGCACCGGTGGGGCAGAAAGTGACGCAACGGTGACAGCCTACGCAGTTGCCCAACCGGATTTTCATGGCGTCATCTTCGGCATCGTAATAGTGAGAGTCAAAAGTGCACTGGTTGGCGCACACTTCACACTTAATGCACCGCTCCTGGTCTCTTTCCACAATGAATTTGGCTGGTAAATAGGTCTTCAAGCCTCCCCTCCCTATAATCTGACTGGTATCCCTTTCTTCGCCAGATATTCTTTAGTCTCACGGATTGAGTGTATGCCGTAGTGGAAGATGCTCGCGGCGAGGACGGCATCTGCTTTTCCAGCGGTGAGCGCCTGATAAAGGTCTTCCAGGTTCCCCGCCCCGCCGCTGGCAATCACCGGCACATTGACTGATTCAGAAACGGCGCGAGTGAGCTCAATATCATAGCCTGCGCGGTGTCCATCGGCGTCAATGCTGGTGAGCAGAATCTCACCTGCGCCGAGCTTTACCGCCTTCTGTGCCCACTCCACGGCGTCAATGCCGGTGGGCTTCTGCCCGCTGTGGGTATAGACTTCCCAGCGTGCTGGCTTGCTCCCAGCAATGCGCTTGCCGTCAATGGCGACCACGATGCACTGACTGCCGAATTTCTCCGCTCCCTCGGTAATCAGCTTAGGAGTTAGCACGGCGGCGGTATTGATAGAAACTTTGTCGGCGCCTGCATTGAGTATGCGGCGGATATCATCGGTGGTGCGCAGTCCGCCGCCCACGGTAAGAGGCATGAAGACTCTGGCAGAGACGCGCTCCACTACGTCCACAATGGTGTCACGGGCTTCCGGTGTGGCGCTGATGTCCAGGAAGACCAGCTCATCGGCGCCCTCTTTTGAGTAAAAAGCGGCTAGCTCTACAGGGTCTCCGGCATCACGCAGTTTGACGAAGCTCGTCCCTTTGACCACGCGCCCGTCTTTCACGTCAAGGCAGGGGATTATCCGTTTAGTTAACATAATCTATTTCACCCCACTCACCGCGGGCGCCTTTTTCTTTTCTGGTTTCTTCAGTTTGCCGATGATTGGTTCACCGCCGGCAGGAATCCAGGCGTCATCTAGGTCAGGGCAGATGAGGCGGATGGCTGATTCCTCTGAGGAAAGATAGAGCATATCACCTTTTGTGCCCACGGTCAGAGGTCTGAGCCTGATGCGGTCAGTGAGCCCTATCATTTCATCATGATGGGCGATGATGATGGTGAATGGACCGTTCATGAGCAGACTGCCATAGACCTGGCGCAAAGTACGGTAGAGGTTCTGTTCGGCAGGAGGGTAGCGCTCAATGTCTGTCCACAGCGGCGGCGCCAGCACCTTTGCCATCAGCTCCACCGGCAGATTGTGTCTCCTGACCAGCAGGTCAACGGCATAGGCGATGACCTCAGTATCTGTCTGCATGGTGCAGTGGTAACCGAACTGCTCCAAGTAGCGGCGGTTGATGCCGTAGGAGGAAATCTCGCCGTTGTGGACCACCGTCCAGTCAAGGATGCAGAAGGGGTGGGCACCACCCCACCACCCGGGGGTATTGGTGGGGAACCTGCCGTGAGCCGTCCAGAGGTAGCCTTCATACTGCTCAAGGTTGAAGTATGCCGCAATCTCCTCCGGGTAACCCACGCCTTTGAAGACGCCCATGTTTTTCCCGCTGGAAAAGACAAAGGTATCTTTGATGGTGGTATTTATTTCCATCACCCGCTCCACCACATAATCATCTTCTGACTTGCCCTCCGGTTTACGCTGGTCAACGTCAAGGAAGTAGCGCCAGACGATAGGCGGATTGGCTATACCGGGAGCTGACCTGGTGGGCACTTCCTCTGCGAAGACAAGGTGGAACTTCGCTTTGAGGTAGGCTTCAGTCTCCTCTTTGCCTTCCCGGTTCAGGTACATGACGTGGAAAGCATACTGGTCAGCGTGGTCAGGATAAAGACCATAGATGGCGAACCCGCCGCCCAGCCCATTGCCGCGGTCATGCATATTGGCAATCGCTCTGATGATGCCTTTGCCGGAGAACCTCTTGCCTGAGGTATCCATCATGCCGAAGATGGAGCAGGCATCAATGACCTTGTCATCGCCGTAAGGGTTATTGATAAGTCCGAGTTCCTTCATCTGTCACTCCATTGGTGAAATGCTATTCCGCGCCGACTTCTTCTCCCTCTTCTTCAACTATGGCAGATGCCATTTCAGGTGCTTTGAAGTGAGGTCGCCACAGCTCCCCGGGCAGGGAAGCCAGCCCGAAGTCCTTTGCCACGAGGAGCGGTTTGAATTTGGCGGCTCCAGCACCGCTCTTCATGAGGTTGAAGATGATGCCGCTTCTCTCAATATCACCGGCGAAAACCATGCCCACCACGCAATCGTCTTTGAGGATGATTTTATGATAGGCATTGCCGTAGGTCTGGCTGATGATTTCATAGCTGGCGTCGGGCGGGTTGACCATGCCGGCAGAGACCACGTCCAGCCCGAAGTACTTGAGTGAGTTCATTGCCGTGCCGCCGGGATACTCTGCGTTTTTTCCGGTCATGTTCAGCCCGGCGATTCTGCCGCCGAGATAGGCGTTGGGCCAGATGGGGACAGGGCGGCATTGCCGGTAGACGAAGTCAAACGCTTCTGATACATCGCCGCAGGCATAGACATCCGGGTGAGATGTTCTCATGGCGCGGTCAACAACGATGCCACGGTTCACTTTTATGCTGGTGCCTGCCGCCAGTTCCGTGCGCGGTCTCACACCGATGGCGATGACGACAAGGTTGCACCGGATTAGTGTGCCATCATCCAGCCTGACAGCAGTTACTTCATCGCCGGTATCGCTTATGAGCTCGGCGACAGTGTGGTTGGTGATAATCTCCACGCCAGCCTTCTTCAAAGCCTGCGCCTCAAGGGCGGATGCGGTCTCATCAAGGATTAAGTTCAAGATGCGGTCTTTCATCTCAACGATACTCACCTGCACACCGCGCTTTACCAGGGCTTCAGTCACGCTCACGCCGATAAGACCACCTCCGATGACTACCGCCTTCGTCCGGTGGTTCAGGTGCCGGTCAATAGCTCTGGCATCATCAAGAGTGGTGAAATTGAAAACGCCCTGCACAGGCATTCCCTTCATCGGTGGCACGATAGGCACGCCGCCGGTGGCGAGCAATAGCTTTTCCCAGGTAGTTTCTTCTCCGGAGTCCAGCGTGGCGGTGTGCTTATCAGGTTCAAGCTTCACTACTTTTCTGCCAAGTTTGGTAGTGATATTGTTTTTCGGGTAGAAATCTGCCGGGCGGTAAAGCATCGTCCCCAGCGTGCGTGTTCCGGCAAGGTATTCTGAGATGAGAGGGCGGGAATAAGCTGGATACGGCTCGTCAGAGACGATGGTAAGCGCACCAGAGCTGTCCACGGAACGGATAGCTTCCGCCGCACCGATGGCGCCGGCAGAATTGCCGATAATGAGATATTTTGTTGAATCTGAAGACATCTGCTTCTCCGTCTGGCTATCCCTGTTTCAGGGCGAGCTTAAGGAAATTATCGTATAGCTTCAGCCCATGCTCTCCACTCTTCTCCGGGTGGAACTGGGTAGCGAAGAGGTTGCCGCGGGCGACGGCACTGCAAAAGCGTATGCCATACTCCGTTTCCCCTGCCACAAACGCGCCATCGTCCGGGTCAACATAGTAGCTGTGGACAAAATAGAAATTGGCATTATCGGGCACACCCTTGAAGATGGGATGAGCCATTTTCTGCTTCACCTGGTTCCAGCCCATATGGGGAATTTTCAGTCCGGCGGGTAGCCTTCTCACTCTACCGGAGAAGATGTCAAGGCACTCGCACCAGCCGCCCTCCTCTGTGCCGGTGAAGAGAAGCTGGAGCCCCAGACAGACGCCGAAGAAAGGTTTATTGCCGGCGATGACCTGTTTGATGAGCTCGGTCAGGCTTAGTTTTTTGAGGCTAGACATGGCGTCAGCGGCGGCGCCCACGCCGGGCAAAATGACAGCCTGGGCTCTGAGTATGTCAGCAGGTCTACTGGTTATCTTCGGTTCGTAGCCCAGGGTGGAGATGGCATTCACCACGCTCCGCAGGTTGCCGGCACCATAATCAATAATGGCAATCATCCTTTTCATTTCCTGGCTCAGGAGGGTACCTCTTCTTTTTGCTCTGCATAGATGAGGGCTTCATTGGGGCAGTTCGCCACGCAGGCAGGGACTCCCTGTCCCAGGCAGAGGTCGCACTTGGCGATTCTTTTCTGAGACTTATCCTGCTTTATTATTCCAAAAGGACAGGCAAGAATACAAGTCCAACAGCCGATGCATTTTTCTGCATCCACGGTGATGATACCACTATGTGGGTCGCGGGAAAGGGCGCCGGTGATGCAGGCATACACGCAGGACGGCTCTTCACAGTGGCGGCACTGCACGGAGAAAGAAATTGGCTGGTTTCTCTCCACCCGCGCCAGAGAAATGGGGCGGGAGCCGTTTTTGAACGCTTTCAAGATGTCCTTAGTTTTAGCGTGCTGGAGGCGGCAATGGACTTCGCACAGCCCGCAGCCGATGCAGACCTCTTCTTTCACATAGACTTTTTTCATTTGATATTCTCTTTCCGTTAGTCCGTAATGCGGAAAGCGGTATCCGCCTGCCGTATAGCTTCCATTGTAAAGCTTCACCATCGTTTTGTCAAGAGGATAAAGCGGATTGAAAGAAATAAATCAGCATCCGTGATTGATGACGTTGATGCGGAAGAATAACGGCTTATTTTTGCCGTTGTTGTCATAAAAACAGACGATGGGCTAACGACGGGCCGGGATAGTGGAGACCGCGCCATCTTCCAGCACACAGGTCACGCTGAAGACCTCGGAAAAACAGCCGAGGATGGGTTTCAGGACTTCTTCCACAGCGACCGGTCGTTTCATGACTTTTGTTAGTGATGTCATGCGCTTGTCGGTCATGCCGCATGGCTTGATGTAGCTGAAGTGGTGCAGGTCAGTGTCCACGTTAAAGGCGAAGCCGTGCATGGTGATACCACGGCTCACGTGAATGCCAATGGAACAAATCTTTTCTCCACCCACCCACACCCCGGGGTAATCCGGGTGCCGCTCGCCGGTGACATGGAATCTCCTCAGCAGGGAAATAATCACTTCCTCCAATTTCCATACATAGTTGCGCACACCAAGGTTGAGGTCTTTCAGGTTGAGGATGGGGTAACCGATTAGCTGACCTGGTCCGTGGTAGGTGACACTGCCGCCGCGGTTGGTGCGGAAGACGGCTATTCCCTCTCGCGCCAGCGTCCTAGGAGACGCTATGATGTCCCTTTCTCCCCGGAAGCGCCCGATGGTGAGCACAGGTGGGTGCTGGAGCAGGATGAGGGTGTCTGGGATGGCGCCTTCTGCTCTCTTCCGAACAAGGCGTTGTTGGAGTTCAAAGGCGTCTCCATATGGCACCAGCCCGAGGTATCTGGCATTCAATATCCTGTCCATTAGCTATCCGCTCGTCTGGGTTCTGGCTTTCGCCAGAATGACATTCTATTTATCGCTGGCTTTTCATCTGCCAGCGCAGGTCTGGCTTGCGGGCGGCGGTGGCTTCATCAAGTCGGCGCACGGGAGTGATGTGCGGTGCTGAATGAAGGAGCTCCGGCTTCTCTTCAACCTCGCGGGCGATAGCGCGCATCGCTTCAATGAAGGCGTCAATGGTCGCTTTGCTCTCGGTCTCGGTCGGCTCAATCATGAGGGCTTCCTCAACAACCAGCGGGAAATACATCGTGGGCGGGTGAAAGCCGTAGTCAAGCAATCGCTTGGCGATGTCCAGCGCTTTTATTCCTTTCATCTTCTGACGTTTGCCGGAGAGGACGACCTCATGCATGCAGGTGCGGTCGTAAGGCAGGTGATAGGTTGATTTGAGCTTTTCCTTAATATAGTTGGCGCTGGTGACGGCGTCTTCACTGACCGCTTTCAGCCCCTCAGCGCCCAGGGTGCGGATATAGGCATACGCTTTCACCATGGCGCCGAAGTTGCCATAGCCTGCCCCCAGCCTGCCGATTGAGCGGGGTGGCGCAATGAATTCATAGCCCTGCCCTGTTCTGATTGCCCATGGGGTGGGCAGGTAGTCCTTCAGGATGGATTTGACGCAGACCGGACCAGACCCCGGTCCGCCGCCCCCATGGGGGGTGCTGAAGGTCTTATGGAGATTGAGCTGGACGCAGTCAAAACCTAAATCGCCGAACTTCACCTTGCCCAGAATGGAGTTCAGGTTGGCGCCATCGCCACAGAGCAGCCCGCCCCGCTCGTGAACGATGCGGCTGATGTCTTCAATCTGCGGGTCAAAGAGACCGAGCGTGGTGGGCATGGTGAGAGTGAGTGCGGCCACACTATCGTCCATCATGGCGTCAAGTTTTTTCATGTCAACATTGCCGTGTGCATCTGAGGGCAAAGTGCTTACCTCATAGCCGCACATGGCGGCGGTGGCGGGATTGGTGCCATGTGCCGTGTCTGGCACGAGGACCTTCGTGCGCTTCTCGCCTCGGGCGGCAAGGCAGGCTCTAATCATGAGCATATTGGCGAACTCTCCCTGGGCGCCCGCCATCGGCGCCAGGCTGGTGGCGTCCATGCCGGTGATTTCAGAAAGATAGTTCTGAAGCTCCACCATGAGCTTCAGCGCGCCTTGAACTGATTCAGCGGACTGCAGGGGGTGCAGGGCAGTAAAACCGTCCAGATTCGCCACGTCCTCATGCCACTTGGGGTTGTATTTCATGGTGCAACTGCCCAGCGGGTAAAAGCCGGTGTCCACAGCATAATTGAGCTGACTCAGGTTGGTGAAATAGCGTACCAGGTCCACCTCGCTCACCTCTGGGAGGGGAAGGTCAGCGCGGAGCAGGTCTGCGGGGGGCAGTTCTGCCAGCGGCACATCCGGCGGCGGCAGGGTGCAGGCGGTCTTGTCGGGCTGGCTGATATCCGGGAGCAAATAATACGGTCTCATGGTTGGAACGCTCCTAATACTTTCACCAGACGGTCTATTTCCTGTCTGGAATTCATCTCCGTGACACAGAAAAGCATGGCGTTCTCAATTGTGTGGCTAATGTCCAGCCCGCCAATGATTTTTGCTTTGAACAGCGCTTTATTGATTTGTTCCGGAGATACGGGACAGCGGACGACGAATTCTTTGAAAAAAGGCTGGTTGAAGGCGAGCGAGTAGCCCTTGAGCCGAGCAATCGCCTCTGCGGCGTAGTGGGCTTTGTGGTAGCACAGCTCAGCCACCCGGCGCAATCCCTGCCTGCCCATGGCGGCGAGATACACCGTGGCGGCAAGCGCTACCAGCGATTCGTTGGTGGTAATATTGGAGGTTGCCCGCTCGCGGCGGATGAACTGCTCGCGTGTGGTCAGGGTGAGTACGTAGCCGGTCTTGCCTTCAGCGTCCACCGTCCTGCCGACAATCCTTCCCGGCATCTGGCGCAGGTAGTCTTTACGGCAGGCGAAGATGCCCAGCCCCGGTCCGCCAAAACCGACGGGATTTCCGAGCGCTTGCCCTTCCGCCACCGCGATGTCCGCTCCATACTCTCCGGGCGACTTGAACATGCCGAGCGAAATAGGGTCAGCGATGACGATGAGGAGAGCACCTGACTCATGGGCTTTCTTGACACAAGAGCTTAAATCTTCAAAATAGCCAAAATAATTGGGTTGCTGGACGATGAGCGCGGCGCAATCTGCAGGCAGACCTTTCACATCAGCATTGACGTTCACCAGAGGAATGGAGCGACCGCTGAGATAGGTGCCCACCACTTCACGGTATGCCGGGTTGACCGTGGAGAGCACGGCGATTTTTCCCTTCTGAGTGATGCGGCACGCCATGAGGGCGGCTTCTGCCGTGGCGGTGCTTCCATCATACATGCCGGCGTTGCTGACTTCCATGCCGGTGAGCTGGCAGATGAGCGATTGATATTCATAAATTGCCTGCAGGGTGCCCTGACTGGCTTCCGGCTGGTAGGGGGTATAGGCGGTGTAAAACTCACTGCGTCCGGTGATATGCCTGACGACACTCGGGATGAAGTGGTGGTAGAAACCGGCGCCCAGGAAACAAGCGTAATCATTAAGGCTGGCATTGCGCTGTGCGAGATGGCTGAGCTCTGCCTTCAGTTCCAGCTCGGATAGGGGGGCGGGGAGGTGGAAAGGGACATTGAGGAACTTTGCCGGAACGTCATGAAAAAGCTCATCTGCAGATTCTACGCCAATGTCGCGGAGCATAGCCTGGCGGTCAGCATCAGTATTGGGCAGATAGGGCAACTGCACGTCAGCCTCCTAGGTCAACTGTTTCTCGTAATCTTCACTGCTCATGAGTGCGTCAAGCTCTTCCGGTTTGCTCAATCTGATTCTGATGAGCCAGCCGGCCCCGTACGGGTCTTTGTTCACCAGAGAGGGGTCATTGATGGCGTTCTGGTTGATTTCAATGACCGTGCCGCTTGCCGGCGCAAATAGGTCAGACACCGCCTTTACTGACTCTATTTCCCCCATTTTTTTGTGCTGAGTGACGGTCTTGCCGGGGGCGGGCAGGTCAAGATAGACGATATCCCCCAGCTGGGACTGAGCATACTCCGTAATGCCGATTTTGCCTCTACCACCCGCCTCCGGGAGAATCCATTCATGGTCTTTAGTGTATTTATATTCTTTAGGGTTCATTTCAGCTCCTTTTCTCCCTAAAATAAAAGGGGGCAACCCATCATGCGATAGATTGCCCCCTGTCTACTGACCTGAGAGTTTCGCCCTTCCCTTGAAGGACTTACCCCTTCGGTGTTCCCTCACTTCTGTGAAGGACCTCTCCAGAGGCTGTGCTTACGGCAGTCTTTTTGCCTGAGAGTTTCGCGCTTCACTCTGGTGAAGGGCTTTCCCCTTCGGCTCTCACTATGGAGAATCTCCTGCCGTTGCAGAGTGAAGTTTAGCACGCTGATTGCCAGGTGTCAAGAGCAGGTTGAGGGTATTATTTGACTTGAAAGTGAGATGAGTCTCTTCTCTCCCACGGCTTTTCATCTTAAATAGAGAAAAAACAGTAAAAGCCAATCCCGCCCCGGTATTCTTCACGCCGCCCAGGATGGCATTACCAACCGGGCTTTTTATGGTAGAATACTTTCATATGTTGAGCAAACGGTATCGCAATGATGGCAAGGCCATCTATCCGCTGAATGAACTGCAATTAGCCATCAAAAAACAAGTCCAGGAAAAGATAGCGCGGGGAATATATCAGTTTGAATCAGTTCCCTGCGTTATCTGCAAGGGTAATGATTTTGAGCTTCTTTCAGAGAAAGACCGCTATGGTCTCTATATGCCAGTGGTGATTTGTCAGCAGTGTGGACTCATTCAGACCAATCCACGGATGAACCAGGATTCCTATAACCAGTTTTACAGGTATGAATACCGGCGGTTATATAACGGCGTAGAGGTCCCGACGGAACATTTTTTTGCTCTGGAATATAGGCGGGGCAAGGCAATATATGATTATCTTTAAGAATAACATTCTCAAGGAATTCTCCGCTCAGCCGTTCGTTTTGGAGGTGGGGTGTTCTGCGGGTGGCATTTTGCAGTACTTCAAAAAGAAAGGATGCCGCGTCAAAAGTGTTGATTTGGACGAGGAGTATGTTCACTACGGGAGGAAAACGCATAGTCTTGACCTCTCCGTGGGGACAATTCATGATGTCTTGCTTGCTGAAACTCCGGACATCATCATCTATGCTGATGTTTTGGAACATATTCTTTCCCCGGACGTTGGGTTAGTCCGGGCAAGACAAGTCCTCTCAGCACGTGGTGTTTTGTATGTGGAGTTGCCAGGCGTAAAGAATCTGCTTCCCTTTTATCGGGATTTTTTGCGGTTACTGCAGAACGCTCATACGTTCCATTTTTCACTGACTACTCTTGTGAACCTTCTGGAAATGAGTGGGTTTGGACTCGTAGCTGGAGATGAAACAATACGGAGTGTTTTCCGAAAATCTGAAGAAAATGCTCGCGTGGCTGAGGTTAAAAGTGACTATACGTCAGCGATGCGTTATCTGAAACGGTGGGAGAGGTTGAGACTGTTGTTGCCTCTGCCACCCGGCGAGTTTAATGAGTTGCCTAAAACGGTAACTTTGGGTGTGCTTATGAAGCTACTGAAGGTGACCAGATTATATGGCCTTGTGGCGAAAATCATCAGCAGATTGAAATCAAGAGGAGAATCCCTGCCGGGTTAGAGTTATTTTCTGCCTTTGCTTCTGGTGTTTTAGCTTTGACAATAACTGACGCAATGCTTAAGATGTATATTAATTATTTCAAGGCAGGTCAGGTGTGAAGATTCTGGTTACGGACCACATAGACGCGGCGGGGATTAAAATTCTCCGCGCCCATGCCGATGTGGATGTCAAGACCGGGCAGACGGCAGAGCAATTGCGGAGCATCATCGCGGGATACGATGCGCTGGTGGTGCGCAGTCAGACCCGGGTGACCGCAGATATCATAGACGCCGCGGGAAAACTGCAGGTCATCGGCCGTGCCGGAGTGGGGGTGGACAATATTGATGTTGAGGCGGCAACCCGCCGCGGCATCATCGTGGTGAATTCTCCGGAAGGGAACATCGTCTCCACGGCGGAACATACCATCGCCATGCTGTTAGCCATGGCGCGCAGAATCCCCCAGGCGAATAACCTCCTCCACAGCGGTATGTGGAGCCGGGACTTCAAGGGCACTGAGGTGCGCAATAAGACGCTGGGTATTATCGGGCTGGGGAGGGTAGGCACGGAGGTTGCCAGCCTGGCAAAAGGGCTGAAGATGAACATCATCGCCTATGACCCCATGATTGCCGAGACGCGGGCGGAGCGCCTGGGCATCAAGCTGGTTGAGCTGGATACATTGCTGAAGACAGCTGATTTTTTGACAGTTCATGTGCCGCTTAATCCCACCACGAAAGGGCTCATCGGTGAGGCGCAAATCAAGCTGATGAAACCCACGGCGATGGTGGTGAACTGTGCCCGAGGCGGCATCATTGATGAAAAGGCGCTTTATGAAGCGGTGACTGAGGGCAAACTGGCAGGCGCCGCCGTTGATGTTTATAGCCATGAGCCGGCAAAGGATAACATCCTGACCAGGAGCGATAAAATCATCACCACGCCGCATATCGCCGCATCCACGGTGGAAGCAGAAGCCAGCGCCAGCACCGATGTGTGTGAACAGGTGGTAGCAGTCCTTCAGGGTTTCCCACCGCGCTCACCGGTGAATGCGCCCACCATTGCTAAGGAAGCGCTGTCCATCATTGGCCCATACCTCAATGTGGGCACGACGATTGGACGCATCGCCGTTCAGTTGATGGAGGGCAAGCTGAAAACGCTTACCATCCGTTATGAGGGAGACATCGCACGGCAGGACACCCACCCCATCAAGGCGGCGGTCCTGGCTGGACTGCTGGAAACCCTCACTGAGGAAAAGGTGAACATCGTCAATGCGGACATGATTGCCTGTCAGCGAGGGCTGAATGTGACCGAGCAGAAAGACATATCCTGTGAAAACTATGCCAATATGGTTACTGTCCAGCTTGATACCACCGCCGGCACCACGCTCGTCGCAGGGTCGTCACTGAGAGGGAAGACCCACCTGACCCGCGTGAACGGCTACTGGCTGGAAATTGAGCCCACCGGCGGTTACATGCTGTTCACGGAGCATAAAGACCGTCCGGGCATGATTGGCATGCTGGGTACGCTTATCGGCAATGCGGATGTCAATATCAGCCAGATGCAGGTAAGCCGGGGCGTGCACCGTGGCGGCGGCGCGATGATGGCAATTTGCCTTGATGAAGCTTTACCTGAGGAATGTTACCAGAAGATAAAGGCGATACCGGACATGTACAAGGCGCTCCTGGTGAAGCTATCACGATAAATCTGGAGGTAAAACGATGGCGAACGAAAACGAATTGGAAGAGAAGATAAAGGCATCATTGGTGAACGGTAGATTGCCATGTTCTGTGGCTTTCAAAATTGCTAAGGAACTGAAGGTGGGTCCGCGGGCGGTGGGGGACGCCTGCAACAAGCTCAAAATTAAAATCAGCAATTGTCAGCTGGGATGTTTTCCCTAAGCCGAATAACTTCTAGACTGTCCTATCGTTATACCAGTGAGGAGGTTGCTATGAAAAAACTCGTCATGGTCTTGCTATTAGTCATACTCCTCATGGTATCGGCGGCATGCGCCAGGGCACCTGAAGCTGTCGCGCCAGCGCCGATGCCTGCTCCGGTTCCCGTTCCTGCTCCTGCCCCTCCCGTAATGTCTCTACCTTCCAAGGGAGGCGGAACAATCACCGTCATCAGTGAAGACCGTATGATTGTCCGCAATGGTGATATTGCCATTGTGGTGGAGGACGTGCTGAAGGCGCGCGATGACATTGCACGGCTGGCGGAGCAGTTCGGCGGGTTCGTAGTCTCGTCTTATGTTTCCGGGGAAGAGCTGGGCATGAGGGGCAGCATCACTATCAGGGTTGAGGATGACAAGTTTGAGACAGCCCTGGCGGAAATCAGGAAGCTGGCGGTGCGGGTGAAGTCTGAGAGCACTAACAGCCAGGACGTCACCGAGCAGTATACTGACCTTGAGACCCGCCTGAAGAATGCTGAGTCAGCGGAAAAACAATACCTGGCGATTCTGGAGAGGGCGGACAGGGTGGAGGACATCCTCAGGGTCTATGACAGCCTGAGGAACATACGCCTTGAGATAGAGCAGATAAAAACGCAGATGAGAAATCTGGAACGCATCACGTCTATGTCCCTCATCTCTGTCCAGATTGAGCCCAGAGGAACCACCGGTGGGGTGGTGCGCAAGGGGTGGAGCGCCCTGGAAGTGCTGAAGTCAGCGCTCCGTGGTCTGGTGACCTTCGGGCAGGTAGTGGGCACAGTGCTTATCTGGATGCTGATTTTCAGCCCGCTTTGGGGCGGCGTCCTGGCAATTGTTTACTGGCGCGCCTGGCGGAAAAAGAAGAAAGCCTCCTCATGACCTCTTCCGGGCTTAAGCTGTCAATGGTGACGGTCTTTATGCGGCTGGTCTGACCTCTGGCGATAGCGATAGCGCTCTTTCTTATCCCCAGCGCGTGGCTGAGGAACTCAATAAGCGCATTATTGGCTTTATTATCAACCGGCGGCGCGGCGATTTTTATCTTTATCACGCCGCCGGCAGAGCCAGCAATCTCATTCTTCGGCGCATTGGGAATGACTTGCACCGTCAGTTTTGCCTCTGGCACTCTGACACCTAACGAACCGGGGGCTAGTATTCCTGACCGCGGCTCAGCAGGAAGGTGATGGTCGCCAGGAACAGGATAGCTGAAAGCACAAACCAGAATGTCCAGGTGAGCTGGGGCATGAGCACGGGGATGACTTCCAGTGCGGTGATTATGCCCATGATAGCGCAGAGCCCGGCGATGGGACCAATGATAGCGGCCGCTAAAATCATGTGATAACCTCCTTTTATTCAATGACAGTTTCCGTTATTATATACTCAAAACCGATAAAAGTTAATAACCGAGGCTAAATCATGGCTTCAGTGGAAGAAGAAATAGGCAAACTCCTGCGGGAAAAGGGTCTGACGCTGGGTGCGGTGGAGTCCGCCACCGGCGGGCTTATTTCACACCGTATCACCAATGTGGCGGGCAGTTCCGACTATTATAAGGGGTCAGTGACGGCATATAGCAATGAGGCGAAGATAAAGATTGTGGGGGTGCCGGAGGAGCTGATTCAGCGTTATGGTGCGGTGAGCTTCCAGGTAGCTGAAGCGATGGCGCGTGGCGGCAGGAAATTGCTCAACGTGGATATCTGCATTGCGGATACGGGCATCGCCGGGCCAACAGGAGAGACACCTGGGAAGCCGGTGGGACTATTTTACCTGGGGCTGTCCCATGAAAACGGCACCTTCAGTCGGAAGCATATTTTCCAGGGCGACCGGTTGCAGAATAAAGAGCAGGCGGCGGAGACAGCTCTGGCATGGCTCAGAGAATTCTTGCAGAGCCTCTGACAACAACGCGAGATTGCCATTATGGCTCAGTAATGATATACTCGGACAAACCAGAGAAGGGAGATAATGCGTGAAACGGATTGACGGGCGTGCGCCGGATGCGCTGCGTCCGGTGAAGATTGTGCCCGGGTTTCAGAGCTTTGCAGAGGGGTCAGCCCTTATTGAGCTGGGAAAGACCCATGTTCTCTGTGCCGTGAGCATGGATGAAAAGGTGCCGCCGTTTCTGAAAGGGAAGGGGACGGGGTGGATTACGGCGGAGTATGCCATGCTTCCCCGCGCTACGGTGACACGCACCCCGCGCGATAGTATGATGGGGAGGGTGGGTGGCAGAAACCAGGAAATCCAGCGCTTTATCGGCAGGTCGCTGAGGGCGGTGGCTGATTTAAGCCTGCTGGGGGAGCGGACGCTCATTGTTGACTGCGATGTGATTCAGGCTGACGGCGGCACGCGGACGGCGGCGATTACGGGTGCTTATGTTGCTTTGTATCAAGCCTGTCAGAACTTGATGAAGATGGGGCTGATTGCCGCCTCTCCGCTGAAGACCGCCGTCGCGGCGACGAGTGTGGGAGTGGTGCATAACTGTATGCTGTTGGACCTGTGCTACGATGAAGACGCCAGCGCCGCCGTTGATTTTAACGTGGTGATGACCGGCAAAGGCGAGTTCGTGGAGATTCAGGGTACAGCAGAGGGCAAGCCTTTCACCAGAGATACTGTAGATGGGTTGCTTACCCTTGCGGACAAGGGCATCAAGCAGTTGCTTCAGGTTCAGCAGTCGGTGATCGGCAGTCTGACGAAGAGACCCTAAGCTCTGACCTGACCGTTGCCGAAGATAATCCACTTGTAGCTGGTGAGCTCTTTTAAGCCCATGGGACCGCGGGCGTGCATTTTTTGTGTGCTCACCGCCACCTCTGCCCCCAACCCAAACTGAGCACCATCAGTGAAGCGGGTGCTGGCGTTGACATAGACACAGGCGGCGTCCACCTCGTTCAAAAAACGCATGGCATTGGAGTAGTCTTCAGTAACGATTGCCTCTGAGTGACCCACGCCGTATTTTTCAATGTGCTCCAGCGCTTCGTCCAGCGATTCCACCACCCTCACCAGCGCAGTCAGGGAGAGGAACTGCTTGCCGTAGTCCTCCTGCGTGGCGGGGACAAGCTTCAGAGCGCGATGTGGTTTCAGAATTGCCATGGCACGCTCATCGCAGTGCATTTCCACACCGGCTTTCGCCCATTCGGCGGCGATGGCAGGGAGAGCGCGTTCAGCTATATCCCGGTGCACCAGGAGGCAGTCAAGGGCATTGCAAACGGTGGGACGCTGAACCTTGGCGTTATAGGTGATGGCTACGGCTTTCTTTAAGTCAGCGCTTTTATCCACAAAGGTATGGCAGACGCCGATGCCTCCCGTAACCACGGGCATACAGGCGTTCTCCGCGACGAATTTGATAAGCTCAACATTGCCGCGGGGTATCATCAGGTCAATGACGTCATTCATGGCAAGGAAGTGTTTCACCAGGGCATGGTCAGTGTTGTCAATGAACTGGACGGCGCCATCAGGGACACCGGCGCGAACCTCCGCCGTCCGCACCAGCTCCGCCAAGATGGTATTGGAATGGATGGCTTCTCTGCCGCCGCGCAGGATGACGGCATTGCCCGATTTCAGGCAGAGGGCGGATATATCTATGGTGACATTGGGACGGCTTTCATAAATGGCGCCGATGACTCCCAGAGGCACGCGCTTTTTGCCCACCTGCAAACCATTGGGCAGGGTGCGCATGTCAAAAATCTCTCCCACGGGGTCGGGCAGAGCGGCGATGGCGAGGACGTCCTGCGCCATGGCGGCAATGCGTTGTTCATTGAGCATGAGGCGGTCAAGCCAGGCGGCGTTCATGCCGGATGCCTGCCCTGCCTGGTAATCAGCCTGGTTTGCTTTTATGATTTCCGCCTTCCTGGCGATGAGGTCAGTGGCGATGGCACGCAGGGCGTTATTCTTGACCTCTGTGGAGAGGTAAGAGAGGCGGTGGGAGGCGGCTTTTGCCGCTTTACCTTTGGCTTGTAGTTCTGCGATTGCTTTTTCCATAAAAAAATAATCCTGATTTCTAAAGTCTAAATTCTAAACTGCGCCTATTGTTTCTTCCTGTTGTCATTTGAGTGAAGCGGAGCAATCTCTTTTTCGTCATTCCTGCGCGGGCTGGCATCCGGTCAATGCGTTATTGATTTCCTTCTGGATTCTGGCTTTCGCCAGAATGAAGGTGTATTCCCCACTTCTTACTCCAGCGTGCTGGTGCCGGTAAAGCGGTAGACAAACCGTGAAGGGACGGCGCTCACTGCCCGGTTGACCATCTTTTTCAGGTAGCATTTGCCCTTTCTGCCGTCTTCCGTCTCAAGGATGCATCCCTCGCCATCGCGCACTTTGAACACATTTCCGGTGACGGTGAGCTCACCCCACCAGTTCAGTCTGGTGGAATTGTGGAACTGGTAGTTCACCTCGCTGATGAACTCGTTATCGCTCTGTCGGTACAGCTTACCTGTCGGCATTTCTCCTCCTATACCAAGGCTAGATTATTGCGGTGTACCACCTCTGGACCGTAGTCAAAACCGATGATGCCCGCAATTTTATCTGACCGGGCGCCTTTAATACGGTCAATGTCTTTTGAGCAATAGTTTACTATACCTGCCGCTAAATGGCTACCCGCGGTATCATAGATATCAACGATGTCACCACGGTCAAACTCACCATCCACGCTGACGATGCCGGCGGCAAGGAGGCTCCGGTTATGGCTCTTCAAGGCAAGCGCGGCACCTGCGTCAATCACCAGCTTACCCCGGACACACAGCCCGCACAGCATCCAGCGTTTCCTGCTTTCCAGCCTGGTGGCGGTAGGCAGGAAGCGGGTGCCGATGTTTTCCCCGCCGGCAATTCTAAGGATGACGTCTTTCTCTTTGCCATCGGCGATGATGACGGTAACGCCGGAGGCTGTAGCCAGCTTTGCCGCTTCAATTTTGGTTGTCATGCCGCCGACAGCACTGCTGTCCATCGTTCCGGCGGCGATTTGTTCTATTTTATCGTCTATCTGTTGCACCACGGTGATGAGCTTTGCGTCAGGGTGGCGGCGGGGGTCGGCAGTATAGAGCCCGCCGATATCGCTGAGGAGGAGAAGCAGGTCAGCGTCAACCAGGTTGGCTACCATTGCGGAGAGGTTGTCATTATCGCCAAACCTTCTGCCTTCAAGTTCATCCACTGCCACCACATCGTTCTCATTGATGATTGGGATGACGCCCAGCTCAAGGAGGGAGAGGAGGGTGTTCCGGGCATTGAGATAGCCGGCGCGCTCAGAGAGGTCAGCTTTGGTCAGGAGCGCCTGGGCGACGATGATGCCATATTCCTCAAATAACTGCTCATAAGTGGACATGAGCCGGCTCTGCCCCACAGCGCAGAGCACCTGCTTGTAGGGGATGCCCTTGATTTTGCGGGTGATGCCCAGCCTGTGCCGTCCGTATGCCATGGCGCCGGAGGAGACAATCAGGATTTCCATTCCCTGCTTGTGGAGCTGTGCTACCTGGCTGGTCAGCTTTCTCAAGGTTTCCTGGTTAAGCTGACTGCCGCTACCGGTGAGGAGGCGCGTGCCCAGCTTGACGACGATACGCCGGTAGGGACGGGACGTGCTGTCCAGTTTTTTGTCTTTATTCATACAGTCTTTACAGGCATTATAGCAAGTGGCAGGGTGCCGGGACAAGGAAGACAGGGGGGTCTGTCCTGCGTTAGAAGGACATTGGTGGGAAATAATTTAACGGGTTTGTGTGTGACGTCACTTTGCTCTTCGCCTGACAGGCGAAGGATGCGCCATGGCATCACGACTGGTTGACGGCGGGTTGCCTGCTGCCGTGCTAGCTGTTACAATGGGAGCAGGGCTGGTCCTCCCGGTAAGGAAGGGCGAGCCCTAAAGGTGTTTGAGGAAGTATGACCCTGGACTTAAGGATATTGTTTCGTAGTATTGCTGACTTGCCTGACTTTAAGAGTATTATCGCGGGGAAGGATGGAGAGGAGACTACGGTCTCCATTCTTGACGCGGCGAAGCCGTACCTCATCGGAGCGATTTACCACAGCAGGCACTCACCTGTGCTCATTGTGACCGCTCAGCCGGAAAACGCAAAGAAAATTGCCGAACAACTTGCCATCTGGACAAAGGTGCCGGTGACGTTTTTCCCGGAGCCTGATGCTCTGCCTTATGAGCGGCTAGCCGGAGACGTCACCACTGAGCTTGAGCGGGTTCAGGCGTTAGCACTATTGACCCAATGCCGCCAGGAGACATTAGAAGAGATGCCTCTCATGGTAACCTCTGCGGCAGGGCTGATGAGCAAGGTGACTTCATACGCAGACTTTGCCGCGGGATGCCACGTAGTGCGTGAGGGCATGGAGATAGACCCTCTGAAATTGCTCCGGCGGTGGGAAGCCATAGGCTATACTATGGAGAGTCTGGTGGAGATGCCCGGGACGATGGGTCGGCGTGGTGGCATCATTGACATCTACCCTCCCACCAGCGACTTCCCGGCGCGGCTTGAGTTCTTCGGCAATACAGTGGACAGTATCAGGCTCTTTGACCCGTCAAGCCAGCGTTCATTGCGCGCGATTCCGGCTCTCAGCATCAGTCCGGCAACAGAGCTTCTCAAGCCGCTTGCCGCGGGTAACGAGGAGCTGAGGCAAATTCTCAGCAGACTTGACCTGTCCCGGTGCAGTGATGAGGCTAAGGCGCAGTTCCAGCAGGACATCGCCCTGATGCTCAATCGCCAGAAGCCCCGGGAAAGGTTATTCTACGCCCCCCTGTTCAATAGCGATTCTATTCTGAGCTATCTGCCGGCTGATTCACTTCTGGTTCTTGACCAGCCGGGAGAGATTGAGCAGGAGATGGAAAAGCTTGAGGCAGAGGCGCAGGAGCTGTATTCAGAAAGCCTGGCGCGCGGTGAACTGCCGGACAACTTCCCCAAGCCTTACCTCACCTGGAGCGAACTGGAGCCTCTCTGGCAGGAACGGAGACGTCTGTTGCTTACAGCATGGGGTGGCGGCGATGGGTCAATTTCTTTGCCGTTCAGCACGGCGCCAAGCTTCGGTGGGCAACTGCCGTCATTCCTTAAAAAGGCGGAACAGCTCATGGAGTTAAAAAACAGAGTCATCATTGTCAGCCACCAGGCAAGCCGGCTCTCTGAGCTTTTTGCCGGGGAAGATGTTTTCACGGTGCCGGTCAGTGAGCTGAAAGCGGAACCTCAGCCGGGCTCGCTGACGCTGGTGCAGGGCATTCTGGCGGAGGGCTGGGTGCTGAACCATGATACTTATCTCTTCACTGATGCAGAAATCTTTGGCTTTGTGAAGCAGAGAAGACTGGCGAAGAAACGCCCTGTACCACACCATATCCTTTTATTTGACATAAAGCCAGGCGACTACGTGGTTCATGTGGAGCACGGCGTTGCCCGGTTTGCCGGTGTGACCACGCTGAGCGCTGACGGCGTCCAGAAGGAGTACCTCGTCCTGCAATACGCGGCGGGAGATAAACTTTATGTCCCCACCGACCAGATTGACCGTGTGAGCCGGTACATCGGGGCAGGGGACAGACCGCCGGTGCTGAGCCGGCTGGGCACGCAGGAATGGAGCCGCACCAAGCGGAAGGCGAAAGAGGCGGCGGAGGAGCTGGCTCAGGAGTTGCTGGCGCTCTACGCGACACGCGAGGTGGTGCCGGGATTTGCTTTTTCAAAAGACACGCTCTGGCAGCAGGAGCTTGAGGCTTCCTTTCCTTATGTGGAGACGCTAGACCAGCTTGAAGCGGTGAAATCAGTGAAACTTGACATGGAGAAACCCAGACCGATGGACAGGCTGGTCTGCGGAGATGTGGGCTATGGCAAGACAGAGGTTGCCCTGCGCGCCGCATTCAAGGCGGTAATGGACGGCAAGCAGGTTGCCATGCTGGTGCCGACAACTGTTCTGGCGGAACAGCACTACGCCACCTTCAGTGAACGGCTCAAAGCCTTCCCGGTAAGGGTTGAATCGCTCAGTCGGTTCAGGTCGCCGCGGGAACAGAGAGATGTCCTAGAGGGGCTGGTGAACGGCACAGTGGACATCGTCATCGGTACGCACCGTCTGCTTCAGAAAGACGTCATCTTCAAAGACCTCGGTTTGCTCATCATTGATGAGGAGCAACGCTTCGGCGTCCTGCATAAAGAGCACCTGAAGAAACTGCGCCGCGAGGTGGATGTGCTTACCTTGAGTGCCACGCCCATCCCGCGCACCCTGCACATGGCGCTGGTGGGCGTAAGGGACATGAGCACCATGGAAACGCCTCCAGATGAGCGCCTGCCGGTGAAGACCTACGTGGCTGAATACGACGACCGGCTGGTCCGGGAGGCTATCCTGCGCGAGCTTGAGCGCAACGGACAGGTATTCTTTGTCCATAACCGGGTGCAGAGCATCGCCCTCATCGCCAGCAGGCTGAGGTCGCTGGTACCGGAGGCAAAGATTGACATCGCCCACGGGCAGATGCCTGAGGAAAAACTTGAGGCGGTGATGACCGGCTTCGCTCAGGGGAAGAGTGATGTCCTGGTCTGCAGCACCATTATAGAGTCCGGTCTGGACATGCCCCGCGTAAACACTCTCATTGTGAACCAGGCGGACAAGCTGGGGTTAACGCAATTGTATCAGCTGAGGGGTAGGGTGGGCAGGGGGGAGAACCTCGCCTACGCCTATTTTCTCTATGATAAAGGCAAGCATATCACCCACACTGCTCAGAAGCGACTGAGGACAATCTATGAAGCGACCGAGCTTGGTGCAGGGTTCACCATTGCCGTGAAGGACCTGGAAATCAGAGGCGCCGGCACACTCCTGGGCACGAAGCAGAGCGGCTACATCAGCGCCATAGGCTTCAATCTATACTGCCGGCTTCTCGCCGAGGCGGTTGAAGAACAAAAAGAGAAGATGAGGGGTATTCAGGAGCCCAAGCCGCCAAAGTTCCCCGCTCCCACCATTGACCTCCCGCTCACGGCATTTATCCCGGAGGACTACGTGGCAGACGTGGAGACACGGCTGAGCCTCTATCAGAAGATGGTCAAACTGGACGATGTGGAGCAGATAGAAATGCTCAGGCAGGAGATGACTGACCGCTTTGGCACGCCGCCGGAGGAAGTGAGTAACCTGCTCTACGTGGTCAGGATTAAACTCCTCGCCAAGAAAGCCAGGCTGGAGTCAATCTCCGTGGAGGAAGGGCAGATTGTGCTGAGGCGGTTTGAGGGCATGACGTTTGATAGGAAAAGGCTTGAGCCCTTCATGCAGGAAGGCGTCAAGGTGGGCATCAGCCAGATACGCCTGAACCCGGCACGACTGCACAACTGGAAGGTGGTGCTGGAGGGAGTGGTGGGGATGGTGTTGACATAAAAATGTTTTCGGCAAGACTGCAAAGTTAGGGGTCTAAATTCATATAGCGTGTATCTAAAAATCTTGGAGTAAAAACTCTCTTAGTGCTGGACATTTTATGCAAGAAATCATGCCTCGTATCAAGGTTTCTAAACCTAGTTTGATTCTGGCTTGCATTAAATGAGCACGGTCAGATTCTTTAAACCATCTCACTGATACCTTTTTCGCCTTTTTTATGCTATACTCTTTGAGAATAAGAAGCGTTCCAAGCAATTGTAATTAAGGAGGTCTGAATGCTCGTCCGTGATATCATGACCAAGGATGTCATCACCGTAACTCCGGATACCCATCTCATTGAGGTCAAGCGGCTGGTGGAGGAAAACAAGCTGAAGCGTATCCCGGTGGTAGACAGCAAGGGTAGATTGCTGGGCGTGGTTACTGATGGCATGGTGACTTCTATCTCCTCCCAGTATGCCGGCGCCAAGAACTGGTATGACTATGCTTACAATGTGGGCGCCATGTTCCGCACACCGGTCAAAGAGGTGATGAACAAGGCGGTGGTCACGGTCAAACCCAATGCCACCGTGGAAGAAGCGCTTGCCCTCGCTCAGATGAAGCGGGTAGGCTCGCTCATCGTTGTGGATGATAATAACAAGGTCGTGGGCATCGTGACAACGAACGACTTTTTCTACCGCATTGTCAACCCGGTGCTGGGCATCGGTCTGCCGGGCTACCGGCTCTGGGTTGAGGATGGCGGAGAAGGTAAAGCACTTGAGGAAATCATCTCCACCATCAATAAACTGTGCGCCAAGATTGTGACTCTCCACATCATTGTCCCCCCTGACCATGAGAAGAAAGACCTCGTTATCCATGTTGATTGTGAGAAGCCGGAAGAGCTGATTGAGGCTCTCAGAAAGAAAGGCTACGAAGCAGACATCAGGCGCCGTTAAGGCATAAGTCCTACCGTGGTTAGAAAGCGGATTGACAGCCTGCTGGTGACGCGGGGGCTGGCGGAAAGCAGGGCAAAGGCGCAAGCCCTCATCATGGCGGGGGAGGTGTCTGTGGGTGGTGAGCCGGTCACCAAAGCAGGGACGCTGGTTGATGAGGCGGCGGACATCACTGTGCTGGCACCGCCGCCTTTTGTCAGCCGCGGCGGAATCAAGCTGGAGCATGCTCTGGAACAGTTCAAACTGGATATCTCCGGCAAAGTGGCGGCAGACATTGGCGCTTCCACCGGCGGCTTCACTGATTGCCTGCTGAAGCGCGGTGTTCAACGGGTCTATGCCATTGATGTGGGCTATGGACAGTTAGACTACCGCCTGAGGCAGGACAAGCGCGTGGTGGTGATGGAGCGGATAAATGCCCGCAACCCAATCCCGCTTCCAGAGAAGATAGACATCATCACCATTGACCTCTCCTTTATTTCAGTGACGAAGGTGATTCCATCTGTGGCAGAGTTGCTCAAAGACGATGGCTTCATGGTGGTGCTCATCAAGCCCCAGTTTGAGGGGAAGCGGGAGGATGTGGGAAAAGGAGGCATCATCAAAGACCCATTTCTTCATGCCAAAATTTTGGGGCGGTTCATCACCTGGGCAGTAGGGAGAGGGTACAGGCTGAAGGGTCTGGTGGAATCACCCATTCTGGGGGCGGAAGGAAACCGGGAATTCTTTGTGTTGTTAAAGAAATCCTGAAAGCATTATGTTCTATTTGACCCTCTTTCAGCGTAGAGTTATAATTAATGTGCGGGGTCAATCTGGGACCAGATAAGAGGCAAATGGCGTTGCGGGAAAGCTGCGGAGTCTTCGGCGTATATGCCCCTAAAGAAGATGTCGCCCGTCTCACCTTCTTCGGTCTATTCGCCTTACAGCACCGTGGTCAGGAAAGCGCTGGCATTGCCACGGCTGACGGCGAAAAGCTAAACGTATATGCTGATATGGGACTGGTCTCCCAGGTCTTTGATGAAGCCAGCCTCAAGCACCTTACCGGCTATATCGCCATCGGGCACAACCGCTATTCCACCACCGGCTCCAGCCGTGCCTGCAATGCCCAGCCAATAATCGTAGGCAACGATTCTGGTACGCTTGCCATCGCCCATAACGGCAATATCATCAACTCCAGGCACCTTTACGAAGAGCTCACCGAGCTTGGTTTTAGCTTTAAAAGCTCCACCGATACTGAGGTCATCGGCGACCTTATTCTGGCTTCGCCAGGAAAGACGTGGCTTGAGCGGATAAGGTCAGCCATGCGCCGCCTACAGGGGGCATACTCCCTCGTCATTCTGACCCGGGACACGCTCTATGGTGCCCGCGACCCCTTTGGTGTCCGCCCGCTGTGCCTGGGCATGATTGACAGCGGCTGGGTGCTCGCCTCAGAAAGCTGTGCCCTGGACCACATCGGCGCCAATTTCGTCCGCGAGGTTGAGCCGGGTGAAATCGTCATGATTAATGCCGCTGGCGTGAAAAGTGATAAAGGAGAGGTGGGCAGACGCGCCCTCTGCATCTTTGAGTATATTTACTTCGCCCGTCCGGATAGCCTGATTAATGGGAGATTGCTTTACCTGGCACGGCAGGAGATGGGTGCCACCCTGGCGCGCGAACATCCAGTAGAGGCAGATTTGGTCATCGGCGTGCCTGATTCTGCCATCAGCGCGGCGATTGGCTACTCCCGTGAGTCCGGGATTCCTCTTGGTGAAGGGCTGACCAAAAACCGCTACGTCGGACGGACGTTCATCGCTCCTGACCAGCGCATCCGCGACCTTGGCGTCAAGCTCAAATTCAATCCGCTTCCCCAGGTGCTCAAAGACAAGCGGCTGGTCGTGGTTGATGACAGCATCGTCCGCGGCACAACCACCCCCAGTGTGGTAAAGATTTTGCGCCGCGCCGGGGCAAAGGAAGTCCACATGCGCATCTGTGCGCCACCCATCCGCTACCCGTGCTTCTTCGGTGTGGATATGGCGACGCGCCGCGAGCTTATCGCCTCTCACAAGACCGTCCCGGAAATCCGCGATTTCATCGGCGCAGACACGCTGGGCTATATCAGCATTGAAGGGCTGGTGAGGTCAGTGGCTCTGCCCCGGGACAATTTCTGTCTTGCCTGTTTCACCGGTGATTATCCGGTGCCGGTCCAGCTTGAGATGGACAAGCTGGCGCTGGAGACCCCGGCACACCCCAGGGCTTTGTAGCCTTCTTTTATCAATAGTTTGACGGTTTGACAAAGCATACTCTTTGCTATATAGTATAGAACAGGTGTTCTTTGGAGGTCATGCGGCTGAGAGATGGCGATGAAACTGTCAGATAAACAGAGACGCATACTTGACTTCATCAGCAGTTTTCTGGAGGACCGGGGCTATCCTCCCACGGTGAGGGACATTGTAAGTGGCTGTGGCATCAGCTCCACCTCTGTGGTTGACTATCACCTGAACATACTGGAGAGAGAAGGCTACCTCAGACGCCAGCCGGAGATTTCACGTGGCATTGAGCTTCTGGGTCGTTCATCTCCGGCGCGGCGCGTGCAGGTGCCCGTCATCGGCTTGATTGCCGCCGGCACACCCATTCCTGTTCCCACCGCGGATACATGGGATGTCACTGCCTCTGCTGAGCGCCTGGAAGTGACTCCTGACTTAACACGGGGCAGGGAAGGCATCTATGCCTTGAAGGTGAAAGGGTCATCCATGATTGATGCTCTTATAGGTGATGGAGATATTGTGCTGATGCAGTATGTCAACACGGTGGAAAACGGAGATATGGCGGCGGTATGGCTTAAAGCGGAGAAGGAGGCTACTCTGAAGAAGGTCTATTTTGAGGGAGAACGGGTGCGGCTTCAGCCTGCCAATGAACGGATGAAACCGCTCTATGTCAATCCAGACAACATAGAGATTCAAGGAAGGGTAATTGCCGTCATCAGACGGCTGGAGTAAGGGAAATCATGGCTTGATTTGATTTTTGCCGGCAATGAGTATAGACTTGATTTGATTTCTGCCGGCGGATAGGTATAGTATATCGGCAGAGAGTGGCGCATGAAGGGACTTTGCCTGACCAGTCAGAGAAGAGAGCTATGATTTTAGAGCAATTTCAATCTGTTGGGCGTGACCTTTTCACCCGTGGTCTGGTCTCTTCAAACAGCGGCAACCTCAGCATACGCATCGGCGACCGTATCTTCATCACCCGCCGTGGCTGTCTCCTTGGCGCATTACAGGAAAACGATTTGATTGAGACCGGTGTTGTCAAGAATAGCCGCAGTACTCCTATGGCTTCAATTGAGCTTCCGGTCCACCGTGCCATTTACAGGGAGACGCAGGCATTAGCCATCGTCCATGCACATCCGCCTCATGCCATTGCTCTTTCTCTCAAGAAGAAAGAGATTGTGCCTACCGGCGATGAGGGAATTTCCATCATGGACCGCGTGCCGGTGGTAGGGTGGGACATGGAGGTCAAGCCCGGGGGACTGGCAGATGTCATTGCGTCAGCACTGAAAGAACATAAGGTGATTATGGCGCGCGGGCACGGAAGCTTCGCCATCGGTCAGCTTCTGGAAGACGCGTATAATTTGACCACCGCTCTGGAACAGGTCTGCCAGATAATGTGCCTGTTCAATTCCATGCATACAGAGAAGCCCAAAAAGTAGCTATTTCTTCTTTCTGGGATAGACGGGAGTGCACCAGTCCAGATACTTGGGATTGTTTCCTTTGATGACGTCAAAATAGATTTTCTGTAGCTTCTTGGTGATTCTGCCGATTTCCCCGTTGCCGATGGGACGGTGGTCTATCTCTGACACCGGCGTGATATGCGCCGCCGTCCCGGTCATGAAGCACTCATCTGCGGTATAGAGCTCACTGCGGTCAATGGGGCGCTCAATGGTCTCCAGCTTCAGCTCATTTTTTGCCAGCTTGATGACCGTGTCCCGGGTAATGCCGGGCAGTATGCTGTCTGATAGGCGGGTGGTCACCAGCTTGCCGTCAATCACCAAAAAGATGTTTTCGCCACTGCATTCAGAGACATGCCCATCAGGCGTGAGCATGATTGCCTCATCATAGCCGTTCTCAATCGCCTCGGTCTTGGCAAGGGAGTTATTGACATATATGCCGCAGATTTTGCCGCTGGGCGGGATGGCATTATCATCCGGGCGCCGCCAGGAAGAGATACAGCATCTGGCTTTATCCACATCAATATACTTGCCCCAGGGGATGGTGAGGATGAAGATGTCATCTTCCAGGCCGTGGAGCCTCAGCCCCAGCGCTTCAGAGCTTTTGTAAGCTACCGGACGGATATACATATCTTCTTTATTACCGCATTTCCGGATTAGCTCCACGGTAATATCGCAGAGCTCATTCACGGATTGGGGCAGGTTTATTTTAAGCAGTTTACAACCGTTGAGCAATCGCCGGTAGTGCTCCGGAAGACGGAAGATATACATCTGCTCCTGTTCTTTGTTCCAGTTCCCGCGGATGCCCTCAAAGACTGCGGTGCCGTAGTGCAGGGAGTGAGTCATGATGCTGACTCTGGCGTCCGCGAGAGGAACAAACTTCTTCTGAAAGTAAGCATAGGCAGGCATACCGGTCTCCTTACAGTTTAACTATAATTCCCCATTATAGTAGCAACGAGATGAAAAAACAAGCTGGCAGACAGGTATCAGTTCAAGCACCAGTTTTAGCATCTTTTCAAAAACAGGAAAATGGATGACGTGATGGCGATTCAGAGCATAGCTCTTACTGGGAGGCAGTCTAATTAAGGCGTGAGAGATTGATGCGCCGGTGAAAAGCGGCAATAAATAGCTTATGTCTGTTGTTTTCCAACGGAAAAGATGCCTTGACATGACCATTTTCGGGCAATATAGTGGGATTGGGATATTGAGAGCTTGACGGAGGTGATGCTTGGTTGTCAGTATTTCCGAGCGTGCTATTTCCTCTGCGCTGACTAAAGAGAAGCTGGCTGATTTGTACCGGGTGATGGTGCGTATCCGCGCTTTTGAAGAGCGGGTGGCAAAAGAGTTCAATCGCGGCAAAATACCATGTCATGCTCATCTTTACATCGGACAGGAGGCAATCGCCACCGGCGCCTGCGCCAGCCTGCGACCTGACGATTATATCATCAGCAATCACCGCGGGCATGGACATCTCATCGCCAAGGGCGGCAGGACTGACCTCATGATGGCGGAGCTGTTCGGGAAAAGGACCGGGTATTGCAAAGGCAAGGGCGGCTCCATGCACTGCGCAGATTTTGACCTGGGCATCCTGGGGGCTAACGGCATCGTGGGTGCGGGCATCACCATTGCTGGCGGCGCGGCACTCACCGCCAAACTGAAAAAGACGGGGCAGGTCTGCGTCTGCTTCTTCGGCGATGGCGCCTCAAATACCTCGCGGTTCCATGAGGGCATTAACTTTGCCTCCATTCTAAAGCTACCCGTGGTCTATATCGCGGAAAACAATCAGTATGCCATCAGCGTGCCTTTCAACTATGCGTCAAATGTGGCCCGAATAGCTGACCGAGCCTGTGCTTACGGTATCCCGGGCAAGACGATTGATGGCAACGATGTCCTAACGGTTTATGATACGGTGAGGGAAGCGGTGGAGAGGGCGCGCCATGGCGGTGGTCCATCGCTTATTGAGTGCCAGACGTTCCGCTGGGCGGGGCATTATACCAGCGACCCTCAGAGCTATGTCAGCAAGGAAGTGATTGATGAGTGGAAGAAAAATGACCCCATTCCGAGGTTCCGGAAATACCTCGTTGAGCGTGGTTTTTTGACCGCAGAAGAAGTAGAAAGAATTCACCGGGAAATCAGCGATGAGATTGAAACGGCGGTCAAGTTCGCTGATGAGAGCCCGTATCCGGCGCCGGAAGAAACGCTGGAAGACGTTTATGCGTAGGTGCAGAAATGCCAGAGCTTAATTTCATCCAGGCAATCAACCAGGCGATTGATGAAGAGATGCGGCGGGACCCGTCTATAGTGGTGCTGGGAGAGGATGTGCGGGCGCTGGGCGCACCGCTTGGCGAATTCAAAGGGCTATTTGAGAAGTATGGCGCTGAGCGTGTCATTGATACGCCCATCTCGGAAACCGCCATCCTGGGTGCGGCTATTGGCGCCGCCGCCACTGGCTTGAGACCCATCGCCAATATCATGTATGCCAATTTCCTGGGGGTGTGTGGTGATGAATTGATTAACCAGCTCACCAATATGCGCTACATGTTTGGCGGGAAAATAAAAGTCCCGGTTACCATCATGTCTTATACCGGCGCCGGCACCCGCCACGCCGCCCAGCATTCCCGAAACCTCTACGGCTGGCTCATGAATGTTACCGGGCTCAAAATCAGCGTACCATCAACCCCATATGATGCCAAGGGATTGCTCAAGTCAGCACTGCGGGAGAATAATCCCACCATCTTTCTCTATCATGCTACACTGGTTAAGCGCGGCATCAAGAGCAATGTCCCGGCAGAAGAATACACCATCCCGCTGGGCAAAGCGGACATCAAACGGGAAGGCAAGGATGTGACGGTGGTGGCGATGGGACTCATGGTGCATGAAGCCCTTGAGGCGGCGGCAATGCTGGAGAAGAAAGATATCAGCATTGAGGTCATTGACCCGCGGACACTGGTGCCGCTGGACAAAGAGACAATTATCAGCTCAATAAAGAAGACGGGACGCCTCATCATTATGGATGAAGAGCCAAAGACGGGAAGCGCCGCGGGGGAGATTGCCGCTATTATTGCCGATGAGGCGTTTGATTATATGGATGCACCCATCAAACGAGTGTGCGCTCCGGATACCCCGGTGCCTTACAGTCCGGTGCTGGAGGATTTCTGGATACCTGATGAGAACGCGCTCGTTAAAGCGGTGAGCGAGGTGGTCTGACAGCCATCTCAGTCTAATTTTGAGGGGGAGGTGGAAGCCTCCCCTTTTTTGTGCGCTTATGGTTGACTTATTATTAAGCCAGTGGCATACTAATCATGATGATAAGCGAGCTTGATGAGCGCCTTATTATAGAGCTATCAAAGGCTGCCCGCCAGAGCAGTGCGGAGCTCGCCCGAAAGCTGAACGTCAGTGAGACCACCATCCGCCGCCGTATTCAGCATCTTGAAAAAACAGGCGTAGTCAGTTTCAAAGCCACCATTGACCCGGCAAAGCTGGGCTACAGCATTACGGCTATCATTGCCATTGAGGTGGAGCTGGGGAAGATAGATGAAGTCTCAGACGCCCTCGCCAGCCATCCCAGCGTGCGTTACGTATGTCTCTGTACCGGAAGCCATGACATCTTCGTCGGCACCTGGTTTCATTCCTCGGCAGACCTCACCGAGTTTGTCAAGAACTACTTGGCGAAAATCCACGGGCTGAGAAAAAGCGAGACATTCATCATCCTTGATGTCAAGAAAGACGAAGTCGGCTGGCTCGGCACGCCGAAAGGAAGCACAGCTTGAGTCCCTGCATCCTATCGTTTAGCAACTAGAAAGCGAAGGTAATCATTAATCATGGGGAAATTTCTGATTAGCGATGAATTGAAGCGGATTATCAACGATATTGCAGAGGTGGCGGGTTACGTCTGGGAGAAGGGATGGTCAGTGAAAAACGGGGGCAATTTTTCAGTGGACGTGACCGGGCTGGTGCCGATAGATAAACTCAGCTTAAGCCTTTTCCCCTGTGTTAATGCCAAAATACCTGCCGCTGAATTGGCGGGACGGTACTTTCTCATTAAAATCACGGGCTTCCGCTTCCGCGACCTCTCCCGAAATCCAGAAAAGGGGTTGCTTTTGATTGGCATTTCGGAAAAAGCGGATAGTTATTATTATCTCTGGGGAGGCGAGGGACCGCAGAGCAAACCCACAGCTGAGTTCATCCCGCATATGAAAATTCACGCCTTCCTGCGCAGAAATAAGCTTCCTCAAAAAGCAGTGCTCCATACCCATCCCAATCACCTCATTGCGCTCACCCACATGGATGACTACGGCAGAGAATCTTTTAACCGCTTTTTGACCGCCACTCACGTGGGCGCCAAGTTCTTTCTGCCTGAGGGGGTGGGGATGGTGCCGTTTCACCGCGGCGGGAGCGATGAGCTTGCTGATGATACCGTCAAATTGCTTGCCCGGCACAAAGCCGTCCTGTGGGAAAAGCACGGCTGTACCGCCACCGGCACTGACATCTTTGATGCGTTTGACTATATTGACCTGCTGGATGCCACCGCCAGGGTGTTTTTCATCTGTAAAAGCGCCGGCTATGAGCCTAAGCCGCTCACCGAAGAGGAACTTGCAGAGTTGAAGCAAGGTCCCATTTAACCAGCGCCTGAGCTCTTCGGAAAAACCGTGATGATTGAGCACTACGTAGCAATTGACCTCGGGGCGAGCAGCGGCAGGGTCATCCTTGGTGAAGTAGAAGATAGCAGGCGCATCAGGCTCAGAACAGTCCACGCTTTTCCCAATGAAATGGTCAATGTTCTAGGGCATCTTCACTGGGACGTTCTGAGCATCTACCGAGAAATACTTGAAGGACTGCGCCTGTGCGCCTCAAACCACACCTCTTCTCCTGCCGGGCTCAGCGTGGACACGTGGGGGCTTGATTTCAGTCTGCTGGACAAGCAGGGAAATCTGATATGCAACCCGTTCACCTATCGGGACAAGCGGACGCGGGGGGTGATGGAGGAGTTTCATGCTAAACTCCCGGCGGCGCGGCTTTATCAGCTGACCGGACTGGAGCCTCGCCCCATCTACTCCTTATTTCAACTCTACTCCATGGTGCGCGAACAAAGCTCCCTGCTCAGGGTGGCTGATGCGCTACTCTTCATGCCCGACCTTTTCAACTATTTCCTCACCGGCGTGAAGAAGACTGAGTTTACCCATGCCTCCGGTTCGCAACTCTATAACGTCCACACCGGCGGTTGGGATGACGAGATTTTTCATCACCTGGGACTGCCTAAAAGCCTGATGCAGGAGATTGTGCCGACGGGGACGGTGTTGGGAAATCTGGTGGAAAGCGTCACCGGTCAGACCGGGATGAGAAGCACCCCCGTCATTGCCGGAGCCACCCATGACACGTCAAACGCCGCGGCGGCGGTGCCGGCAGAGGGAGAGGACTTCCTCTATATCAGCTCCGGAACGTGGTCCCTGGTGGGGATTGAATCACCCAGGCCGATTATCACTGAAAAGGCATTCAAGTACGGAATCGCCAATCAGGGTGCGGCGTGGGGAGCATTCATGGTGCTTAAAAACATCACTGGGCTCTGGCTTCTGCAGGAATGCCGCCGTGAATGGGCGAAGACGCGCGACTATTCGTATAACGAACTCGTGGCGCTGGCGCAAAATACGGCGCCAGTGGGGTCTTTCATTGACCCTGACCACACGGATTTTTTGAAGCCGGAGTCAATGCCTGAGGCTATCCGTAGCTTCTGCCACAGGACGGGTCAGCCTGTTCCGGTAGACGTCGGCCAGTATGTCCGCGTCATCCTGGAGAGCCTGGCGCTTGCCTACTGCTATACGCTGGAACAGCTAGAGGATATAAAAGGGAAAAGGATAAAACAAATACACATTGTCGGCGGTGGGGCGCAGAATCCTCTTCTGAGCCAGTTTGCCGCTGACGCTACGGGATTGCCGGTATATGCCGGTCCGGTGGAGGCGACGGCGGCGGGGAACGTCCTTATTCAAGCAATGACGTTCGGCAAAATCAAGTCTCACCAGGAGCTGAGAGAGGTGGTCAGGAGCTCCTTTCATCTTAATAAGTATGAGCCGAAACCGACGCCTTACTGGTACAAAGCCTATGAACGCTTCAAGGCGTTGAAACAGGGGTGAAGTTATGATGTTGCAGAGAGGTGACGTATGACTGTAATGATTACCGGTGGCACCGGCATGATTGGAGCGGCGGTCGCCCGCGAGCTTCTCAAAAGAGGAGAGCGCCCTGTCCTGTTTGACATCGCGCCCAAGCCGGACTACGTGGCGGACATCAGGGAAAAAGTCAAAGTTGTTCCGGGGGATTTGAAAGTCTGGTCTGAGGTGCTCAACGCAGTGAAAGACAATCAAGTTGAGGGCATCTTCCATCTCGGGGCGATGATGGGGCGTCCTTCAGATGAAAATCCCTGGGGCTCGTTCCAGACTAATGTCGCCGGCACAATGCATATCTTTGAGGCGGCGCGTTACTTTGGGGTAAAGAGAGTCTTTTTCGCCAGCAGCACCAGCACGTTCGCTCTCGGCAGTGCAGAAGTGGTTACCGATGAGACCATCCAGCGTCCCACCACTGCCTACGCCATAGGCAAGCTCTATTGTGAACTGCTGGGCCGCTTTTACCGGCGGAAGTTCGGGCTGGATTTCCGCTGTGTGCGCTATTCCACGGTGATGAGCCCGGCGGTCAGGGTGAAGTCTTTTACCCAGTTCGGCAACCTGATGATACGGAGCGCTGTGCTGGGCGAGCCATTTGAGTGCTTTGTGGCGGAGGAATCGGTAACGCCTGTAATTTACATAAAAGATGCAGTCAGAGCGGCTGTCACACTTTACTACGCGCCTGCCGACCGCATCAAGACGGTCTGCTATAACGTCTCCGGTGTGGAACCGGCGCCGGCGGCGAAGGAGATAGAGCTTGCTATTAAAAAGGTGATTCCCGGCGCTAACATCAGCTATAAGCCGGACCCGGCGGTCATGGAGTATCTGGCAGTTCAGCCAATGCGGGTCATTGACGATAGTAAGGCGAGGGAGGAATGGGGCTGGCAGGCGCAGTATAACACTCTGGACAAGATGGTGGCGGACTTCATCGCTGAAGCCAGGAGAAGTCCAGAGCTATACGGGCTTAGCGCACCCCCAGGAAAATGAAGAGCAGTAAAACGCCCGCCCGGAAACCGCGCTTTGCCCCCTTTGTTTCTTATAATCGTCCTCATGTTTGTGAAAGAGGATGCGCGGCGGTATTCCCGCCCCTGAAAACTGATATAATTACAGGCAACAGGTCTGAATAAACTCACCCCAAAGATAAGGAGGCAATACATGGAGAGAGCACTGCAGGGTATCCGTGTGGTTGATTTGACCCATGTCCTCGCCGGTCCGACGGCGACCATGATTTTAGCTGACCTGGGTGCCGAGGTAATCCATGTTGAACCCCTGTCCGGCGATGATGCGCGAGAGTTTGCTCCTTTCGTGGGTGAGGTGCACAAGAACCACAGCGCCTATTTTGCCAGCTTGAACCGGAACAAGAAGAGCCTGGCGCTAAACCTGAAACATGAGAGGGGGAAGGAGATTCTGCGTCAGCTTATAAAGGTTTCAGATGTCATCATAGAAAACTACAAACCCACCACTATGGCTGAGCTGGGTTTTTCCTGGGAGGTGATTCATAGCCTGAATCCGGCGATTATCTATGCCTCTATCTCCGGGTTCGGGCGGGACACTCCGGCAGAATACCGCACACGCCCGGCGTATGACATCGTGGCTCAGGCGTATAGCGGTCTGATGAGCATCACGGGGCCGGAGGATGGCGTGCCCTGCCGGGTGGGGTCATCAGTGGGAGACATCTTCGCCGGGCACCAGGCGGCGATAGCTATCCTTGCGGCGCTCATCCGCCGGGAAAAGACCGGCGTGGGGCAATATTATGACGGCTCCATGGTTGACGGACTCTTTGCGGTGCTGGAAAATGCGGTGGTGCACTATACGGTGGGCGGCAGAATACCGAAGCCGCAGGGCACCGCCCACTCCAGCATTGCGCCATTCCAGGCTTTCCCCACTGATGACGGCTGGATTATCATCGCCATC
The DNA here is from genome assembly GCA_034434915.1 of Dehalococcoidales bacterium. GTDB lineage: Bacteria > Chloroflexota > Dehalococcoidia > Dehalococcoidales > RBG-16-60-22 > DAOTYE01. Next base: position 88,882 of record DAOTYE010000001.1, read on the forward strand.
GGCACAGACAAGACCTGGACGAGGTTCTGCGGGGTGATTGGCCGCCCGGAACTGAGCCAGCATCCGGACTACAAGAATAATCCCCTCAGGGCAAAGAACAGGAAGTCTCTGGCGGAAATCATCGCAAATGAGACAAAGAAAAGAAAGACCGCAGACTGGTGCCGCATTTTTGAAAAAGAAGAAGTGCCACATTCACCGATAAACAATATGAAGCAGATTTGTGAAGATCCGTGTATAGCTTACCGCCAGATGCTGGTGGAAATAGACCAGCCGGAGATGGGCAGGATTAAGATTGCCGGTTCGCCACTGCATCTGTCAGAGACGCCGGGGGCGGTCTATGCACCGGCGCCGCGGCTGGGGGAGCATACTGATGAAATCCTGACCGGACTCCTGAACTATTCAGTTGAGGAGGTTTCTGCGCTGGAGAAATCCGGGGTAATTGGGAGAGGGTAAATTCTCAAAAAGAAAGTGGGCATTGGGCGCAACCGTTATGGCTTTTGCCAAGGTAACCTTAAGACGCAGGAAAGTTACCCCTATTGATGATAACAGGATACTGGGTGTAACTTTTCTGGCAGAAGTGCAGTCAGGTAAAAAAGAATGTAAAACGCCAGGAATTTGGCCCAATAAACAATTTGCTGATGTAAGGCTACAATAATTTCAGTTTCTGCAAGGCGTCCTTCACTCTCTTTTCCGTTTCTGTGGAAAGCGGCGTAAACGGCAATCGGGGATAGCCGGCATCAATGCCGCGCATTTTCAGAATAGCATGGCAGGTGGGCACTGTGGGTCCATATTTGGTGACCTGCCGGACCTGCAACACTTCTTTTTGAATTTGCATCAGCTTCTGCCTATCGCCCTGAAAGTAAACGTCATACAGTTTCCTGATGAGTTCCGGGTAGACATTTCCCAGACCGGTAACCGCTGCCTTTGCGCCAGCGTCAAAAGCCGCAACGAAAATAGCTTCCGTGCCGATAATCAGATTCAGCTCCGGGAAGTCTCGCAGGGCAATCTGAACATGGTAGTAATTGACGATGTCAAAAGAGCTGTCTTTCACACCACCCAGCCCTTCCCTGGCAAGGCGGACCAGTAAGTTCGGTGATACCTGGTTGCCTGAGACCTTCGGGTTGTTATACAGGAACACCGGTATGTTTACCGCATGTATCAATCTCTGGAAATGTACGAAAATGGCATCTTCATCATAGCTATTGTAATAGGGCGTAATGGCACCGACTGCCTGGGCGCCAATTGCTTCAGCGTGACGCGCTAGCTCAATCGTGTTCCTGGTGTCAGCGGTACCCACATGAAGAATGACCGGAACCCGCCCTCTTACCTGGTCAATGATGATTCCGGCAACTTTTTTACGCTCGTCTATGGACATCATCGGCCCACTGCCGTAGGTACCACAGGGATATAAGCCGTGAACGTGAGGAACGATGAAATCCACTATTTCACGCGTGCCTTTTTCATAAATCTCGCCGTCTTTGGTAAAGGCGGTCATCATAGGTGGAATGATTCCTTTAAATTCAGATGCTTTCATGGCAATGCCCTCCTTCATTTACCGGGAAACGCTGCTTTCCCCGGCTAAGAATGTTTGCAGTTCAGGAAAGGTGGGTAATGCCTGGTAAGGTCCTGAAGCCATTAAACAGAAAGCGCCTAAGGCATTTCCCCAGCGTACACACTCGCTTAATAATTGCTCCTTTAATAAACCGGCGACGAAACCGGCGGCAAAGGCATCTCCGGCTCCCATACTGCTCACCGGGCGCTCTACCGTAAAACCGGGGATACGCTTCGTTTTCTTGCCACGGCAGGCTAAAATAGCACCCTTCGCGCCAGCTTTGACAACCAGTCTGTCAATGCCAAGAAGGTGAGCCTTCTCTATTGCTGCTGGCAATTCCTGACAATCCATTAAGAGCTTTAATTCTTGTTCACCAGGCAGAACATAAGAGCTCCTCTGCATTAACGGGACAAGGATGGAACGGGCAGTCTGAATATCACAAAGTTTCAGGCGCAGGTTCGGGTCAAACACTATTGTCTGCTTATTGCTGATAGCAATTTGGAATACCTTTTCGGTTGCCTGCCGTGCTGTTTCACTTAAAACAGGGGTAATCCCGGTCAGGTATACGATTTTTGCTTGCTTGATATAAACCGGGTCAATATCATCGGGGGAAATGTGACTAGCCGCCGAATACTTCCGGTAGAAGTAGCATTTAAAATCACCATGGGCGCATCTCTCAACGAAGAAGACACCGGTTTGGGCATCAGGGTCAATGATGACTTTAGAGACATCCACACCCTCACTCCTGATTGTCCTGATGACCTCCTTGCCAAACTCATCATCTCCCAGGCGGGAGAACCAGCCACACTTGAAACCAAGGCGAGCCAGCCCGATGGCAAAATTATCTTCAGCGCCCCCAACCCATTTTTTGAAAGAGCTTACCTCCCTTAGCGGTCCGTAATCCTGTGCTTCAAACGCTATCATTGATTCGCCCATGGTAACGGCATCAAAAGAATTCACTGCTGAGTTTTCCTCCCGGCAAAGTCCAAATCAGCAACTGCTTTAGCAACGGGGGAATCAGTGACACATCCCGTCACGGAAGATTCCGGTCTGCAGAGGCGCAGTCTGATAAGCACTTTGGAATCCGGTGTCATTAACGGTTTAAGACCGCCAGCGAGCTCAATTGCCCTCAGCGCCGCAGTCTCAATGCCTGATTCATCCGCTCTAACGATTGACGCTACAATCTTCCCCACCGCTCTAGTTCCCAATCATCCTATCCCGTTACCCAGCGTGTGGCTTAATGCAGACTGCGCCTTAGGAACCAGCTCAGAATCTCCATTCACCTTTTGCTGGTACCGGTGAACACTATATGACGCCCATTTCCTTGAGCGCCGCTTTAACTTCTCGCTTTTCTTCTGCAGTTAGCTCCTCACAAGGCAATCTCGGCGGTCCGCCGTGCAGTCCCACCAGGTCCATTGCCGCCTTGCCCACGCTCATATACATGTAGTTCGTTCTGAAACCTTCCGGGACAATGGAGATGGAACCGCGCTTTTCATTAAACTTCCCAAGCAGGCGCAATAGCGGCATTTGCTGACGCAATGCTTCCAGGGCTTTATTGAAATCATGGGCTTCAACCGCCTCATAAACAGCATAACTGGAGGCGGGGGCAAAGTTCCCAATGAAGTTGACAAACCCCCGGTAGCGATAGCCATAAGCCGCCGAGCCGACATAGTGCACTTCTCCGTAGCCATTTATCAGCACCATATCATCAGGGTCAATCATTAATGCCTTCAGGGCATAGGCTTCCGCATTGCTGGCGTTGTCTTTTACGGCTATGATGTTATCAATTTTGGATAACCTTGCCATCAGGTCCGGAGGGATGAGCGTGCCTGAGACATCAGGATTATTATAAATCATGATGCCGATGTCCACTGCGTCAGCCACAGCTTTGAAGTACTGGTACATCGCCTCCTTGTTTGCTGCCGGGTGATAATAAGGCAATACTACCATGGCGCAATCAGCTCCTACGTCTTTGGCGTACTGAGCCAGTTCTATGGTTCTTTCCGCAGCGGCTCCAGATACGCCTGCAATCACTGGCACCCTGCCTGCCACCGTCTGCACCACTGTCTTGATAACGGTCTTCTGCTCTTCAATTGAATTGGCATAGCATTCTGTCGTGCTACCATTGGTCATTATCACGACGTCTTTTTTCCCCTTCTTGGCAAAGTCAACCAGAAACTGGGTGTTCTCCTTCAGCCCCCGCACGTTCAGCTCCCTATTTTTGGTATAAGGACAGTATTGCACCGGTACGATACCCTTCAATTTTTTCTTGAGTTCACCAAAAGCTTTTCCCATATGAGTCTCCTCCTTTTATATTTTGTTACTTTATCATCATGCTCGGTAGCCAGAGAATTATCTGTGGGAAGGCAATGCAGAGTGCCAGTCCTACGAAGACGAGTACGACGAAAGGCGTGACCCCCCGGACGATGTGGATGGTGGTGATTCCCAGCTCGGGCGGAGCTACCCCCCGCAGAAAAAAGATGGCATAGGCTAGAGGAGGCGTCAGGAAAGAGGTTTGCAGGTTAACACAAACCATCATGGCAAACCAGATGGGGTCAAAGCCTAGTGCAGGTGCCAGCGGTGAAATTATAGGAACGATAATAAATAGAATGCCGAGCCAGTCAAGGATAAAGCCGAGAATAAAAACCATAAACATGACCGCGGCAAAGCTGCCCCATTTTCCGCCGGGTGTAGCCATAATAAAGTCTCTGACCACATTGCCGCCGCCTAGTCCCAGAAATATCCCGGTGAACATATAAGCGCACACCGCAATGAATATCACCTTGCTGATAGTCCTGAGCGTCTCCCATGCCGTATCTCTCAGCGCTTGATAGCTAAACTTGCGGTAGGCGATGGTCAAAATCACAGCGGCAGAAGCGCCTACGGCGGCAGCTTCAGTAGGAGGAGCTATTCCCAGAAAGATGCTCCCTAGAACTGCCATAACAAGCACGGTGGGCGGCACCAGTGAGGTAAGCAGCATGGTTATTTTTTTGCCAAGCGGGACGGCTCTATCTTGTGGTGGTACTGTCGGCGCTAAGTCAGGTTCAAAAAAACAGCGCACCGCGATGTAGCTACAATACAGCCCGGAGAGAACCAGTCCAGGGAAAACGGCTGCCATAAATAGCTTTCCCACCGAGATTTCCGCCATGGGACCATAAATGACCAGCATGATGCTCGGAGGGATGAGGATACCGAGGGTGCCTCCGGCGCAAACTGAGCCGCTGGCTAAAGCTTTGCTGTAGCCGCGTTTTACCATCGGCGGGAGAGCGATGAGTGCCAGCATGCTGACTGAGGCACCGATTACGCCAACGCAAGCCGCAAGAATGGTACCCAGTAGCACAGTGCTTATTGCCAGACCGCCTCTTAACCCTCCGAGCCAGAGATACAGGGCATCATATAGCTTATCAGCAATCCCCGAGCGTTCCATTGCCAGTCCCATGAAAATAAAGAGCGGAGCCGCCAAGATGACATAACTTCGCACCAGCTCATACATGCGGGAATAAAATAAATCGGTCACCGGCCCGCCCCAGGCAAAGTAACCGACAATTAACGCTACACCACCAATGACCGCCGCCAGCGGAAAGCCGATGATTATTCCAGCTAGCAGGCCCCCAAACATAATAATTGAAATCAGTTCTGGGCTGAGAGTAGTCATACGGATTTTCTCCCTATCAATAAGTATAGGCTGCGGATGACCTGCACTGCGCTCTGAAGGGCAAACAAAAACAAACCTATGACTAACATGGTTTTAAACGGGCCGGCAGGCGGGTACCAGAAAGTCTCCGCCAGCTTTTCATGAATGCGCCAAGCCCGAAGCATGTAAAAAATTGACGTGTTAATCATCACCACCAGCAATGGCAAAAGAAATACCAGGTTCCCAATAAGGTCAATCATGAGCTGAGCTTTGGTAGGGAGGTGCAGGAAGAGAACATCTATGCGTATGTGTTCACGCTTGCTCTCAATATATGCCCAGCCCATAACATATATGGTGGCGCCGAGCATCACAGCGGTTTCATACGCCCATATGGTGGCACCGCCGAAAACATACCGCATCACCACGTCATAAGTAAGCACTAAAACCAGGGCAACACAGAGCCAGCTTACCAGTCTCGCTGTCCACTTGGAGGCAAGGTCAATTGCACTGAAGACCACTCTCATAGCTTACCCTTTCTAAAGCGCACATAGTAGCCTCCGCTCCGGGAGAACCCCGAAGCGGAGGCAGTGCTGAGACTACCTTGCAAACTGGAGTCTGTCTGTCTCTCTCATGGCTTTGGTAAACTGGGACACGGAATTCCAGACCTTGGCGAAGAACGGGTCTTTTGCCGCCTTAGAGTTATAGAAGTCAGCGGAAGCTGTTGCTATCTCTTTCTGAACATCCTCAGAGAGGTAGAGAATAGTCAAACCTTTCTCTTTGAGGAATGCTACGCCCTTGGTATCATCAGCTGATTCAATGGCGTAGTTCCTGATGCACTCCGCCAGTACTTCTTCTTTCAGAAGCATTTTGAACTCATCAGGGAGCTTCCCCCAGGCATCTTTATTGACCAGAAAAGGCATGAGCACGCCGGGTGCATGGATACCTGGGAAAATGGCGTATTTGGCAACCTCATGGAAACCGAAGGGGATATTGACTGACGGGGAGCTGAATTCAAAGGCGTCAATTACACCGCGCTTCATGGCTTCATAGACTTCACCGCCGGGAAGGAAGATGACAGAAGCGCCGAAGTATTTGGTCAGGATTTCGCCCCAGTCACCAGCGGTGCGGAACTTCAGCCCCTTAAAATCAGCCATTGATGTTAGCGGCTTGTTGCTGTAACCAAACATTTCCGCCCGTCCCACTGTCAACAAAGAGACACCCAGGACGTTGTAGTCCTTAACCGTCTCCTGGAATAGCTCTTCACCCCCGCCTTTATACCACCAGGTGAGATATTCCATAGAGGTAGGGCCAGCGGTAATGATGTTAAATAAACCTCCGACAGAGAATTTGTCCATGTTATAGTGCATGCCGGTTTGGGCACATTCAACAATGCCGCGGTCCACGGCATCAAACTCCTTGGTGGCAGGTGCTACCGCCCCGCCCGGGAAAAATTCAATAACAAAACGCCCGCCGCTCATAGTAGCAATGTTCTTGATGGCACGTATTGCTGATTGCCCCCATGGGTTTGCCTCAGGCAGGTAAGAGGCTAATCGCCATTTAATCACGGTAGGGGGTTGAGCCGGGGTAGGTGTCGGGGAAGGCGCTGGAGCAGGCGCAGGCTTTGGTGTTGGGACAGGGGCAGGCGCGGGGGCAGGAGCAGGCGCTGGAGCAGGAGCCGGAGCGGGCGTGGGAGCAGGTGCCGGTTTGGCACAAGCCGCTAGAGCGAATGATATCGCCAGTATCATTACTACTAAGACAACTATTGCTCTACGCATCTTATCTGTGAACCTCCTTATAATATTGCTTTCTTTGCCATACTGCTTATCTGCTTGTGTCCTATCACCTCCTTATAATGTGTATTAGCGTTTTCCGCCTGAATACCTTCCACATTTGTCTTAGCAGGATACCACTTGCCGGATTAAGTCAGGCTAGCTCATGGGCAAGGGCATACGCCTATCGCCAGCATGATAACTTATTTTCCCTGACAGCGCCTGTAATCCGTTCACTTTGCTCTTATCCCACATGTGCCGCTGTCTGCCCTTGCAGATGATAAGCTGTCTGCGTTGACAAATGAAAATATAAAGCGTAAAATCCGATTATCAGACCAATTTGCCACGATTATAGTGCCAAATAGTTGATTTGTCAATACCTCGTCATTACGCCATAATAAAAGCAATAAAAGGTCTCTCAGAATAGCTTAATCGCAATGATTTTGAATCACAAAGAGGAGCAATCTTATTAAACTCTGCGGAGTTTGTTAAGAAACCAAGTCTATGAAATCAAATCACGGACGCATACAGCGAAAAAGGCTGATTGACCAGGTGGCGGAGCACCTTTTGTCCATAATTTCAGATGGCAAGTATAAAGTGGGGGATAAATTGCCTCCCGAAAGAGTATTGATGAAACAGCTTGATGTGGGACGAAGTTCGCTCAGGGAGGCGATGGGTGCTTTAATACTTACTGGCATACTTTCTGCTCGTCCCGGGCGGGGGACGTTTGTTAGTGCTCAGCCAGATGTCCTGTCAGCAAGGTCCCTTACCTGGCGTGTGCAGATGGGACGCGAGAGGATTGAGGAACTTGTTGAGACAAGGATAGTACTGGAGCAAGCCATTGCCGGGCTGGCTGCCGCCCGGGCTAAAGAGTCAGACATAATTGAAATAAAGAGAGCATTCAGTCTTTTAGAGTCAGCATTGAAAAAGAAAAAGAGAAGCGCCCGGGTCCAGGCAGACATGTCATTCCACTTTGCGCTGGCAAGAGCAAGTCATAACACCACGTTAATGCGCTTCTTATCTGAGCTTCATAATCTAATGGAAATCTGGATGAAGCAGGCAAGCAGGGCAGGCGCCTTTTACCGCATTGATGCTCTGTTAGAGCACCACCGAGAAATCGTAAAGGCAGTGGAAGAACATGACGTTGAGCGAGCCCAAAAAGCGATGCGCAAGCATCTTGAGGAATCAGCTCGGAACTTATCCGCTATTGTTCTCCAGAAACAGCTCGTGTCATTAACAGTATAAGGCTATAGTAGATATCTATGGCAGAACCCGCGTGGAACACTGCTGAAATAGCCAGTCAATGGCACGTGTCAAGTGATAATGCACCTGCTGGATGGTTGGCTCTGGAGAATCATAACTGTGAAGGTTGATAGATTTGCACCGGCTCAATTCTGAGAGGAGGCTTGCTTTATGGAGTATGTGAAAGTTCCAGCCAAGCAAATGCAGGATTTTTGCGTTGAATGCCTCTTGAAATTCGGCGTTCCGCAAGAAGACGCTGAAAACATCGCTGACCATCTTGTCCTGGCAAACTTGAGAGGGGTTGACTCTCACGGGATTATACGTATTCCCTACCTAGCAGAAGGCATCCGGATGGGACTGGTCAAGCCCAAGCCTGAGGTCAGGGTGGTTTCAGAATCTACAGCCACAGCCCTTTTAGACGGAGGTGGCGGTCTTGGCATCCCTATCGCTACGAAAGCCACTGACTTGGCGATTGACAAAACAAAATCTGCAGGCATTAGCATAGTCGGCGTGAGGAATCTGGGACATGTGGGCATGCTCGCTTACTACACAAGGAGAGTGGTTACTCATGGCTTTATCGGATTTACCTGTGTAAATGCTCCGGCAGTCATGGCCCCCTGGGGTGGCAAAGAGAGAACCTTCGGCACAAACCCGCTGAGTATAGGGTTTCCTGCGGGCGATGGTGGCTCAATAATTTTAGACATGGCTACGAGTGTCATGGCTCACTTCAAAATTAAGGTAGCCGCTCTCAAGGGTGAGAGGATACCAGAAGGGGTAGCTTTAAATAAACAGGGTAGACCGGCGACTGATGCAAACGAGGCGTTTGATGGTGTCCTCCTTCCCTTTGGCGGGTACAAGGGATATGGCTTGGTGCTGGCTATTGAGGCATTAATAAATGCATTGCTGGGTGCTCCACAGAGCAAAGACATACCACTCCATCCATCAACACAGGGGGGTTTCCTCATAGTAGTGGTGGATATTAACCGTTTCAGAGATTACGATGATTATCAGAAAGATATAATGCATCTTGTCAGTGTGGTAAAGTCAGGCTCTCTGGCAGATGGTTTCAAGGAGATACTCCTGCCCGGCGATATTGAACAGCGGGAAACCGAGAAGAGACTGAGGGATGGTATACCTATCGCAGTTGCCACACGTGATGAATTGCTAAAACTGGCTCAGGAGTTAAATATTAAACCGCTCTGAGCTCCCGCAAGTCGTTAGGCAAACGAACTGGTGTCGCAGATGGATGGAATGACGCTGATTTCTTAAGGCTAATCCAGAGTCTGAATGTCTCCAATGCGAAGCATGACGGTTAAAAAGAAATACGGAAGAGGAACCGTAGCAAGCTTTCAACTGCCGCTCTCAACAAGACTCCACTTAAATCTTTTCTTAAGCCGGTCAAGTATGGCTATTGTTCTTGTACCGAGAAGGCCTAAAAAGATGCCATTGCTTATAGCGTGTAAGGTATCAAACCAGATGCTATTAAACTGAGTCACAAGAAATGTCTTAAGGGTTAAAGGGTAAACGAATGAAACCCAGAAATAGAGATTTACTATCCAACCAAAAAGATATCCCCAGATAATACCAAAAACTACCAATCCTGATTTATTGAGATGTATCTGTCTGATATAAGCGGCAGAGATGCCTGCCATTCCCCAGGCAAACATCTGATAGATAGTCCATGGGCCCTGGCCAAGGAAAAAATTGGAGACGAGGGCTGTTATCGCCCCCACCATAAAGCCGGCCACCGGGCCGAAGACATATCCGGTACAGATAATCAGATAAGTACAGGGTTGCACGCTTGGTAAAGCCGCGAATGGCAATCTCAGCACCGCAGATACCGTCCCCAGCATCGCCACGAGGGCTACTTCTCTGGAGCTGGTGGCAGTCTCATCAAACTTAAAAAAGAAACTGGCTATCACCAGTACTATCAGCACGGTGGCTATCAATCCCCAGCCACCGTATGGCTCCAGTGAGAACGGCGTGAAGAGAGGGACCGCCACTGCAGCTATTCCGATGAGCAGTACTGCCACCAGGAGGAAATAGCTCTTTTTCATTCCAGTATCTTCAGTAGCTCGCTGACAGTCAGTATATCGCTTGGAGCGCCGCTACCCACCCAGGTTTGTGCCAGACGGTTTATTTGTGGCGAAAACATCAGTGCTCCTGAAAGCACCTCATGCTTGTCTCCATCAACCACAATTTGTCCTTCGCTTAATAAAATCACTCTGTCTGCGTACTCGGCGACCGTTTCAACATCGTGCGTCACCAGAATTACCGTTTTGCCCATGCGGACATATTCGCGCAAATAGTCCATCAGTTCACTTTTCAGGTTGTAATCCATTCCCCTGGTTGGCTCATCCAGGACCAGAATATCAGGCTCAGCAACGAGAACTGAAGCCATGGCTATCCTTTGTTTCTCTCCACCGCTGAGGAAACGCGGGTATTCTTTCTGGTATTTCTTGAGGTTGAATCTCTCCATAACTGCATCCAGCTTTGTGTTGATTATTGCCCGGTCTTCCCGGCGGATTTTCAGAGTAAAAGCTATTTCTTCGGCGACAGTGTCCGAAAAGAGATGGTCATTAGGGTTCTGGAAGACGAAGCCGACCCTGTGTGCCAGTTCGGCTACCGTTACTGACGTGGTGTCAACACCATATACGGTGACCGTACCACTGGTAGGTTTCAGCAGTCCGTTAAAATGCTTCACCAGTGTCGTCTTTCCTGAACCGTTTCTCCCGATAACCGCCACAAATTCGCCCTCATTTATTTTTAAATCTACATCACGCAAAGCGGCAGGTCCTTCATGGTAAACGTGCCATAATTTTCTGGTTTGGATTACAGGGTTTCCGCCGCATTCACTCTCCTTGCCTTCAATTCTTTTGATGCCGATTTTATGGGGAGCTTCACCCAGAAACCTCCTGGCTTCTTTAACCGTAAGGGGGATACTATCCATGGCGAAGCCTTTTTTCTTGAGCTCATGGGCTAGTTTGACGATAGATGGTATACCTATCCCAATTTCAGTAAGCTCAGTAAAGTGAGTGTTCAGGACATTTCTCACGCCGCCATCAGCCATAACCCGGCCCTGGTCAATCACTATAAGCCTATCGGCGTACTGGACTATCCTGTCCAGTCGGTGTTCAACCAGAATGATGGTAAGCCCAAGTTCACCGTTCAGGCGCTCCAGGACTGAAAGCACTTCTTCCGCACTGCGGGGGTCCAGCTCTGAGGTCGGCTCGTCCAATACCAAGACCTCAGGGTGTAAAGCCAAGACAGACGCAATTACCACTTTCTGTTTTTCCCCACCGGAAAGTTCGCTTACCGTCCGGCGGCGGAGATGAGCAATGCCCAGTGCCTCCAGAGATTCTTCAATCCTTTTTGCCATGAGGCTTCTAGAAAACCCCAGGTTTTCCAGACCAAAGGCAATCTCCCTCTCCACCTCCTTAGCCACAAGCTGATTCTCCGGGTCCTGGAATACCATCCCCACCCTGGTAGCCAGCTCCTTGGGGGCATGATTGGTGATGTCCAGTCCTTGCACCGTTACCTGCCCGCGGAGCTTTCCGCCAAAGAAATGGGGTATCAGCCCGTTGAGACAGCGGCATAAAGTGGACTTGCCCCCACCTGAGGGCCCGGTTATCAGCACAAATTCGCCGTCCTGAATCTCCAGACTCACGTCTTGCAAAGCAGGCTTTTCAGCGCCGTTATAATAGAACGTAAAGTTGCTCAGCTTAATCAATTTCTAATCCCTTTTTCACCAGTGCCCATAATGCCAGCCCTGATATCAAGAGGACCAGCAGTGCCAGCAGGGCTAATTCAAGACCATCCGGGTTTATCGCTTCCAGGGTAGGGTAGTACCGGTAGCCACCATATCCGTAGTAACGCATCAGGATTCCGAGCATAAGAAGCAAAAAACCACTGACTATTGTCAGAATGTCAAGCTGGCTAATCTTCATCTCCTTATAAAAAGTTCTTCTGATGCCAGTCCCGAAAGCTCGCGATTCCATCGCCTCCGCCACCTGAACAGCCCGGTCAAGGGAGTTAGAAAGCAGGGGAATGATTACGGCGGAGTAGTGCTTCACTCGTTGTGCCAAGGCTCCCTTATCCAGTTCCAGCCCTCTAGCCCTCTGGACGTCTCTGATACGCTCTATGTCTTCCATAAGGGTGGGGATAAACCGGCTGGAGAGCGAGGTCACCATCACCGATTTATAGGGCAGATTTATCTTCGTCATCGCCAGCATCATATCGTCCGGGTGAACGGTCAGGTTGATTATGCTGAAGGCAGAAATAAGCACCAGCAACCGCAGAGCCATGCCAAATCCGAAGGCTATTGCCTCAAGAGTTATCACCGGAGTCCCCACTACCGGCAGATTGATAGGAGCCTGATACAGGATATGAGAGCCGTGGTGGCTGACCAGCACGTTGATGACCACTATTGCCAGCGCAAGGTAGGCGGCAAATCTCATGGAGGTGAGCCACTCACGCCACACCTTTGCGACAGCCACTGACGGCAAAATGGCCCAAAATAACAGCAAAAGATAAAGAGGATGGCTGAAGACAAGGGCAAGTACGAAAATGCTGACAAGCCAGACCAGTTTGGCGAAAACGTTGAGCTCATGGAATCCGGTTTCCCTGTTTTTGTAGCGTAGTTCTATCACTATGGTACCTTTATTACCCCGTCTCTGGTGGCTACTATCGCGCAGGCGTGGCGAAGTTCTTTAGCGCGGTTAATGAGAATGTCAGCGGCTCGCTTTATGCCGCTCGCATCTGTGCCGGTAACCATCCAGACCACATTTGCCGCCGCCCCGATGCCCTTCGGGTTCCAGGGGTTCTGAGTTGCCTGAATAAGGCTACTGCCAGCCCCGTATTCCCCAGCCGGATTACCAGCAGCGTCAAGTATTACTATTCGCCCTGTTTGCAGGTAGGCATAGAATCCAAGCTTCTTATGCATCCTGTTTAGTTCGGCGATAAGGTCATTTTCCTCTCCGGCGATAATAATCAAGTTTGCCATTTGCTTGTCTTCCGGGGGCAGACGGTCATATTGCAAGCATGAGATGCGAGAAACACCTTCATTTTTCAGGCTTGCCCGCAGGGCTTCAGCATCGCTGGCGAATCCATCTTCATAGACGATGACAGTCCCGGCATTATAGTCGCTCAGAAAAGGCTTAGGGTAGCTACCGACAATGGCTGGCACGAAATGGTGGTAGCTCCAGTCCCGGAAATCCCACTGTTCAATATCGCCCGGACGCAGGATAAAGTCAGAGGCGCCCACTTTACTGGCTATCCCGTTGACATAGAAGAACCAGTCTCTTTTCTTACCTCCTGCTACGCTATATTCGGAGCTAATGCCATTGATGGCGCTGACAAACCCTCCCCCGTATTTTGTTTCCACACTGGCTACCGCCATCAGCGCCTTTAAGGCGCTGGTATCGTCTTGGACTTCAACCTCTTTCTGTAAGACCAGTTCTCTACCAAAATCTCTGGTTACTGCTATTGTTACCCGGTTTGCCTGATGACCACTGCTTGTAACTTGGCTATTTTCAATCTCAGTTGGTTGAGCGGCACAATTGCACAGCCATACTAAAGCCAGCAACACCAATGAGAGGCTACCGGCTTTTTTAAACATAGCGCTTCTTCCATCGCCACAGGATAATAAGTCCGGTTACCATGATAACCAAGACGGCTGTAAGGGAAACTATCCACCACGGAATAGCCATGAGTGGAAGCGGAATAGCCATGAGTGGAAGCTCAGTCAATTCCACATGGGTTGGCACCTTAACGCCAGCACCGAGGCGCAAACCAGAACCAGCGGGCAGTGAGATTACACAAATAGCGAACTCATAATCCTGCGGCTTTGCCGTAAGTGGCGGCGCCAGTGTTATCTCCACATCACCAGTACCCTGAGCATCAAGAATAAATTCGCTCGGAGCAATTTTAAACCATTCTTTATGCTCGCCTTCTACGTAGACTTGAAACTGCGAGGAAACCCCCGCTTGATTGACGACCTGTAGCGTCTGCATCTGGATACCTCCCGGTCTTACGCTGAATTCCATTTTGCCCGGAGATACCCCCAGCGCCATCGCCAGTGCCGGCGCCGGTAAGGGCAATACCAGAATTGCCAATGACGCCAGCAATAGTAGCCATATTTTGTTTTTCATTACTTGATGCCCTCCCTTGTTTGCGGGGAGGGGCAAAAGACACCCCCTCCCCGCAAAGCATTGGCAAACCCTGATTTTCTATCTTCCGTCTGTTGCCCAGAAGATGAGCGTGCCACTCTGGCTGCCAGTCAGGGTGTATGTCTCCGGCACGGTGAGGACTGCCTCGCAATCAGCAGCGTCATCCCTGGCGATAGTAGTGCTGAAGACATTCCATTTAACACCATCAAGTTTCAGCCCGTCCACATAGAGATTCTGTGCCGTATCGGTGACCTGAGCCGTGATGCGCAGTCTCCAGGCGCCTTTGTTGGTGAGGGTTATCGTGACCGGGTTACTGCTGTCTCCGGGCCCAAGCTTATCGCCGAAGTTGATGCTACTGGGGCTGATAGAAAAACTGATTGCCGGAATGATTTTAGCCTTCATTGAAGCTTGCTGGCTGGCGTCCGGCTGGATATTGCCGGTACCAACCTTTACCTTGACACTGTTGCTTCGGATATAGCCGGTTTTCTCGGCATATACCGCAACCGTCTTGTTGCTATTGATAGTGATGGTTACAGTACCGTCCTGACCTGTGTTATAATCCTGGTCGGCGTGGACGGTGGCGTCAGCCGTCGGCGACCAGGTACCCGTGGCATCGTCGTACTCGGTCACCGTGACGGTGAAGGCTTCGCCCACGCCAGGGTTTGTATCGCTCACCTCAACCTTCAGAGGTGCCTGTCCCCACTGAGCATAGGCGAACAGGATTTCCTGATGCGGCGGGCTTGGGGGCGTGGTCTGTCCCAGGATAAAATCAGCAGCGCCTACCATCGGGCTGTAGTAATCCACGCGGTAGGTCCATCCCGCCATGCCCACCGGGTTTTCCCCGTTAATGGAATAAACATAGAGTCCGTAAGCAGTGTTTTTCACGACGTAGGGGAAGCCGCCAGCCTTTGATGCTTCATCCAAGGCGCCGAGCGCCGTCGGCTGGTCAAGGTGGTGCTGGTTACCCTCATCATCAGTGATGGTGGATTCGGTGACAGTTACCGTACCGCTCCAGACGGTGGCGCTTTGTCCCTCAATCCTGACGCTTACAGTGACGCCCTGTTGAGGTGGTTGAGGAGACAGGACAGCTACAGGATAGGGTTTGCCCAGAAGCGCGGTGATGGCATAGGCTGTCATCAGGGCTTTGTTGGAAGGCGTGCCTGATGTCCAGTTGAAAGAGCCATCGCTGTTCTGGAAGGTCAAAAGGTCGTCAATAGGGTCTTTACCAGCACTGCTCTTCCAGCTGGCGCTGATGGGGTTTTGCCCGGCAGCGGCGATGCTATCGATCCCCCAGGAATCCGTTGCTGAGTTAGTTGAGCCCCAAGACTCAAAGCCACCGTTGTCCATTTGAATTGATTTGATGTAGGCAAGTGCATTGACCACCGGAGATGAGCCTGCTGGCTGTCCCGCGGAAATCAGAGCCATAATGGCAGCCGCAGTATCGTCCGCATCACTGCTCTGACCGACTCCCCAGCTCCAGCCCCCATCTGAGTTCTGGTTACTCAAGATGAAAGAGACGCAATTCTGTATTATCTCTGAGGTAGCCGGGTCTGTGCCGGCGGCAACCAGCGCCATGACGCCCCAGAAGTCATCGTTAAGCAGGGCGCTGTCACCTATCTGGGTGCCATCATAGGCGGCTTCCAGCAGGGACACGAAGTTCCTGCCGCCGAAGCTGGTGGGGTCTTCTCCAGCGGCGGCGATTGCCAGTATCATCCGGGAGTAATCATTTGTTGTTGAGGCGCTACCGGCATTACTGGCAAGGTACTGAACTATTGAAGGATTAGAGCCTACTTTCCAATCATGCGGGTCTTCACCAGCGGCGGCGATGGCCATCACCGCCCAGGCGGAGGTAGCAAAGTCCCCAATCTTTCCATTGGTACCCTGTTGCGCACGCAGATAGTTGAGCGCATTGGCAACCTCTGTGCTACCAGCGGTATAGGGATATGTGTCTGCTGCCACAACCGGGGTAGCCAGCACACCTGGCAAAATGAGTGACGCTATTAGCAATACACTCAACAATCTGGATTTAAGAGTTTTAGCTATTGAAGCTATCATTTTCTCCTTCCTTTTTATTTTTCGTTTTCAAAGATGGCATTTGATGCACCGCTTTTCTATTTCATAATCACCACCTCCATTTCAGGGAATGAAAAAGGGTAAATCAAGTGTATTTGATTATACACAAGTTAGGTTGATTATAACACTGTTCTTCGCGGCATGTCAACGCTCCGCTCGGGCGGCTTATAGCCCATCAAAATGAAAAATCCGGTATGGATAAATCCACACCGGTTAGACTGAAAAAGTGACGGCAGTTTGAAAGGAGTTTATTCTCGGGGAATATTTGTGAGGTCAATAATATCGTAGCTTATGTTTTGCTCCTGAAGCCGGACTATCAGAGAGGGAATCATGTCATCAACGCAGGCGACCACTGGATGAAGTCCGCTGTGTGCAGCTTCAATGGCTGACTCAATTACACCATAGGCGTATACAAATTCAGCAGTCACCTTCTTCAGAGCAACCATGGCTTCAATGCCGATAGCGCCAATGAGGCTCTGTGCAGCTACTTTTTTCTTCAGTTTCTTAAAATCAACCATCCTGGAGCCTCCATTTTGGATGTTTGGAACTTTCAGGACGGTTACTTTGCCCGTATCCAGCTTTACTATGCCCTCTATACCAGAGACGCCGACATCCTCACCCACTGAGCCACCAATAATGACTATACCTCTGGCTCCATTGCTGACATCTCTGGTGGCAAAGAGCAGACCATTTTTCATTTTAAGCCCAACTTGTTGCCCCTTAATCAGATTTTCCTCGGCAATGGCGGCACAGGTTGATATATTTGTAATCGCCTTCTCAATAAAGGCATGGTAACCTTTTAACTCGCGGAGGTTCTTGATAATCCAGTTTACTCCTTCACTGGTAACCGTATGTCTTGACCGACCGTCTGAAGTCAGAAACCCGTCTTTTAATAGCTGTTTGATGTAATCTGAAACCGCCTGCGGCGTGATTCCCAGCTTCTCGGCGATTTCCCTTTGTTGAATGTTCGGGCCTCTACCAGCTATCTCTACCAGTATCTGAAACTTTGTCGCCAGATTCTTATTACGCAATATCTCTACCATAACTTCACCCCACTTGTTAAAAAGTCCAGTAGGCTTTATTTTACCTCATTATACCAGTTTTCAGCAAAAGGTGAACAACAAAGATAACCAGCTATTTGACTGCTTGGATGGTCTCCTATGGTCTAGCATGAGCATAAAGGCAATGATATTACCCAGTTTTCACAAAGGGGAATTATTCAATAGCGGAGAATGCGGAAAAACCTGAAGCTAGACTTTGTTAATGAAGATGCCAGAATGGTAATAGTATTAACTAAATGGGCGGTAGAGGACTTGAACCTCTGACTTCTTGCGTGTGAAGCAAGCGCTCTAACCACTGAGCTAACCGCCCACGTGTGTTTATTCTAACGTAAAACCCCGCCTTTGTAAACTGTTTTTATTTGCCTTCCAGCATGTTCTTCTGTTACAATGCACACTCAAAGCATTCCTTGATTTCAGATTGAGGAGGTCTAAAATGGCGCAATACAGATTTGACCATGTACATCTGGTGAGCAAAGACCCGCTGAAAACTGCGGAGTTCTATGAAAAGAGCCAGTTAGCCAGAGAAAAAAGCGTGAATACTCTGCCTGATGGACGGATGCTCATCTCTCTGGCTCTTGGCGGGGCGTCAATAAAGATAAGCAATCCCAGGGCAAAAGCTCTCGTTCCGAACACACTCCCGGAGGGCTGTGGGTTGGAGCATTTCGGGATGAGGACGAACAACATAGAGCAGGCGATGGTGGAGTTGCAAGCAAATGGGGCAAAGTTCGTGCAGGGCATCACCCAGATTAATCCGAAGACGAGAATAGCTTTCTTTGTCAGCCCGGAAAATGTCCTTATTGAGCTTCTTGAGGTAAAGGATTGAGCAATCTGTCGCGGATTTGCTTACTCGCGGAACAGGTAAATACGCTCTTTCAACTTGGTCAGGTCAGGATTGCGGCACTCCCCATAGGTATAGACGATAGAGATATCATTCTTTCTGAGGAACTCACTATCGGTGCAGCCAGCGCCCAGAAAAGCGCGGGCCTCTTCATCCCGGGGCAGTGGGAAAGCGTGTAGCCTGGCATATACTTTTTTCCCGGTAATAGGCGCGAAAGCGTTTGCTTTCCATGGGTCCAGGACAGCTTTTCCGTACTCTGTGCCCACATTATCTCTTATCCAGATAAAGTCCTGATACTCCGTATCGTTAATAATCTTGTAGTAATTGATATCCAAGCGTTCCGGAATAGCAAAGGCGAAGATAGCAAAGATAAGGACAAAACTGACGAGCTTGCCCGCGTTACGCGTAAAAAAGGTGAGTACGGGACTGCCTAATGTGAAACCGAGTTTCGCCATCCAGGCCAACCCTGCCCCGGCAAAGACTCCTATCATGAGCATCATGTACATGAGGCCGCGCTCGTAGATGATAGAAACTCCATAGCCAAACACAAAGAAGATTACCAGCATCGTCAGCAGTGCCATAAAACCCAGGATGAAGCTGTAGTTCCTGAGGTTGCTTTTTAATGCCAGGATGAAAACCCCGAGCAGGCAGAGCGCCATCGGCAGGTAGCCGTAGCTCTTTATTATCCGCGGGAAGCTCACCCATTCCGGCAGGGTCTTTACCGTAAGCAGGTCTTTAACGGTGACCATGAAATAGTCCAGCATCCAGGGGAAGGGCGCCAGAAATGGAATGAGCAAGGCAAACGTCACTCCCATACTGTGCCAGGCATTTGTTCTCAAGCTCATGATGATGTTTGGAGCAAGCAGGATTACCAGAATGATGGCGGATGGCGAGTGCAGTGTCAGCAGGAAAAAGGTAAGTATGAAAAGGACGCTATAAGACCAGAAGCCCCTGAAGTTAAAAGCGACAAAGAGCGCCAGAGGGATAATGAAAAGACCAAAAGCTACAGGGACCAGGAAACCCGGACCCAGTATGCCCACCGTGGTGGTTATTAAGCAGGTGAAGAGAGCGGCGTACCAGCCAAACCCTTCACGCCTGCCGAGGATGTAAACGGCAAGGGCGGTCATCATGAAGACAATCCCCGGGAAAAAACGGAAGATGGTGAGCCAGGAGATACCGCTGACTGCCTGAAAGACGCCCCAGAAAACGTGGAAGCCTACCTCCAGATTGTTGCCGAGATTATACCAGCCGGCTCCAAGAATCGGGTCAGGGAAGTTGACGCTACCCGCGTTCTGAAAAGCGCGCATGAAGGCAAAGTGATACCATTCGTCTACGTGGAGTGGGTAATTGTAACCTATGTGGGGAATGAAAGCGATGTAAAACGCGAGACCGAGGACGGGGATTAATTTAACATAATCTGAAAAGGCGATTTTGATAAAGAATGAACGGTTTTTCTCGTGACTGAAACTATTCTCCACTTCTGCGTCACTCGTTTCTCTTTTTCCGCCCTTTGGCTCTCACCGGCGCGTCTCTCTTTAAACTATGTGTCTATTATAGCTATAGCGCCTGTTAGGGGCAACAGGTAGATTTTCCGTCAGTCAAGCTTTTCCGCCACCAGGCTGGCAATCGCCCGCTTATCTCCCCGGTCTTCAAATATCCCCTCCCGGTAGCGCAGAATGCGGAAACCGCGGAACAGGTCAAGCAGTTCATTGTGCCGGAGCAGAAAATCCGGGTTTTTGGGCTTGCCCCACTGCATCTGCTCAATAAGAAAGGTCTCATAGACGATTATGCCGCCGCGTTTAAGCCCTTCTTTCATCTGTGGAATCAAAGAGCGCTGGAGATAATAGAAACAGATGATGGCATCATAGTAACCCGGCTTGATGTGGTAGTCCTTTTCCAGGTCTGCCACCTGTGCTTCTATGACAACCTTTTCTCTCCGGGCAGCCTCAAGGGCTTTTTTGATGGCTTCTGGAGAAAGGTCAACTCCCTCCACCTCAAACCCGTGTTTGGCGAGATAGATGGCGTTCCGCCCGTTTCCCATGGCGATATCAAGCACGCGCCCCACTGGCAGAAGACCCAGGTGCTCTACCAGAAATGGAGCTGGCTCAGTGTTCTCGTGGATGTGCGGCATCGCTAACGAAAGACCTATTTACCGGCGAGCTTTCCGGCTATCATAGCAACGTGCCGACGGGCGTCAGCCTCCATCAGTCTGCGGGAAGGCTACTTCAGTATAGAGAGACTCCACTTTTTGCTTATGCTCAAGCTCCTGTCCTGCAAGGTCGCGCAATAAAGTCCTGACTTCTCCTGCCGGGTGCATCCCGGCAAGACTGAGGTAAAGCTCATGGGAAGCTTTCTCCCGTCTGGCGGCGAACAGGAAGATGTCCTTGAGCTCCATGTCAGGCGCAAGTTGCGGCTGGTCCAGGTGCTCTGCAATCTTATAGTCCACCGTCTGGTCCGGACGCAGACTGCCCTTTTTCAATTCCCCACGGGCATACCGTTCCAGCATGGTCTGGTGTCCTTTCTCCTGCAAGGAGAGCTTTTTCAGAGCGTCAGTTACCGCACTGTTTTTGACCTTCTGGCTGAGGTCAGTGTAAAGACGCTGTGCCTCTATCTCCTTCTGGATGGCTTTCTCAAGAACATCTTTGAGCGTCATGTGCATCTCTGAACCCTACCTTTTAAGCAGGTGTTGGTGCTCTTCACGTATGCATCTGTCCATCACCACGAGCAGTCCGGCATTTTCTGCTTTTGCGGCGGCTTCCTCACTGACAATGCCTTTTTGCATCCACACTGCTTTTGCCCCGATTTTAATAGCCTCTTCTACGATGGGCATCACCTGCTCCGGACGGCGGAAGATGTCCACCACCTCCACTTTCTCCGGCACGGAGCTTAAGTCAGGATAGCTGGTTTTGCCCAGGATTTCTTTTTCATTGGGGTTTACCGGGATGACGTTATAGCCTTGTTCAATCAGGTACCGGGCGACGCCGTGGCTGGGGCGTTCCGGGTTATTTGAGGCACCCACCACCGCCACCGTGCGGTATTTTTTCAATATGGTCTCTTCCCTTGCGCCCATATCAATTCTCAGTGTAGAAAAGGTCATCATACAGCGTTTCCAGTCTGAGCTTATGCTTGAGCTCCTCATGCACCAAGCTTTCACAGAGTCTTTTGGCGTGACTATCCCTAATAGTGGCGGTCAACCTGGTGTAAAAGTCAATTGAAGATTGCTCCCGCTTCATGGCGAAGATAAGCGTATCCTGCAGTCCGGCTCCTTCCAGGGTATCTCCGCCGGTCAGGTAGTCACTCACCTTAAGGTCGGTGACGCGCTCGGGGCGCCAGTCCTTCTG
The DNA here is from genome assembly GCA_034434915.1 of Dehalococcoidales bacterium. Classification (GTDB taxonomy): domain Bacteria; phylum Chloroflexota; class Dehalococcoidia; order Dehalococcoidales; family RBG-16-60-22; genus DAOTYE01. The sequence goes on from DAOTYE010000001.1 coordinate 110,559, forward strand.
CGTGAATCCTTTTTCTTTCAGCTGTTTCAACTTGGCGGCGTGACCGGCTTCTGCTTTCGCCAGTTCCTTCATGAGCGCTTTAGCGGTGGGGTCATCAGTCTTGCTCTGGCTGGCGGCATACAGCGCCTCCGCGGCGACTTCTTTTAAGATGGCGGTGTCCAATAGCTCGGTTAATTCATCCGGCATAAAGGCTCCTTTATCAGGATAATACTCAATGCCCCCGAATCCGGGCGTCTGCCTGCTTGGTAGAAATAACCCGGTCAGGGGCATGCGTTTTTTGCGAGTCTTGTTATTAAATTGCTTCCAGGAGGGTGGTGAAGGTGTCATGATGCTCTTCCTCATCCTCAAGAATTTCATGGAAGAGGAAGGAAGTGGTCTTATCACCTTCACTATCGGCGATTTCAATGATTTCCTTATACATCTTGATGGCGCCTTCTTCGTCTTTGGCGTCCTGGGTTATCATCTCTTTAAGAGTCGTCCCGACAAAGATGGGCTCGGGTTTGGTGGTAGGGATGCCACCGAGGTAGAAGAGCCTTTCGGCAATAGCCTCAGCGTGCTTCATTTCCGCGATGGAGATGCTTTTCAGCTCTTCCTGCACCGCGAATCCCTTGACGCCGCTCCACTGGACGTGTTGCCACATGTACTGGACCACCACCTGAAGCTCACGGGCAATTGCTTTGTTGAGCATGTCCAGCAACTTTTTTGATGCTTTCTCCATGGTCAGTTTCCTCCTTTATGCTTTAATTTTTATTATACCACGTTTCCAAACGGCTCAAGCGCCGTTAACCACCGTCAAGAGACGGGTGCTCTGCTTTCACAAACCATGCCGCCGGGTCTTTCAGGTATTCATAGTAGTCAGAGAGCACCTGGTGGTGCCCCCGCTCCTGGGCGGCGAGTTCTTCATAGAATTTCTTTTCTGCGTCATAGTAGGCGGTCTTCAACTGGGCTTTATAAAAATCATAGCTTTTGTTTTCCATATCAATGGCAGTCTTCACCGCATCAAGCTCAGTGGCGGGACCTTTTTTCACCTTGCCCAGCTTTTCCGCCGCCTGGGCGAAGAGGGTCTTCAGTCCCTTCGTGTCAGCTTTTATTTCAACCTGGGGCCAGGACTTTTTATTGCGGAGCGCTTCATAAATTTGCTCAAAGACACGGCGGTGTACATCCTCTTCCTCAGCCAGATGAGCTAACATCTTCCTGCCGGCGTCATTAGTACTTTCTTTGCTCGCTTTCAGGTAGAATTGCTTGCCGTCTGTCTCCATTTTGATTGCCGTTTGCAGGGCGGAAAATGTCTTGTTCTGTTCTGACATCAGTAGCCACTCCTTCTTGTTTCGCTCTCTTCTTTTAAGTATAACACACCATTATCAAAACATGCACCACCATTGCACTGCCAGCGTTTAATTGGTAACATGGTAATGAAGGGTTTTATTTTTTGAGGAGGTAATATGGCAGACAAAAAAGTGGTCATCTATACCACCCCTACCTGTCCCTGGTGTCATCGGGCGAAGGAATATCTTTCCAAGAAAGGTATCCCTTATACTGAATACAATGTCGCCGCTGACCGGGAGAAAGCCAAGGAAATGATTGATAAATCAAAGCAGATGGGCGTCCCGGTCATCATGGTGGACAATGAAATAGTGGTGGGCTTCAATCAACCCAAGCTGGACAGTCTGCTGGGAAGCTAGTATCATCCTCCGGAGAGGTGAGGCATGTATGAGCTCATGATTATCGGCGGCGGTCCGTCAGGCATCGCCGCCACGGTGTATGCCGCACGCAAACGCCTCAAGACTGTCCTTATTTCGGCCAATATCGGCGGGCAAATCAATAACACCTGGGGCATTGAGAACTACCTGGGCTACCAGTTTATTGAGGGTCCTGAGCTCATCAGCAAGTTTGAATCGCAGATAAGCCAGTTCCCCATTGACCAGAGAATAGGGGAGAAGGTGTCCCGCGTGGTCAAAGCTCAAGATGGCTTTGAGGCAGTAACAGAATCCGGACGCTACCAGGCGCAGGCGGTCATCATCGCCACCGGAAAAAGCCCGCGCAAGCTCAATGTGCCCGGCGAGACCGAACTCACCGGCAGAGGTGTAACCTACTGTGCTATCTGTGATGGTCCGGTGTTTGCCGGACGGAAGGTGGCAGTCATCGGCGGCGGAAACTCAGCATTGGAAGCGACGCTTGACATGGTCAAGATTGCCGAACATGTGAGCCTGGTGTCCCTCACTGACCTCACCGGAGACCCCGTCCTCATTGAGCGCCTTGCCGATGCCAAAAACCTGACTGTTTATAAACAGCATCAGACCCTGGCGATAAAAGGCAAAGACTTAGTTGAGGGCATTACCTTAAAGGACCTGAAAAGCGGAAAAGAGAAGGCGCTTGATGTGGCCGGCGTGTTTATAGAGATAGGGCTGGTGCCTAACTCCGCGCTGGTGAAGGACCTGGTGAAGCTGAATGAGCACGGAGAAATCATTGTATCATGTGCCTGTGAGACTTCTTTCCCTGGCGTCTATGCCGCCGGAGATGTTACCAATATCCCGGAAAAGCAGATAATCATTGCCGCAGGAGAAGGCGCCAAAGCCGCGCTCCAGGCTCACCGCTACCTGCGGAGGCTGACTGCGTAACGTTTTCCTGAAAAATCGGTGGAGGTGGAAGATGCGGAAATTCAGTATTCCATTTGTTATTCTGGTTGCTTTATCACTGCTTATCGGTCTGGTAGGCTGTCAATCAGCACCGGCACCGGGATATCCTTATCTGCAGGGTGGCGGCACATGGGGTCCGGGTGGCATGATGGGTCCCGGAGGCATGATGGGCAGAGGTGGCATGGGACCGGGCATGATGGGTGGACGGGCATGATGGGTGGAGGAGGGTTTTACCGCAGTGGCGGACAGCGCATCACCATGGACCGGGCGACTGAAATCGTTGAGCAGTTTCTCAGCGACCGCAATGACCCTGACCTGGAAGCCGCGGAAATCATGGAGTTGAGTACAACTTTTACGTGGAGTTTGCTGAAAAGAGTAGCGGCATCGGCGCTTTTGAGGCGCTTATAGACCCTTACACCGGCACCCTTTATTCTGAGCCCGGTCCGAATATGATGTGGAACACCAGGTACGGCATGATGTCCGCCATGATGTGGGGCACACCTGACTCGTCTCAGCCCATGACGGTTACTGAAGAACAAGCGGAGAAGTACGCTCGGAGTTCTTGAAAGGCTATTTGCCTGGTTCAAAGGCTGATGAGGTGGAGCCTTTTTATGGCTATTACACCATTCATGTCCTGAAAGACGGCGCTATTTACGGCATGCTGAGCGTAAATGGCTACACCGGACAGGTGTGGTACCACTTCTGGCATGGTCCTTTTCTGGGCATGAGGGAGCTTGAAGAACACTAGAGGAATATGCGGAGATGGTTAAAGAAGTACAGAAGCGGGGCAAACACCTTTTTATCTGTGAGGAATGCGATTACGCTTACGAGCAAAAAGAGTGGGCGGAGAAGTGTGAACAGTGGTGCCGCACATACCACAACTGTAACATGGAAATCATCCAGCACGGCGTGCCGCTGGAACAGACAAATAATGCTGGCTAAGGCTTCTTAAACAGGAATCCCAGCCATATCATCTGTAGCAGACCAAAGATAATACATACTGAGGCTGGGATTGCCGCCTTCTCATTGAAAAGGGTCAGCAGGATGCCGCTTGCCAGACCATAGTTCTTCATCGTCCCCATGAGCACAAAGCTGATGGATGCCTCCTGCTTTACCCGCATTGCCCCGGTGATGAACTTGATGACATAGCCCAGAATGAAACTCACCGTCACGGCGATAATGGTCAGGCTGAGCAGGATTTCCGGCTGGGAAAACAGAGCGTCGCGGTTCAGCCCGATGGCGGTGAAAAGGACCAGAAAGAAGCTCCAGTTCACGATGGTGCCCCGCCATCTGCCAATTCTATTCATCACTTTGCTGGCGATGAGTATGCGGGAGACAACCAGCGGGATGAGAATCAGCTCGCCGATGATGATAAGCAAGTCCCCCGGATTGAAAGAGGTCGTGCCGAGGAAAAGCACGATTGCCGCCGGAGTAATCAGGAGTGCGGCAAAGTACGCCACCGTCATGCTCACCAGTGAGAGCAAAATGTCTCCGCCGAGTATGAAAGTAAACGGAGCTACCGCCACTGCTGGCGGCACCATGGCGATGACCACCAGCCCCGCCCGCAGGTCAGGGTCGTCCACCAGCCACCATGCCATAAGCAGGATGATGCCCCCCATGACCACGTAGTTCAGGACGAGCGCCAGGACTACACGTCCGGGCATGGTTTTCAGGGAGATAAGTTCCCGCGATGTAATGCTCGTGGCGGAGAGAGTCATCACCAGCGCCAGGGCGGGCAGAATGAGCGACTGTGTCCATCTGGCGCCATCCTTGCCGATGGCAAAGCCCAGCAACAGGGCCAGAATAAGAATGAAGTTCCGGTTCCTGAATAGATAAATAACTTTCACATTTATCCCGAGTCAATCAGCGATAAGTGCTCTATTTCTTGCCCATAAACTTTTCCGGGTTTTGGTCAAATGTCTTCTTGCAGCCGGGCGAACAGAAATAGTAAATGATGCCCTTGTAGACAGAAGTCGCCGCCGCTTTCTTTTCATCTACTTTCATTTTGCAGACCGGGTCAATTGCCATAAAGCACCCCCTTTATTACATCATATCATACGCTGGTTTACCGGACTATTTATGTGATTTTTGTCATATACAGGAGCATCTCCCGGCTTTATCATTAAGATAAGTTGAAGGCCGCAGGAGGTGAAGGATGAGGTCTGGGAAAACCATAGGGCTTTTAGTCTTAGCTCTAGGCATCATAGCCATAGTGTTGGGCGCCGTATTTCTGGGTCTGGGTGGCGCAAGGTATGTCCAATTGCAGAGTGCCATGAGGGCAGAGAAGGTTACCCTGGGCATTGAAGGAGCTGAGGTGTCAGGTGATGTTATTGACACCTTTGAAGAGGCTCTAAAAGCCGGGGACACTATCCGTGAACATCGGCATAGCATCGCCCCCAGCTATCAGGATTTATTGGGCTCAGGCAGGTACGACCCCACCAATCCCAAGCATCTGACTTATGCCCAGGCAATGAACCTTGAGAACTACCTGTACCTGGCGGTGGCGGCATTTGGTCTAACCCAGATAGCCATGGGGAGCGGTGCTTTCATGATTCTTACCGGAATTGCACTGGGCGGAACGGGCATAGTCCTCGTCAAGCTGAGCAGTAAAACCGCCTAGTAATCCTAGTAATCATGGTAAAGCTTTCCGGGAGAGGCACATGAAGCCATGAGGCTAAAGGGGCGTGGCTTACATGTGCCTCAGGCTTTCAATGCTGTAAAGAAATGAGGTAAAATAGGCAAGCTGTTTCATACACGTAGCATACCCGGAAGCATCTTAGGAGGCAGTCTGATGGAAGTCTCAGAAGCTCTGGCGATTATAGAGAAAATCATAGAAGCGCACCGGAAGCTCATCGTCAATGATTACGCCGCGCTGGAGAAAATGGCGAACGATGCCAGCGTCATGCGTGGGCTGGAATCAGGGATAGAAGCATTTATGCCCGGCAGGCATCTCGCTAAAGACGGCCCGGGAGAGATTGAGTTGCTTTTGACCTCAGTTGCCAGAGGCCTGCAGGCGCATTTTAACTTTGAGGAGACCAGCCTCCCCGGCGTCATTACCCAGTATGGCGATGAGGACATGATGGCTACTCTGCGCATCATTCTCCAGGAACACGGTGATTTAAGAGGGCGCATCGCCCTTTCAGAAAAACATGTCTCTGATTTAGCCGGTGGCAAGCTGTCCCGCCAGGTCTGGGATGCTACCGCACATGATATGCGTGCGCATATCGCTCATACCAGAAGGCTACTGCTCACTCATGCCAGCACCGAGCAGAAATTGCTTCAAAGCATCAAGAATCGCCTGAAGGCAGGTGTTTAAGGTGAAAAAAGTATATCTGGACAATGCGGCGACTACCCGTCTCCTCCCTGAAGTCAGAGAGGCGATGTTGCCATATCTGGATGAGCATTTCGGCAATCCGTCCTGCATCCATGAGTGGGGAGATGCGGCGCGGGAGGTGATGGAGGACGCCCGTGTTAAAGTGGCGGAACTCATCGGCGGCAGGGCTGAAGAGATAATCTTTACCAGCAGTGGTACGGAGAGCAACAATTTCGCTGTTAAAGGGCTGGCGCTCGCGCAACAGGGGAAGGGCAAGCACATCGTTGTCTCCGCCATTGAGCACTTCTCGGTTCTCCATCCGGCGCGGACTCTGGAAAAATGGGGCTTTGAATTGACGCAGGTCCCGGTGGATAGATACGGTGTCATTGACCCTGACGATGTGAAGAAGAGTTTGAGAAAGGACACCGTACTGGTCTCAATCATGCACGCCAATGGCGAGGTAGGCACCATTGAGCCTATCAAGGACATCTCTGCAATCACCCGCGAGCGGGGCATTATTTTCCATACTGACGCCATCGCCACTGCGGGGACTATTCCCGTTGATGTGGCTGAGCTGGGGGTGGACGCCTTAAGTCTGGCAGGCAACCAGTTCTACGGTCCGAAGGGGGCAGGTGCCCTATGGTTGCGCAGAGGCGTACGCATCATGCCGCTTCTGGAGGGCGGGATACAAGAAGGGGGCAGGCGTGCTGGCACAGAGAACATTCCAGCAATCGCCGGGTTGGGCAAAGCGGCTGAGCTTGCCAAAATAAACATGGCTAAGCGCATGAAACACCTGATTCCCCTCCGTGACCGGCTTCTCACCAGAATCCCTGAGCAAATTGAGCACGCGGTCATCACCGGTCACCCAACAAATCGCACCCCTGGCAATGCCAGCTTCTGTATCCGCTTCATTGAAGGTGAAGCCATGCTCATGCTTTTGAACAGCCAGGGGATTGCCGTCTCCAGCGGCTCCGCCTGCACCTCGCGGGCGCTCAAGGCTTCCCACGTGCTCATTGCCATGGGGCTTTCCCATGAGATTGCGCAGGGTTCAATCCTGTTCTCACTTGGCATTGACAATACCGCAGAAGATATTGACTATGTTCTGGAAACACTGCCACCAATCGTAGACCGGCTGAGGCAGATGTCTCCACTTTACGCTAAATTCGTCAAGACCGGCAAAGGAGGCTAGCATGCCCATTTACAGTGAAAAGGTGATGGACCATTTCATGCACCCCCGCAATGTGGGAGAAATTGAGAACCCGGATGGTGTGGGAGAGGTGGGCAATCCCGTGTGCGGGGATATGATGACATTTTACATAAAAGTGAAAGACGGCAGGCTTGCCGATGTAAAGTTCAAGACATTCGGGTGTGGTGCGGCAATCGCCGTCTCCAGCATAGTGAGTGAAATGGCAATCGGTATGACGCTGGAAGAAGCCAAAAAGATTACCCCTCAGAGGGTGGCTGATGAGCTTCAGGGTCTGCCCAAGAATAAGTTTCACTGCTCCAATCTGGGCGCAGAGGCACTGAGTAAAGCGATTGACGATTACCTGAGCAAAAAGGGGGGAAGCAAAAAATAATGCCCGCCAGCGCCACTATTCCATATCCTGACATAAGAACTCCGGCCGTCCTCATTGACCTGAACAAGCTGGAAACGAATATAGAAGAAATGTCTCAGCTTGCCGCCAGGGCGAAGGTAAGGCTGAGGGTGCACGTGAAGGTCCACATGTGTGCTGAGATTGCCAGGATGCAGATAAAAGCCGGTGC
>DAOTYE010000002.1:0-5913 GCA_034434915.1 Dehalococcoidales bacterium
CGCGCCAGCGCCGCGCTGAGGTTCAGGTCACAGAACATGGCTAACAGTGTGATGGTGACAATCGCCTGAACCCAGATGCCGTATGCTGAAGCGCCCAAAAGCTTGGCGATTACCGGCAGAACCAGCAGACTCTTGACCGCCACCGCAATATCAGTCAGCACCAGGATGCCTATGTCACGCGCAAATTTCCGATAACCGCTCTCTGTCATAGGAATATTAAAATGTCCTCAATGACTTTTGATATAATAAGGTATCCTGAATATTATTACCAGTATAAGAGGACTGCTTGAGAACTAAAAAAGGGAAGACATGGCTAAAATCCTTTTCGTCCCCAGCGCGCTCAATGAGGTGCCGACCATCGCAATGGTCAGGGAACATCTTGACGCTGATTTGAGAGAGAACATCACTGCCATTGCGCTGTATCAGAACATAGAAGCCCTGTTGAAGCGCAAAGGTTTCTTCTGCCGCCATCTCTCTGATTATCCGCATCATAATGCTCTTGATATCCTCAGGACAGAAGGGCCTGCGCTACTGCTGACCAATGATTTCACTGATATTTGCCGCGCCTTTATTTTCGCCGCCGGCTATCTTAAATTACCTGCTCTCAGTGTGGATGACGGTGTTACGGTCAATGTACCCGCAAGGACCGGCGAACTTTGGTATTCCCCGCAGAGGCTGGCACCGCGGCGGGTGCTGAGATGGCTCAAAGATAAAGACCGTTTTCAGCGTTTCAGGGACCTCATTTTCACTTTCAGAACGCTACGAGCGATAGAAGGACTTAACCCGGCAAGGATGTGGCAAGAAATTGACCGGCGCTTTCCTCGTCCCACAATAAAGATTTTGAAATTCGCTGTCGCCGGTGAGTCGGCAAAAAAAATTTATATTGAGCGCGGCTTTCCTCCTGAGAATATCTTCGTCACCGGACAGCCCAGATTTGATGCTTTGTTCACACAGAAGTTTAATAAAGAAAAAACAATGGCTGAGCTCGGCATCCCTGCCGGCAAAAAAATAGCCGTGCTTGCGACTCAGGGACAAATCTACAGGACTGAAAAAGAGCAGAGAGAGCTCGTAGAAACGGTCGTTAAAGCCACGGCTGAGTTTCCAGAGCATCAGCTGGTGATAAAACCTCACCCACAGGAAGACCCGCAGTATTACTCCCGGCTTTTGAAAATGATGGGACAGGGGGGACCTATCGTAAGACAGGACATTGACCTCTACCAGCTATTGAATGCCAGTGACCTCCTCATCACCGCCTTCTCCACCACCGCACTGGAAGCGATGCTCCTGGACAAACCGGTGATTACCATTAACCTGACCGGTCAACCGGACCTGATGCCTTATGCCAGCAGCGGCGCCGCCATCGGCGTGTACCGCAGAGAAGACCTGGTGCCGGCGATGAGAAAAGCATTATTTGATGCTGAAATGAGAAAAGCTCTTGCTGAAGGAAGAAAAGCCTTCATCTCTGAACATGCTTATAAACCGGATGGGCAGGCTTCAAAACGCGTGGCGGAAGTCATCCATAAACTCATCAAGGAGCAGCAGGAATAATGGCAAGATTGCTCATTCCTGTCAGGCGTATCTCCCTTCAATTCAACCGGTTACTGGAATACAGCTACTATGAATTCTGGAAAATTCTGGCTTTTGTCTTTTTTGGCTTTCCTTTCCTAGGGGAATTTCTCTCCCGGCGGTGGTTCTGGAAAGAGTAGGGCGCAATTATCTTGGTCTACCATGAGCTGGGCGCATCAGCTTTCAGAAGACATTTAGAATACACCAAGAACCACTGGAAAGTAGTCTCACTGGATGACCTGCTGACTCAAATGAAGCAGGGCAAGCCGTTAACTAGAGCAATCATCTTCACTTTTGATGACGGCTATAAATCAAACTACACTGAAATATTCCCTCTGCTTTTGAAGCATCAGACGCCGATAACGCTCTACCTTGTCTCCGGCATGATAGATGCAGACGGCGAGTTCTGGTGGCAGTCCCTGGAAAATCTGCGCCGGACTGCGGGAAAGAAAGAGGCAATTCCCACGCCTGAGCATCTCAAATCCCTGCCTGAAGAGCAGAGAAAAAGAGAAATAAGCAATCTTCTGGGCAGGTACAGCTACCGGAACAAAGAGCGTAGCACACTAACTCTCTCAGAGGCAAAAGAGATGGTGGACAGCGGTCTGGTCACAATCGGCGCACATACCCGTAATCATCCTTGCCTCACAAAAGTTGGGCTTGAGGAAGCAGAAGATGAAATGAAAACTTCCAAAAAAGACCTGGAATCAGCCTTTGGGGTCCCTGTGGTACACTTCTCTTATCCCAATGGCGATTACATAAATGCGCATGTTTCCCTCTGCGAAAAGAGCGGCTACTCTACCGCTGTAACCGCCGTCCCTGGAGTGAATACACCCGCCACCAACCCCTATGAGCTGAGAAGGATACTGATACGCCCTGATGACACTGTCCAGGTATTGGCTTTGAAGATAACCGGCTTGGGTCACAGGCTCGGGCTGGATTATTTTACTCTCAAACACCTCAGACAGAGAGGTGTTCCCTGTTGAGATTAAAAATCCGCCCCAGGGACTTATGGCTTCACCGGCAACCAGATTAAATGGTTGGAGTCATGTAAGAATACGTCTATCTCTCCAATTTCAGACAGCAATTCGGGTAACATATTGCTACTGGGACCCAGCCTCAGTATCCATCTATCCTTAAGCCGTTCAGGGATAGCTACGCTGACGAATTTTCCACTTCCTCGCTTAGAAGACGCCTCTCTTAAACCTCACATTAGCGTGACGTCCAGGACTTCATTTGGCTGTTTTATCTCGTCAGCGTTACTTCCCGGGTTTGAGTTTTTCACATTGAAATCATGAGTGCAATGCCTGAATCCACAGACCGGGTTCATTATACAGGCTTGACACCTGACATTATTAACTTTTATCATACATAGGTAAACTAGGTAATAATTTCAGGAGATATAACTGCGCTTGAGTCCGCCTGCCAATAGCAAACCCGTCAGTCAGCTGGTCAGCCTTGCCGGGAAAAGCGCCATCGTCACGGGAGGCGCTGCCGGGCTGGGGTTTGCCATCACCGCCCGCCTGGCTGAAGCCGGTGCTGCCGTCCTCATCGCCGATAGCGATATCGCCAGGGCGCGGCTTGTCGCGGAAGAACTGAAGACGCATAATTTTACAGTATCAGCTTTCAAATGCGATGTCAGCCGTGAAGATGATGTCAGGTCGCTGGCAGAGAAAGCAGCTACTGAGCTGGAATCAATAGATATCCTGGTCAATAACGCCGGCATTTACCCGCGGAAAGCGCTCTCAGAAATGACTGCGCCGGACTTTGAGCACGTCATCGCTGTGAACCTGACCGGCACCTTCCTGTGCAGCCGCTTCATTGCTGAAAAGATGATAGCACAGAAAAGGGAGGGCTGTATTATCAATATCGCCTCCGTTGAAGCGCTTCACCCCGGCGCCGGCGGCATGACCGCCTATGACGCCTCAAAGGGAGGCGTGCTTTCACTGACTAAAAGCCTGGCGAAGGAGCTGGGAAGCCATGGCATCCGCGTCAATGCCATCTTGCCCGGGGCAATCCTGACTGACGCAGTGCGTGCCCATTTTAGCAGTGAAGACAAAGCTTCCGCTAATGCCCAATTCAAAGAGCTAAAAGCCTTCATGAGACGCATGGTGCTGGGAAGGCTGGGTGACCCGGATGACATCGCGCGGGTGGCTCTCTTTCTTGCCTCTGAGCTTTCCAGCTACATCACCGGCACGATGATTGTCGTTGATGGCGGGTATTTAATCGGATAAGAAAGAGGAATTCAATTCCGCTATGACCGCAATCGGTATTGATAGTGGCAGTCTCACCACAAAAGTGGTGGTTCTGGAAGGCAGGACCATCCTTGCCACTGCGCTCACTGCTTCAGGTGATGACGCAGAAACAGCCGCCAGAGAGACAGTGGCTAAAGCTCTGGCTGATGCCGGCAGGCAGAATGAAAACCATATTCCAATCGTATCTACCGGAATAAGCGGGAAATATCTATCAATCAGCCACCAGCAGAAAGCGGTCACCACCTGCCTGGCGCGCGGTATTTCGCTCCTCTTTCCGTCGGTGCGCATGGTGATTGACATCGGTGCAGAGACGAGCACCGTGGTCAAGCTTAATGAGCGGGGGCGTGTCACTGACTGGGCTAACCAGGACAAGTGCGCCGCAGGCACCGGGCTTTTCCTTCAGCAGATGTCCCGGCTGATGCAGGTCAGTTTTGAGGACATGTCAGCGCTATCTCTCCAGGCAAAGACAAAAGCTGATATTACCAGCACCTGTGCCGTATTTGCTGAGTCTGAGGTCATCTCCCACATCCACCGTGACCCGCCCACCCCCAAACCGGACATCATCGCCGGCATCTACTCTTCTGTCATCAGCCGCCTCATGGCGATGTGCAAACGGGTGGGCATTGAGCGGGACATAGCAGTAACCGGCGGTGTCGCCCTTAACCGCGGACTGGTAGCCATGCTGGAGAAAGAGCTGAAATGCAATGTGCTCGTGCCGGACAAGCCGGAGTTTACCGCCGCACTGGGAGCGGCAATAATCGCCAGAGAAAACGCCGAAAGAGGTTCGCTCAGATGATAGTCGCCGGTATAGATATCGGGTCGCGCGCCGCCAAGGTGGTTATCCTGCAGGACAATACCATCATCTCCTCCGCCATTCACGATACCGGTGCTGACAGCATCAAGACAGCCCACAATGTCATTGCGGCGGCGCTCACGCGTGTTAACCTGACGCTCGGCGAAGTAAAGTACACTGTCGCCACGGGCTACGGCAGAGTGCTCGTACCTTTCGCCAATGAGAACATCTCGGAAATCAGCTGCCATGCCAGAGGCATAACTTTTTATTTCCCCCGGGTGCGGACCATCCTGGACATGGGTGGACAGGACTGCAAAGCCATCAATTGCGATAGCTCCGGCAATGTGACCAACTTCGTCATGAACGATAAGTGCGCCGGTGGTACAGGCAGGTTCCTAGAGATGATTGCCGATGTGCTCAATGTTCCTCTTGCTGAGATTGGAGAGCTATCACTTTCCGCCAGCACCAGCGTGCCATTCAATACCATATGCGCCGTCTTTGCCAGGTCTGATGCCATCAAATACCTGCGGCAGGGAGTGAAGAAAAATGAAATCCTTGCCGGTTTGCATGAGGCAATCGCTGCTCGCTGTCTGAACCTGCTGAAGCGGGTGAGCATTGAGCCGGAGTTTACCATCACCGGCGGTATCGCCAAAAACAAGGGCATGGTGCGCACGCTGGCGAAAGCGGTGGGGCTGGAGCCGCTCCTCTGCCCCGACCCTCAGCTCGCCGGCGCGCTGGGCGCGGCACTCTTCGCCCGCGAGCGGCTGGGAGGAAAGACTTCCCGCGCCATGAAGGCGCAGTACGGCTATAGTGATGGCACCGGGACATACTTCATCAGCATAAACGGCGAGCTGTGCAACGGTTGCGGCAGGTGTGTGACCGCCTGCCGGAGACACATCTTCACCATGGATGGCACACAGGGCAAGCCTGTAGCGGTGGTGGCAGAAGAGGTAAGAAAGAAACTGTCCTCCGTTTGCCCCGGCTTAAAAGCCTGCGAAAAAGAGCAGAAAAATACCTGCCATGACGCCTGTGAGAAAAAAGCGATTGAGCATAGCTGGTGAAAGAAGTCGCCCAGAATTGACCGCCGCTCTCCGGGTACCGCAGGAGAGTCTATCACCTAAGGCGCCCGGATGCTGTAGCCGATGAGGTGCTGAGTGGGGCCTGAGACACTGAGATATGCCTGATAAATCTCGCTAGCGTCACATTCCACGATACCCCAGGCATGGCGCCTTGCTTCTGCAATGATGGCTTCTGAGCTCCCGTTCTTGCGCAGACCATACATGGGTCCATCTGTCGTCCCGT
>DAOTYE010000003.1:0-33864 GCA_034434915.1 Dehalococcoidales bacterium
TGACAATCTCCTGATGGTGAGCTCCGTGCTGGAGAACGCTGACCTTCCCCTGACGAAAGACAAGATTGACAAGATAGAGAAATCACTGGGGTAAGGTGTTTTCTACTTTGCCGGCTGGTATTGCCTGGGGCGGCGCGTCACCAGGATGGCGATAATACCGGGGATATATGATGCCAGGAAAACGGTGAAGGGCAGGCGGTAGGTGCCCAGAGTATCAAACATGTACCCCGCAAAAAGCGGACCGATGGCACAGCCGGTGCTCTGCACCATGTTTACCATGCCCAGAATCGCGCCGTAAGAAGCCAGCCCGAAGTTGATATTCACCAGCATGGACATGGTGGGCAGCCAGCCACCGTTGCCCAGCCCATAGATGATGGCATAGCACCAGATAAAAGCCATTGAGGACTGAGCGTCTATGCCTAGGAGCATGAATGTCCCCATCCCCAGCAGGAAGAGGCTGATGGCGCAGGCGTATTTGGCGTGTATCTTATCACACAGCCAGCCGAAAACAAACTTGCCGATGGCGCTCCCGATGCCGAGACCGGTAAGCGCACTGGATGCCTGCGACAATGGAAAGCCAATGTCCTGCAAATGCGGCACCTGGCTCTGGGTAACACCCATGGAGCCGTAGCCATTGATGAAAAAAGAAATCCCCATGAGCCAGAATACTGAGGTGCCCAGCGCCATCTTCAGGCTCAGCCCCTGAGAAGTGGTACTGATTGAGGTTGGCAGAAGATTGTGCTCAGGCGCCTCAACCCCGTCCGGGTAAAGCCCCATCTCCTGCGGCCTGGTTCTGACCACGAGCAGTGTCAGGGGCACGAGGAGCCAGATGAACACTGCGAGCGCCAGATAGGCATTCCTCCAGCCGAATTGAGGGATAATACAGCCTCCCAGCAGGGGCGCCAGCACCAGTATGCCGGCACCGATGCCCACTGACATGACGCCAATTGCCGTGCCGCGCCGCTTCTGGAACCAATTTGCCACCAGCGTGCTGGCAGGGACCTGTCCCACGGTCGCCATGCCGGCGCCGATGAACAGGTAGGCGCCGTAATAGTGCCACAGGCTCTGTAGCTGGCTGAGAGAGGCAAAGCCGATGCCCACAACGGTAGCCCCTATCACAGTGACCTTTCTCACGCCGTAGCGGTCAATGAGGCTCCCGATAAATGGCGCCGCCAGCCCGACCAGCAGGAAATAAATGGTGAAGGCAAACATGATTTCACCCCTGCCCCAGCCAAACTGTGATTGGAGCGGCTGGACAAACAGGCTGAAGACGCCCACACCACAACCGGAGAACATGAAAAGATATAAAAAAGCTACTGCCAGTATCCAGTAGCCGTGAAACAGTTTTCTCCGTGGGGAGGATGGATTTCTTTCTTCAGTATCACGCAAGGCTCTGTGTTTCCTGTTCTTATCTTGCTGGAAGTGTGCTTATTATACGTTAAATTTCATTGAAGGGCAACAAACAGCCAGCATTTCTCACATTTGAGAATGCCCCTTGCTTTACATTATGTTTCAGTATATAGTGGAGTTGGAGGGAAAATGCGCTGGTTCTTTATTATCGCTTTTATCGTTGTCAGTTTGTTGCCCGCGCCGGTGGTAGCGCAGGTGGAAAAGCCGGACCTGATTTTGAGGCTGGCTCCTGGTAGCTATTTCAGTGAGGTGCATCCTGGTGAGAACCACAGAGCCTACATGGAGATTGAAAACTCCAGCAAGGAGGCTATCACTGGCATAAAGCTTTATGCAGACGCTCCCAGAGATTGGATTGTTGAGTTGAAGCCGGATAACATCGCTTACCTTGCACCTGGCGCCATCCAGACTATTGACATAAATATCAAGCCGGCGAGCAGTGCCACCAGAAGGGAATACACGGTCACCATCATCGCTGAATCAAATCAGATGACGCGGCGGGTGATGGGCATCTGGATGAGGGTGGAAAGGACATCTTCTCTCTGGCTCTGGATTGGCGTGGCAATCGGCGCCGCGGTCGTTGCCGGCTTTATCCTTGTCTACCGGCATTTCGGGCGGCAATAAACCAGGATTTTTGTCAATGATGACGGGAGGAATTTATGATTGAGCGGGTCCATGAGCACCTGGTCAGCGAGCTTCATACCAATGCGCGCACTGACACCATTTTTGTTATCACGGCTATTCTGCTTAACCTGATAACGCTGGGCATCAATTCCGGTGTCGCTTCATCTGGAGATAATGGCAGGTCAACCATCGTCATGTTCACCTTTGTCGCCCTCATCCTGGTGGTGAACTTTGTGGCGGAAATAGGGCTCATCAGGGGCAGGCAGATGAGAAAGAAACTGATGGACGGGCTCATCAAGATGTATAAAGACCAGGGCGTGGACGGCTATTATGACGTCAGCCTCATGGGCGATTACCGCACGCGGTATAACCTGTTCATGCTGGCGGTCCTCTTCACGGGTCTAATTGCTATCATCATCCCCTTTGTGCTCAGGTAAGGTCTTGCTTGCCCGGGATAGGGGATTTTTCCGGCGTTTGTCTATCAGGTGGAATAGCGCCAGCAATGGATGCTGTTGCATCATGCGCGGTCCGGAATAGCGCATGACCGCCCTGATTTTCTCCCGCATGGCGGGCTGATAGCAGTGCACCGGGCAGAGGGAGCACACCGTCTTGCCTTCCTGGAAAGGGCACTTATTCAGACGCTCTTCCGCATAAGCTAGAAGCTCAGCACATTCCGGACACAGTCTTCGGCTCCCGTGCTGGTGGCGGCAGTAAAGAGCTATCATCACCCCCACCGTCTTTTTTTCCCGGGCTATCCTGGGGTGTTCATTGCCCACAGCCTATTATAACAGGAGAAACTTAAAAGCACAGCTTTTGCCGGACAGATTAACGGATTCCGCCGTTCACCCAAACGCTGAGAATACTTTATGGCGCCCTGACCGGGAAGTCAGCAGTATCACCCCCGTTTTGGGGCATGAAACTATAGTTTCAGAATGCGTTTGGCGTTCTGTGATAGAATCATCTGTTTTTCTTCTTCAGTGAGCGGGAGACGGAGTAGCTGTTCCAATTGGGGCTGAAGGGGTATGCCGGGCAAATCAGTGCCGAACATGATGCGTGAAACCCCAATCTTGCGGAAAATCCTCACCGCGTCCTCTTCCGCCAGACTGCGGCGGGCAACCACCGGTAGCTGGTCCGGAGCAGAGAACCCCTGCGAGGTATCAAAGTAGACATTGGAAAACTGCTGCGCCAGCTCTACTCTCTCATCCCACCAGGCTGAACCCAGGTGTGCCAGGATGACAGTCAGCTTGGGGAAAGCCTTCAGCACTTTTGCCCAGCGCTGTGGTTCGGCGTAGTTCTTATCTTCCTCAGATAGCTTGTATCCCAGGGGATTGGGATACATGAAAACGAGGTGGGAATGAGGCCAGGGACCGGAATCGGACAGGATGGGCATGCCCAGTTGCTGGCATTTTTCGTACATGGGCCAGAACATTTCATCGTCCGGGTAGTAGGAAAACTGCCCGGGGTGCATTTTCACTCCTTTTGCTCCCTGGCTGGCTCTCAGGGCTACCTCCTCAGCCATTGCTTCAGGACCACCCAGGTCATCAGACATACCAATGAACGGAAGTAACTGCGGGAATTTCCGTCCCACACCACATCCCCATTCGTTCATTTCCCGCATCAATGGTCCAATCTGCTGACTGATTCTCTCTTTTTCTTGTCGGCGTTTATCTTCAGGGAGCTGGTCCAGCTTTGCTTTTTCATATAATGGTCCGCGATACTGTCTCGGCACCAGAATCATGAAAGCTGTCCTGGAGATGTTATTCATCTCCATGTACTTGACCATTCTTTCCGGCGTTGCCCACCTGTCCCGCTCCCGGCGTCCCGGCAAGGGGAAGTAGCTTTTTTCCTCCTCAGGATTCCGGCAGAGGTGCACGTGCACATCAATAATCTCAAAATCTTCCATGGTTTACCCCCCTTATTTAATAGCCGCCTGAAACTTCTTGAGCTTCGCCTGAAATTGTGGCTGGTTCCAGACTTCGCGGTTGACCAGACCCTCTGGCATTTGCCCTCTGATAATCTGGTTGACCTGCCGGTAGATTTGCTGCCACACCTCTTCCAGATATTCATCAGTGAACGCCATGGCGTGGGCGGTAGTGATGACATTATCCAGCTTGAACAGCGGGTTGTCCGGCGGTGTCGGCTCCTCTTCAAAGACGTCCAGCGCCGCTCCCTGTATCCATCCTTCCCGCAGAGCCCGGAGCAATGCCGCCTCGTCAACTACTGGTCCGCGGGCGGTATTGATGAGATAAGCCGTCTTCTTCATCTGGCGCAGTTCTTTTTCACCAATCAAATGACGCGTTTCTTTGTTCAGCAGGCAGTTTATGCTGAGGAAATCTGATTCCGCCAGCAGGGCAGGTAAGTCCACCAGCTTAACATTGACATCATCTGCCCTCTCCGGTTTCACATATGGGTCAAAAGCAATATGTCTCATGCCGAAAGGCTTAGCCAGCCGGAATAT
Organism: Dehalococcoidales bacterium; assembly: GCA_034434915.1. GTDB lineage: Bacteria > Chloroflexota > Dehalococcoidia > Dehalococcoidales > RBG-16-60-22 > DAOTYE01. Next base: position 4,490 of record DAOTYE010000003.1, read on the forward strand.
TTCCTGCCCGATGTTGCCCAAGCCCACTGAGCCAAGCGTTTTTCCGGTCAGCCCTGTCCCGTAGCACTGGGCTACCTCGCTCCACTTCCCCGCGCGGGTCATCTGGTGCTTGGTCAGCAGGCGGGTGCTCAGAGCCAGCAAAAAGGTGATGACTGCCACAGCTACCGGACGGCGGACGGCGTCTGGCGTGATGCAGAGCATGACTCCTGCATTGGTCAGGTCCGGGACATTCACCCGGTCATAACCCACGCCATTGCGGTGGATGGATAGGAGCTGGCTATTTCCGGTGAGGCTCTGCGCCGTCCACCGGGAGTAAGTGCGGGTGACCACCATGTCAAAGCTCTCTATCAGCCGCGGGGTAATCTCCGGCACCACCGCGGTGAGTATTTCACTCTCCACGTTGGGCATCTCCTGAATCATTTTTAACCCTGAACCGGGCAAGGCGAACTTACCGTCCTTACCCAGGAAATCCCTGGTGAAGCCGATGCGTACTTTGCGTGTCATATCGCTTTCCCTCCTGAACATTGAACCAAGAGGCGCTGGATGATAGCCAATTGTAGCATAATTGAAGGCTCTGTGAATACTGAGTGAGGCAGACCAAACCTTATTTCTCCCGGTATCTGAGGCGTTTTTACCCTCTTCTTTACCCGGTGAAAAGGGTAACTGTGCCACCTATTGAAAAGGTTGATGATAATGGCGATATGAGAGTCCGGTTGCCATCCGCCTTTGGGGGCGTGGCGGAGCCGGGGCGGGCTTCATTTCTTCAGCATGGGAAGTTCTAGGTAACAGCAGATTTGGTAGCGGGGGTAGGATTTGAACCTACGACCTTCGGGTTATGAGCCCGACGAGCTACCACTGCTCCACCCCGCGTTGCCTTGAACTTGAGCCGTTTTTAGTATAATTCCCTCAGGGAAATAAGTCAAGCGTGTTTCATGAAAAAGTGAATATTGGCAGATATATTGACCTGACGCCGCAAATAGGTTAGACTATTGACGTGAACCACTTTGATACCTCGTTCTTCATCGGGGACAGTTTGAAGTTGCCATTATACCTGTCAGTCAATGCTGGCGCAGGGGGTCTCAGTAGACTGCCTGCCAGTTGCCTATAGTTCCGGACCATACGGTCCCGTCAAAAGTTTCCGTAAACGATTAAACTTTACTGCAACATAACAACTTATCTCAGATAAGCAGGGCTCTACTCAAACTGATGAGCAGGGAGGAAACATGACTACCAATTTCAGCATCCAGCGCTCACAACTGGAGAGTGAAAAAAAGCGTTTGATTCAGGAGCTGGAAGACCTTAAAGCCAGCAGTACCCCCAGAGAGGAACGGCGTGAGGGTAGCCCCTTTGGTAAGAGAGAAGAAGAAGCTACTGAAGCTCTTGAACTTGAGAAACGCCTTGCTCTTGAGGCACGTCTCAAAGGGCAGCTCGCTGAGGTGGAGCGCGCCCTGCGCAAGTTTGAGGAAGGCACCTATGGCAAATGCGATATCTGCGGCAAACCCATTGACCCCGCCCGCCTGGAAGCATTGCCCCATGCCACACTATGCATGACCTGCAAAGGCAAACTGGCTAAGGAGGGCAAAGGTAGAGCGTCTTAGCACAGCACGGCGGAACGTGCTTTTCCTTCTCATCGGGTTGATTATCATTGTTGCTGACCAGCTCAGCAAGCTCTGGATACGCGCCAACCTTGCCGATGGAGAGATGCTGTTCAGGGTCGGCTTCTTCCGCATCGTCCATATCCAGAACACGGGCGCCGCCTTCGGGCTTTTCCGCGATTATTCCTTCATCCTTCTGCTGGTGGCGTCAGCCGGCATGATAGCTATCCTTGTCTATGGCTTCATCGGCTACCGGCATTTCTCCTGGCTGAACAACCTCCCCGCCACCATCGCCCTCGGGCTGGTGCTCGGCGGCACCGTGGGCAACCTCATTGACCGATTGCGTGATGGCTATGTGACTGATTTCATTGACTTTACCTATTGGCCCGCGTTCAACGTGGCTGACTCGGCAATCACCATCGGCGCCATTCTCTTTGCATACGTTCTCTTGCGTTCCATGAGAGCGCAAAAGCAGTGACATGGGGAACACGTTCTACCTTGCGGCGGACGCACCCGGCACCCGCCTGGACAGGTTTGTCAGCGAAAAACGTCCTGAGCTGTCAAGGACGCAGGTGCAGAGGCTCATTGAGGACGGCTTCATCACGGTAAATAACCGCCCGGTGAAGACAAGCCACAGGCTCACCGCCGGCGATAAAATAAAAATCGCCATTCCCCCGCCCCTTCCCAGCCCCCTTTCCCCTGAGGATGTGCCCATCACCATTCTATATGAGGACAATGATGTCATTGTGGTGGACAAGCCTGCCGGGCTGACCGTTCACCCCGCGCCGGGGCACCCCCGCGGCACGCTGGTCAATGCCCTGCTGGCGCACTACCCGCGACTGTCTGAGCTCAGCGACTCCCTCCGACCCGGCATCGTCCACCGGCTGGACCGCGATACCTCGGGCGTGATGGTCATCGCTAAAAACAAATCTGCTGAGATGAGCCTGGTCAACCAGTTCAAAGAGCGCACCATAAAAAAGACATACCTGACTCTGGTGCAGGGAAAGCTCACGCCGGAGCAGGGCATCATTGAGGCGGCAATCGGCAGGCATCCCGCTGACCGCAAGAAGATGGCGGTGGTGCATGAGGGCAGGGAAGCCCGCACGCGTTACCGGGTGGTGCAATATCTGGAAAACTATACTCTGCTGGAGGTTATGCCGGAGACCGGGCGGACGCACCAAATCCGGGTGCACCTGAGCGCCATCGGCTACCCCGTGGTGGGAGATGCGGTCTATGGCGTGAAATCTCCGCTTCTCTCCAGGCAGTTCCTCCACGCCCATAAACTGGGCTTCAGGCTCCCCTCCACCGGTGGCTTCAAAGAGTTCACCTCCCCCCTGCCGGAGGATTTGGAGAGAGCATTGAGGGAGATAGGGTAAGGTGGTAGAATAGTAACCAGATGTCTATCTCTACCGTTCGTGTGCGCTATGCCCCCAGCCCCACCGGCTTTCCCCATGTGGGGAACATCCGCACTGCCCTCTTTAACTGGCTCTTCGCTCGCCATAGCGGCGGCAGGTTCATCGTGCGCATTGAGGATACTGACGTGGCGCGGCGGGTGGAGGGTGCCGTGGAGGCGATTCTGGACAGCCTGCGCTGGCTGGGCATGGACTGGGACGAGGGTCCGGAGGTCGGCGGCGACTACGGTCCGTATTTCCAGTCGCAAAGGCTTGATCGCTACCATGCTATCGCTGAGCAGTTGGTCGCTCAGGGCAACGCCTACTACTGCTACTGCTCCCCGGAGCGTCTTGCCAGCATGCGCCAGGAACAGCAGAGGAATAAGCAAGCCCCCGGCTATGACCGCCTCTGCCGCAACCTGAGCGCCGAAGAGCGCCGGCAGAAGGAAGCGCAGGGCATCAAGCCCGTCGTCCGCTTCAAGACGCCCCTTGACGGGCAGACGAAGTTCCATGATGTCATCTGGGGCGATTTAGTCTTTGATAATAGCACCATTGACGATTTCGTCCTGCTGAAGTCTGACGGCTATCCCACTTATCACCTCGCCAATATCGTTGACGACCACTTCATGGCAATCAGCCACGTCCTGCGCGCTGAAGAGTGGCTGCCGAGCACGCCCCGCCACTGCCTGCTTTACGATGCCCTGGGCTTTGAGAAGCCCGTCTTCGCCCACCTGCCCATGATACTGGGACCGGACCGCTCCAAGCTGAGCAAGCGCCACGGCGCCGTCTCCATTATGGAATACCGCGAGCAGGGCTACCTGCCTGAGGCGATGATGAACTTCCTCGCTTTGCTCGGCTGGTCGCTGGATGATAAATCTGAGCTGTTCCATCGTGATGACCTCATCAAGAACTTTTCCTTGGAGCGAATCAGCAAGACGGCGGCGATTTTCAACCTTGAGAAGCTCAACTGGATGAACGGCGTCTATCTCCGCAGTTTGAGCCCGGAGGAGTTTGCCCGCAGGTGCCTGCCGTTCCTTGACAAAGGCTTGCCGCCAGAGGTCAAACGTCCCATTTCCCAGGAATACTTGAGCCGCATTGTTCCCCTCATTCAGGAGCGGGCAAAGACCCTCGCTGAGGTGCCCGCGCTGACTGACTTCTTCTTCCTTGATACGCTCGCCTATGACCCTTCATTGCTCATCAGCAAAGGCATGACGCGAGAACTGACGGTCAAAGCTCTTGAAGTGAGCCGGCAGAAAGTGGGTCAGCTCAACACGTTTGATGAAACGGCGCTGGAAACGGCGCTCCGGACTCTTGCTGAGGAGCTGGGGTTGAAAACGGGTCAGCTTTTCGGCACGCTGAGGGTGGCAGTCACCGGCAAGACGGCCACGCCGCCCCTTTTCCAGACGATGTCCGTGTTGGGCAGGGAACGTTGTCTCAGCCGCATCAGTGTGGCGCTGGAGAGCCTGCGCCGACTGCCCCACTAGAAAGGAACAACCATGTCCCAATCTGAATTTTCACGCATCCCGGTGGAAAAGCTCGTTGACCTCTGTTCACGGGGGGCTTACACGCTGGACGGGCTGTGGTTCACCCTGGTGGAAAAGGAGTTCGGGCTGGAAAAAGCCCTTGAGATTGACATAGCGGTCTGGAAACAGCTCTGCCTCACGCAGGCAAGACGCGTGCTCAAATATTTCTCCCTTGATGAACCCAACCCCATCCGCAAAGTCATCAAGGTCATCCAGCTTGATCCTCTGCTTTTCATTTATAAACCGCAGGTGGTGAAGCTGACGGATACTCGGGCAGTCCTGCGTATGACCGACTGTCCACCGCAGAAGGCGCGTATCCGCGATGGCAGAGGCGAGTTCCCGTGCAAGTCTGTAGGCATCGGCATGCTTCAGGCATATGCCCAGGTCATTGACCCGCGGATTAAGCTGGGCTGTGCCACCTGTCCGCCGGACGCCCATCCGGACGAGTTCTGGTGCGAATGGCACTTTGAACTGCAACGGTAAGTATGAAGAGGTCAGTCAAAGACTGGGTCATTGTGGTGGTCCTGCTCCTTGATGAGGTGGCGGCGCTTGCCCTGATTCTGCTCATCCTGTGGTTTTTCGGCATCAGACTGCCGCTCTGGGCGGCCATTTTTCTTGCCTTGCTGGTGGGCACGTTTGCCTTCGTCATCCACAGATACGCCATACCTGCCTTGCGCCTGAAGAAGGTTACCGGTGTGGATGGTATGATTGGTATGGAAGGGGAAGTTATTGCCCCGCTCAAGCCTTTCGGCACTGTGAAAATGAAAGGTGAATACTGGAAAGCGGAGTCAGTAAACGGGGAGATACCTGCGGGTGCGGAAGTCAAAACGGTGGGCGTGAAAGGTCTCACGTTGCAGGTGAAGAGGAAGACATAGATGGCGGCGGGATATCTGGCACTTTTCAAGTCCGGGGAACTGGAGCGGCGAGCCGAAAGGCTGTATGCCCGCCTCGCCTTATGTGACATCTGTCCGCGATATTGTCGTGTCAACCGGCGGGAAGGTGAGGTTGGTTATTGCCGCACCGGCTATTTGCCAATTGTCTCGTCAGTGTGCGCCCATCGCGGGGAAGAGCCAGCATTGTCCGGAAGCAGGGGGTCGGGCACAATTTTCTTCGGCAACTGCACCATGCGCTGTGTCTATTGCCAGAATTATCAAATCAGCCAGAATCCTGTGCTCCAGCAGTCAAAAGCGGTCAGTATCAGTGCTTTAGCCGAACACATGCTCTACCTGCAAAATGAGCTCGGCTGTCACAACATCAATCTGGTCACGCCGTCCCACGTGGTCCCGCAGATTGTGGCGGCAGTCTGTGCGGCGGTGCCAGGAGGATTACGCATCCCCCTGGTCTATAACACGAGCGGCTACGATTCTGTAGATACTTTGCGTGAGCTTGACGGCATTGTGGACATCTATTTGCCTGACCTGCGCTATGCCTCCAATGAGCCGGCAAAGCAGTTTTCCGGAGCTTCTGACTATGTGGAGCGGGCGCGTGCGGCGATTAAGGAAATGTACCGCCAGGTGGGCGGTTTGGTTCTGGATGAAAACGGCGTGGCGCAGAGGGGGCTCATTGTGCGGCTTCTCATCTTGCCCCACCGGCTGGCGGGAGTGAAAGAATCGCTCACATGGCTTGCGGAAGAGCTATCGCCGACTGTTGCGGTGAGCATCATGGCGCAGTATTATCCCGCCCACCGCGCCCCGCAGTTCCATCAGCTTTCACGGAAGATTACCAGAGAGGAATATGAGGAAATCCTGGCACTGCTGGCTGAGCTAGGCATAGAAAACGGCTGGGTGCAGGAGATGGAGTCGCCGGAGAGCTATCTGCCTGACTTCAGCCGTGAGGGCCATCCGTTTGAGCCGGCGGTGAAAAAGCCGGAATAGGCTAAGTCCTCTTTCTTTTCCGGTTCACCCAGGAATACTTGATTTTCTTGCCGGACGGCTTATCTTTCTTATTGACGTTCTCAACCCACGTTTCCAGGTCAGGAAGCGGTTTCTTTTTCTCTACCATGTGTCAGTCCTCTATCTGAATATTCGTGTCCATTGTATCATATCCGAGCGGGCAAAGCCAAATTCGGATGGGTGAAGCGTCATGTTGCTTATGAAAAAGTAAGATGTTACACTGGTATTATAAGTATGAGTTATGCCGTAACTCAGGAGACATTCACCAGCCTCACTTCTCTCTGGAAAAGCCCGGAAAGTAGATTGAAGTGGGGCTCGGTTTTTGTTCTGCCTGCCTGGCTGGAGGTCTGGTGGCAGGCGTTCCAGCCCCGGAGCGAGCTTGCCATAAAAGCAGTGCGAGAGGACTCTGAGGTTATCGGCGTGGCGCCGCTTCAGGTTGAAGACGGCAGGGCGCTCTTCATCGGCAGTGCTGACGTGTGCGACTATATTGACTTCATCGTTGTGCCGGGCAAAGAACGGGAGTTCTTCAATGTCCTGCTTGATGACCTGAATAAACAGGGCATTAAAGCTCTGGAACTGAATCCGGTGCGGCCTGACTCCACAGCAATGACATACCTATTGCCCGTAGCGCAGGAAAGAAGTTACGCGGTGGCGCAGGAACAGGAGGCGGTTTCCCTTGAGCTTGACCTGCCGGCGACCTGGGATGATTACCTCAATCTGCTGACGAAGAAACAGCGCCACGAGGTTCGGCGCAAGCTGAGGCGGCTGGAGCAGGCGGCTGGCGTCAATTACACGTGCTCTGATGTTAAGGCGGACTGTGACCTCTTGCTGGACAAGTTTCTCAAGCTCTTTGCACTCAGTCCCAAAGAGGAAAAGGCGAACTTTATGAATCCTCAGATGGAGGCATACTTCCGGAATCTGGCGAAGGCTATGGCTGGGCTCGGGCTTTTGAAGTTTGGCGTGCTGGAAGTGGGCGGTCAGCCGGCGGCGATGATTATGGGGTTTGACTATAATGACACCTTGTACCTCTACAATAGCGCCTACAACCCGGAATATAATCATCTCAGTGTGGGGCTTCTCTCCAAGGTGCTCTGCATCAGGGAAAGCATCCAGCGCGGGAGGAAAAAGTGGGACTTCCTGAAAGGTGCTGAGCGCTACAAGTATGACATTGGCGGGCAGGAAGTGCCGATATATCATCTTCAGATAGTCATGAAGTAAAGGACAGGCAATTGATAAGCGAAAAGCAACTCAAGATAGCCATGCTCAGCACACATAGCTGTCCGCTGGGCAAGCTCGGCGCGAAGGATACCGGCGGGATGAGCGTCTATATCGTGGAGCTGGCACGGGAGCTGGGGAAGCGTGGGCATCAGGTAGACGTCTACACCCGTGTCCATGACCCGCGTGATGAACAAATCACTGGCCTGGGTAACAACGCCCGTCTTATCCACCTGCGGGCGGGGAAAATCGGGTTTGTGGATAAGCTGGCGGTCTATCCCCTCCTGCCGGACTTTGTGCGCGAGCTGGAGAGTTTCCGCAGGCAGAACGATATTCATTATGACCTGATTCACAGCCACTACTGGCTCTCAGGCTGGGCGGGCAGACTTCTTCAGAAACAGTGGCAGGTGCCCCATATCACCATGTTCCATACCGTGGGCGCCATTAAGAATGCCTTAGGCATCGGCGACCGGGAGCCTGAGCTGAGGCTCAGGACAGAGCAGAATATCATGCAGAACGCCCAGCGCATCATCGTTGCCACGGAACGGGAAAAGAGAGACCTTAGCTCTCATTGTAATGCCGCACCGGAGCGCATCAGCGTCATTCCCTGCGGGGTGAACATGGACCTGTTCCGCCCCATGGACCGGGAGCTGGCAAGGCAGGAATCAGGCATGAGCTCTGCTGAGAAGCATATCCTTTTCGTGGGCAGGATTGAGCCGCTCAAAGGTGTGGATAGACTATTGACCGCACTCGCCTACCTGAAGGACAAATTACCTGTGAAGCTCTGGATTATCGGCGGGGACGCGCGCAGTCAGCAGGAAGTGGAGCGGTTGAAGGTGCTGGCTCGGGAGCTTGGCGTGCAGGCATCAGTTGCGTTTCTTGGCCTGGTGAAGCAGGCAGAGCTACCGCATTATTACAGTGCGGCAGACGTCTGTGTTATCCCTTCCTATTATGAGAGTTTTGGACTGGTCTTGCTTGAATCGCTCGCCTGCGGGACGCCGGTGGTGGCAACAGATGTCGGCGCGGCGAAAAGCATTGTGCGCGCTGGTAAGACCGGCTACGTGGTGCCGGATAACAGTCCGCGGCGGCTGGCACAACGGCTAATGCAGATTTTGGCCAAACCTCCAGCCAGTACGGAATCAAGGAATGCCATGCGCGCATCAGTCGCCAGGTATAGCTGGGCATACGTCGCCGCGATGGTAGAGAGCGAGTACTATTCCGCGCTGGCGGAATACGCGTCCTGCCCTCTGGTAAGTTTTCAGTGCAGTGTTGAGGGATGATATGACGGTAAAGCAAAAAGCGGATGTTTTAGTGGTGACGGCTCACCCGGATGACAGCGAGTTTGGCGCGGCCGGGACGCTGGCAAAGTGGATAAAGCAGGGCAAAGAGGTCGTCTATGTGGTCTGCACCAATGGCGATAAAGGCACGAGTGACCCCACCATCAAACCGGAGGAGCTGGCAAAAATCCGGGAAAGGGAGCAACGGGCGGCGGCAAAGGTCATCGGCGTGCGGGAAGTGGTCTTTCTGGGCTATGCTGACCAGACTTTGGAAGATACGCCGGAGTTCCGCAAAGAAATCGTGCGCTATATCCGGATGTATCGGCCATATACTGTGATGACCTCAGACCCTTACCGGCGCTATTTCTGGCACCGTGACCACAGGATAACGGGGATAGTAACGCTTGACGCTATTTTCCCCTATGCCCGCGACCATCTCGCCTATCCTGACCTGATGGAGGAAGGACTCAAACCGCACATTGTGAAAGAGGTTTTTCTCTGGGGAATTCTGGAGGAAAAGGATATAAATTACTGCTCGGACATTACGGATACGTTTGACATCAAGCTCGCCGCATTGCGCTGTCATGAAAGCCAGGTGGGGGACCGGTTTGACCAGGTGGAAAAGTGGCTTAGACAGCGAGCCTGCACCCTGGCAAAAGGACAGAACTTCAAGTATGCTGAGGCTTTTCACCGGGAGGAGGTTCCGTGGTAAAAAAAACCAGCAAGATGGAACGGCTGTGGGCACCGTGGCGCATCCGGTATGTCCAGATGGGCAAACCGGAAGGCTGTATCCTGTGTGATAAACCGAAAGAGAATAAAGACACGGAGAACTATATCCTCTACCGCGGCAAGGAGAACTTCATCATGCTCAACGCCTTTCCTTATAATCCCGGGCATCTCATGGTTTCTCCGTACCGCCATATCGCCGCGCTGGAAGACCTGACTGATGATGAGCGGAACGAGCATTTCGCCATGGTAAGCCGTAGTGTCGCCGTGCTGAGACAGGTATTTCATCCTGATGGCTTTAACATCGGCATTAATCTGGGGATGGTTGCCGGGGCGGGGATTGATGGACATTGCCATACCCACATCGTGCCGCGCTGGAACGGCGATACTAACTTCATGCCTGTCCTTGCCAATACTAAGGTAGTGAATGAAGCTCTGGCTGATACCTACCGCAAACTGACAGGAAGATTTTAGGCGGTTGCCTATGGCGGTTGTTCCTCTATTGAAAGCGCTTTCAGAAGCTGGACTTGGTTCACGGCGGCGCCTCGCCGATGCCATAAAGTGGGGCAGGGTAACCGTTAACGGTCAGGTCGCCGAGAACTTCCGTCACCAGATTGACATAACAAGCGACCGTGTCACACTGGATGGAAAACCGGTTGACCTGAAGCCGGCAAAGCTAATATACCTCATGCTTCACAAGCCTGAAGGCGTGGTCTGCACGACGAGCGATGAGGAAGGCCGCCGCACCGTTATTGACCTCTTACCGGCAAAATACCGGCAGTACAAGCTGTATCCGGTGGGACGGCTTGACCGGGACAGCACCGGACTGGTCATCCTGACCAATGATGGTGACCTGACTTACCGTCTCACTCACCCGAAATTTGAACATGAGAAGGAATACCTAATCATGGTTAAGGAAAAGTTAAGCCCTGAAGATAAGCAGAAGCTGGAAAATGGCATTGAGCTTGAGGACGGCTTGACCTATCCCGCGAAGGTCAAAGAGGTAAAATCAACTTCCCCGTACCAGTATACTCTGACTATTCATGAAGGCAGAAAACGGCAGGTGAGGCGCATGCTGGAGATGCTGGGACATGCCGTTATCTCCCTCAAACGTGTCAGGATGGGCAGGCTCACCCTTGGCGATTTGAAAGAAGGCGCGGTGCGTGAGCTTACCCGGCAGGAAATCAATGCTCTCCGTTTGCCGTCAAGTACGGGAAGCTACTCCACGGAGATAATGTAGCTATAGTGAGGTTGTCCGCCGCTCACCACCCCGATGACAAGTTCAGGATACCGCTGGCGAATCTTATCACCTATCTGCTCAGCTTCAGTCTGGCTGGCATCTTTGCCATAGTAAAGTGTTAAGACGCCTGGCTGTGCCGGATTCAGCTTTGATAGAAGCTGGAAAATGACGTCATCAGCGGTATCAGCCACTGCAAGCAGTTCTCCGTCAAGAAGTCCAATCATCTGTCCCTCTTTGATTTTCAGCCTATTTGCCTTGGTATTGCGGGTAGCGCGGGTGACCTCAATGGTTTTTACGGCGGCGCAGGCTTTTGCCATCTCCTGACAGTTAGTCTGAAAGTCTGCTTCCGGAGTGAAGGCGATGAGGGCGGCAATCCCTTGAGGTATCGTTTCAGTGGGTAACACTTTGAGGTTCTTTTTAGTCAGTGATGGTACCAGCATGGCCGCCGGGATCACATTTTTGTTGTTCGGCAGGAGAATGACATTATCTGAAGGCGCTTTTTCCACCGCCTGAAGCATATCAATAGTGCTGGGATTCATCGTCTGTCCGCCCGGCACAACGGCACACACGCCCAGGTCAGAGAAGACATTTATCAGTCCATCACCGTTAACTACGGCGACAACCGCGGTGGCGCTGGCAGTCTTGGGTTTTTGCATCAGCAGGAACTCTTTATGTTGCTCATCCATATCTCTGATATCAATGTCAAAGAGTGAACCAAAAGAAGATGCCGCTCTGGTGACACCTGCCGGGTCCAGAGTGTGTATGTGCACTCTGACCGCCGATGAATCCCCCACCACGATGAGTGACTTTCCCAGGTGGTCCAGCGCTTCCCTGAGAGCGGAGACAGGCAGGTCTTTACCTTTCACCATGAACTGAGTGCAGAATCCATAAGGCTCCTCTTCAGCGGGGCTCTGGGCTGTTTTCTTCACCGGTAGCGGGCTGGCAATCAGAGCAGGAGTGTGCTTATTCAGGTCATCTTTGAGGTAAAGCAGAGCTCCTTCCAGAAGCGTATATAAGCCATGTCCTCCGGCATCCACTACTCCAGCCTCTTTCAGCACATCAAGGCGGTTAGGCGTGTTGGCTACTGACTCTCTGGCGGCATTGACTGCGGCTTCAAGGACAGACACCGGGCTGGCATCAGCATTCCCGGCTTCTTGGCGGGCAGCTGCGGCGGCATCTTTCATCACGGTGAGGATGGTGCCCTCAACCGGATTGGTTAATGCCTGATAAGCCATTTCGGAAGCCTCCGTGAGAGCCTGCGCCAGTTCTCTGGCGTTGATGCTTCTTTTCCCGGCAAGGCTTCTGGCGAGCCCGCGCCATATTTGCGATAAAATAACACCGCTGTTGCCGCGGGCGCCCATGAGCGCCCCTCTGGCGATTGCCTCCGCTACTGATGATATCAGCCCATCAGCATGGACGGTCTCCGCGAGGCTGGCACGCATGGTGAGCAACATGTTGGTACCGCAATCGCCATCAGGTACCGGATAGACGTTCAGCGCATTCAGGTCAGGCACAATTCTTTTCAGCCATTCCGTGCCGGCGGTGAACATTGCCCTCAGGTCATGCCCGTCAAGGGTGCTTTTTTGTTCCATTATCCTCTCGCTTTGCGGATTACTGTTTCTAAGAGTAGAAGGAGACTGCTATCACGGGACCGGTATGACCAGCCATAACCGGCGTGTAAGGCGTCAGATAGACTTCCTCACATTTAAATCTGGAAATCACCTGTTGTTTCAGTTGCTCGCCGTCCTGAAGGGAGTTAGTATAGTGTACGTTGACATGAAGCGGTTTGCCGCTTTCAACATACTGCTCCATCAATTCAAGCAATCTGGCGATTGCTTTTTCTTTTCCCCTCGCCCTGCCCAGGTTTTCCACCAGACCGGTGTTGTTGACCATGCCAATAATCGGTTTCACCTGAAACAGCTCTCCCATGTAGGCTGTCTTGGGCGCTCTGCCGCTTTTGATGAGGTACTTGAGGGTTTCCATAGCGGTGACGAAGCGGACTCTGGGAATCATGGCGTTAGCCGTCTGGACTACTTCCGCCAGGCTCTTGCCCGCCTGAGCCGCCTTAGCCATTTCAAGAACAATGAATCCCTGTGCCCCCGCCGCGGTGCGGCTATCAATAAGCTCAATATTTGCCTTGGGGTTCTCTTTCTTAAACAGGTCTCTGGCTTGTACTGCCGCCTCATAGGTGGCGCTCAGCGCTTTAGAGACAAAAACACAGGCGATGCTATCAGTGGTCTTACTCAGTTCCCTGAAAACGTCAGTGAACTCTGCCAGAGGTGGCGCGCCAGTATTGAACTCTTTAATGTCATTGAACATTTTCCAGAACTCTTGGGGGCTGATGTCTACCTGGTCGCGGTACGATTTGCCATTGATGTTGAGTGCCATTGAAACAATCTTAATGTCATATTCCTTGATTTTCTCCGCCGGCAGACAGGAGATAGTGTCTGTAACGATACCTACCCTAACCACATTTTCCCTCCTTTTATATTACTCCGCCGTCAACACAGATGACCTGTGCTGTGATATAGCTTGCGTCCTCACTGGCAAGAAAGGCAACCAGTTTCGCCACGTCATCTGCCACTCCAAAACGTTTCAACGGTATGCGTGCCAGTATGGCGTCTTTCATTGCCTGTGGTAATCTGTCAGTCATTTCGGTGACAATATAGCCCGGCGCGATGGCGTTAGCCGTGATGTTCCGTGAGCCGAACTCACGAGCAAGGCTTTTAGTGAAGGCAATCAAGCCACCCTTGGCGGCGGCGTAGTTCGCCTGTCCCATATTACCTACCAGTCCTGCCAGAGAGGCGATATTGATAATCCTACCCCAGCCCTGCTCCATCATGGAACGCACGGCGTACTTGGTACAGAGATAGGCACCGCGCAGGTTAGTATTCAGCACCTCATCCCAGGCTTCATCTGGCATGCGGGGCAAAAGGCAGTCTTTAACAATGCCGGCATTGTTAACCAGAATGTCAATTTTATCCCACAGCTTAACAATCTGACGGGTCATCTCCCGGACGGCGTTAGCATCTGAGACGCTGACTTTGTACAGCGCCGTCTCACTACCCAGGCTTTTAATCTGCTGTGCCACATTTTGCGCTTCTGCATCGTTGCTCAGGTAGTTGATTGCTACCCTGGCGCCACAGCCTGCCAGCCTGAGAGCGATAGCTTTGCCCAAGCCGCGGGAGGCACCGGTAACCAGGGCTACTTTACCGGCTAAACTTTTTGCTTCCATCGTCATCTGCCTGTCCAAATCGTTTGAGCACGATACAGCAGTTCTGCCCGCCCATGCCGAAGGAATTGGAAAGACAGGTGTTCACCGTCTGGCGGCGGGCAATGTTTGGCACATAATCCAGGTCGCATTCAGGGTCAGGCGTTTCGTAGTTGATGGTGGGCGGTATGATGCCTTCTTTTACGGTCATCACCGCTGCGACGGCTTCCACCGCGCCCGCGGCGCATGCCAGATGTCCAATCATTGACTTATTTGAGCTGACCGGTATTTTATAAGCTTGCTCACCAAAGACCAGCTTAATCGCCTTAGTCTCGGCGGCATCATTTAGTTTGGTGCCGGTGCCGTGGGCATTAATGTAGTCAACTTCTTCCGGCGCGACTCCTGCATCCTTAAGAGCCATTTTCATTGCAATTGCTTCCAGGGCAGGGTCAGGGGCGGTTTCATTGAACGCGTCAAAGGACCATCCAGCGCCTGCCAGTTCCGCCAGAATTGGGGCACCGCGCCTTTGCGCATGTTCCAGTGTCTCCAGTATCAGGATAGCCGCACCTTCGCCATACACCATGCCGCATCGGTTCAAGTCAAAGGGCCGGCACGCTTTCTTAGGGTCTGGTTCCCGGCTTAACGCGCCGACTCTTCCAGTGATGCCGATTGCCAGTGGGTTCACCTGGGTCTCAGCGCCGCCGGCCGCCATCACATCAGCGTGTCCCGTTCTCAGCAAATTCAGCGCCGTGCCCAACGCATCGCTGCCGGAGGCACAGGCACTGTTCAAACTGCTATTAGGACCTTTCAATCCGAACTCCAGCCCAACTATGGCTGATACCATGCTCGGTGACACCTTGCTGATGAGCAATGGGTCCAGGCGCATCGGTCCCCGGTTCCTGAGTATTTCCCCCTGGTCAATGAGCAGGTCCATCGCCCCGCTCGTGGCGATGATAACGCCCACCCGTTCCGGTTTTTCTTTGGACGTGTCCAGTCCGGCGGATGTCAGCGCCATCCTGGTAGCCGCGATGGCATACTGTGTGCACAGGGCGGTGCGGTCAACCCGCTTGATATCCATATATTTAGTGGGGTCAAATCCCTTTACCTCGCCTGCCACCTTGACCGGGTAATTGCTGACGTCAAACTTGGTTATATGGCTGATGCCTGACCTGCCGTCTATCAGCCCCTGCCAGTATTCCTGAACGGTCAGTCCCAGCGGGGTAATGGCGCCAAGCCCGGTGACCACGATTTCAGGGTACGGCACTTTTGCCTCCTTCACTGCTGTCCGGAGCAGAATAGCCAAGTGAAGTCAGAGAGAGCCCGCCATCAACAATGATTATCTGCCCCCGTATCATGTCTGCGGCATCACTGCACAGAAAAGCGACGGCGTTAGCCACGTCTTCTGGCTGTACCATTCTGCCCGCCGGAGTGTGCGTCACTAAGGGGCGGGGCAAGTGGGGGTCAGCAATATAGAGCTTCAGGGCTTCTGTTTCCACCGCCGCCGCAGAAACGGCATTGACTCTTATCCCCCTCGGGGCAAGCTCTATTGCCAGATAGCGGGTGAGGGCTTCCAGCGCCGCTTTGGAGATGCCCACTGCGGTATAACTGGGCATCACCAGCCTGGAGCCGAGACTGGAGATATTAATAATGGCGCCGCCGTTTTTCATCAGTGGCACCGCTCGCTGGGCGCAGAGCAGGGGAGCCCGGGCATTGATGTCCAGCGTCCAGTCCCAGCCGTCCGTATCAAGCTCCATGGCGGAACGGGCAACGCCGGAAGCGGCGTTATTGACCAGGATGTCCAGCCGCCCGAACTTTTCCGTGATTTCAGCAAACATACGGTCAATCTTCTCCGCCTCAGCAAGGTTGGCTTTGATGATATGTGCGGTGACTCCTTTATTCCGCGCCGCTTCAGCGGTGGCTTCAGCAGTGTCCCGCTTGCGGAAATAGTTGATGATGACGTCAGCACCTTCAGAAGCCAGCCTGAGCGTTATCGCCCGCCCGATGCCTCTGGAACCTCCCGTGATGAGGGCAACCTTGCCTTTAAGTGACACACCAAGCCACCTGTTTATTTTTTCTCACTGATTTTCCGCTCAATACAGGCAATGAAGCTTTCCATATTGGAGACGCTCTTCAAATCTTCATCCTGGATTTCAATGCCGAAGGTGTCTTCAACAGCAACCAGTATCTGCACCACGTCCAGCGAATCAGCTTTGAAATCCTGGAAGGTTGCTGAGCGCTGAAACTCTGACTCCGGCTTGCGCACAATTCTGGTCACTATTTTTTTGACGGTTTCTTCAACTGAAGGATTGGCAGACATTTCTATACTCCTCCACTCTCAAGCATTGGGATACGGTACATTTACGGTGCTTCTGATGGCAGCCAGCTCCTTTTTGAAAGTGCCTACCAGGTCAATCTCCACCGCCCGCTTTGCCGTGCCAATTGTCTTGGCCACTTCCGGTGCTTTGCTCCGCCCGTGTGCCTTGCAGACCACGCCGTTTACGCCCCAGAGCGGTCCACCTCCCAGCACGTCAGCCGGGATAAGTGCCCGTTTCAGCGCCGTGATGACGTCGCTGACCTCATTCGGCGGCAGCCTGCCCTGCAATGTTTTTTCCAGCCACTGGGCGGTTACGTTGCCCAGTCCCTCGCAGAACTTGGCGACCACGTTGCCGACAAAGCCATCGCAGATGACAATATTTGCTTTGCCCAGAGCAACGTCATGCCCCTCCACGTAGCCGATGAAGTTCAGACCGGACTTCTTAAAGAGGTCATAGGCGGCCCTGGTCACCTCATTGCCCTTTCCTTCCTCCACGCCATTGCTGAGCAGGGCGATGGTGGGGTTGGGGATATTCAGCCACTTGCGAGCATAGACTGTGCCGACGATGCCGAAGTCAAGAAGCTGGTCTGGGCGTGAGTCAACATTTCCGCCCAGGTCAATCATAATGGTGTCAGGCGCAAAGCCGAGAAATTGCCCGCCGATGACGGGGCGCGCCAGACCCTCAAATGTGCCCAGCACCTGCAGTGCTGAGGCAAAGACTCCGCCGGTGGCTCCCACCCCGACTGCTGCGGCTGCCCTGCCCTCTTTTACCAGCTTGGTGGCGACCATGATGGAAGCGTTCCTTTTTTTGCGCATGGCATAAGCGGGATGTTCACCTTCCACCAGATATTCGTCAGTGTGGACAATCTCAATATCCAGTCCTGAGGTATCATATTTGGCTAGCTCCGCTTTGATGCGCTCCTGCGGACCAACCAGGATAATGCCCACTCCGTATTCTTTAGCGCCTTGAACTGACCCTTTGATGATTTCTTCCGGAGCAAAATCGCCGCCCATAGCATCAATGGCTATCTTCATTCTTCACCCTCACTTTCGTTTCACAGGTTATTACCGGCTCATGACGCTGGTTCTGGCAGAGTAGCTCGCAGTGGATAGAGGTAAGTCCGTTTTCCTTTTGTATCCGGGTTACCTTGCCGCTAATGGTTATCGTCTCCTCCGGGCGAGCCGGGGCTTTGAATCTGGCGTTCAGCTCGCCACCGGTCAGCCAGCTTTTGCCAAAGCTGGTGGTCATAAGCTCAGAGACGTAGGCAAGAATAAGCATGCCGTGGGCAATGGTGCCACCCATAGGCGTTTGCCTGGCAAACTCCGGGTCAATGTGAATGGGATTAAAGTCGCCGCTGGCTTCGGCGTAGAGGTTAATATGCTCCTGGGTGACCTGCCTTTTCAGTTCTGACAGGCTCATGCCAATCTTTATCTCATTTAGATTCAATGGCATTGTCTGCTCTCCATCAAGTCAGGGGCAAGATAAAGCTGGTCTCTCCGGTCAAAACCGGTGTCTTCTTCTGGTTGAGCACGTTAATGCTGATGGCAAGCATGCGGAACTTGCCGCGCTCTACTTTGCGGCTGACCCGGGCATAACTGGTGAGTGTTTCACCCTGCCTGACGGTTTCCATGAATTTCAGCTCCTGCGAGACGTGAATTGCGCCGGGAGGCAGGAGCAGTCCCTCAGCCATCGCAGTCATAGCCAGAGCACCAATCGCCATTGGAGGCACAGTATTGTCCGTCTCATAAATGCCGGTGCTGTCCTGTACTGCTTTCAGATAGGCTCGTACCCTCTCGCCATCCAGCGTGAAGCTGGCGGGTGCAAACTCATAGCCGGGAGTGAGATTTGCATAGTCAACCTTTTGCGGTGTCATCTCACCGGTCCTCCAGCATTTCAAAGAACTGCTCCAGCTTGTTTCTGATTTCCTCTTCCGAGTTTACGGTGGGGTCCATGATGTCACAGTCTAAAGTCAACATGGGCACATCAATTTCACTCAGCACTTCCTTGACCACCCTGATGGTAGCGCAGGTGTGGCGACAGCCCATGAATGCCCAGTAAATGGCTCCGTCAATCTTGTATTGTTCCGCACCATCAGCGATGTCCTGTAATGCCTGCTGGCTGAGCGGTCCGTACATGCTCCTTCTTTCCGGAATCAGGAAGGACTTCTTGGCTACGCTCTCCAGCGGTCTGTCCGGGTCAAGCTTCCCCTCCGACCAGCGAGTGAAAAATGGTTCTACCACGCTGACGGCGCCCAGCTCGGCAAATAGCGTACCCAGATAGCCTATCAGGTGCAACGGTGGAAGAAATAGCGTCATCAGCCGGAAGCGTTCCGGAGACACGGCGCCCCTGCCGTGCTTTACCATGTCCTTCAGTTCATCCCGCAAGACTGTCAGATACTGGATAGCCTCAGGCTGTCCCGGGAAGAGGTAATCAGCGGATATCAGTTCCAGGTAGCCCAGTATGGACATTGGGGAGGGGATTGCTTTGCGCAGTTCGCAGATTTCACGGTAAAGCTCAATTTCCTGGTCCGTGCGGGTGATTATTTCTGATAGCTTCTTCCAGTCCATCTTCCTGCCGGACTTTTCTTCAAGAAAATGCACCATGTCTTTGAGTTCATCAACGAGATAATTCATTTCACCTGCTGAGCCCTGGAAGGGGTTATCCAGAAAGAAGCCCGGGGAGTGGTTGAGCTCCATGATGAGCTCCCCGGACTTGGCGGTATTATCGCAGATGAGATTGGACCAGAGGATAATGTCAGGACGGGGAATGGCGTTCAAGCCAAAGATTCCCGCCACGCCGCGGTGTGGCGAGCAGATTTCTGGAGCCAGCCCCAACTCTGCGCCTTTAATAAGAAGTTCCGTCTGCTCCCGCAGGAACAGGGCGATGAGCCAGGTAGTCGTTTCCGTATGCAGGGGCACAATGTCCATGGCATAAAGTATTTCAGTGGGGAAAAAGACGGTATGGGCGGCAACAAGTTTACCTTCTTCATGTGCGTTTCTGACGCGGGTGTAATATTCCGCCAGCATTTGATAGTACAGGGTCTGGCTCTGGCGCGCGCCGGGGCGAGCGCGGTTCATTCGCGCCATCAGCGTATACGACCGGATGAGGGAATCTATCTTGTTTCTCTCTCCCGTAATGGTCATTTCTTCCTCGCCTCAAGCATTTCCAGGAAAGCCTGGACCCTGGTGCGGATTTGCCCGGAGCCAGAGGTGCCGTACTCCACGTCCAGCGCTAATGTTGGTATACCTATTTCTTTCAGTTTTGCCGTGATTAAGGGTAAATCATGGGCATAGGGCACGCAGTAGCGGATAGTTTGACTGATGACACCGTCCACTCTAAAGTCACGTGCCAATTGCATGATGCGGTTGAACCGCTCATCTGAAGGAACCATCCGGGCGCAGGGGAAATTGCTGAGATAGCGCCGTGAGATAGCTTCCAGCGGTGAGCGGCCATCCAGCACTACCGGGTCAGACCAGTAGCGGGTGGAGGTGCAGAGCTCATCCGTGACCACCAGCCCTCCCAGCTCTTCAATGGACCTGAGGAACTCAGGGTTGTTCATGACACTGCCGGTGACCATCAGCCGCGCCCGGCTGGTGTGTGTGACGTCGGAAATCGCCAGCTCGTCCAGCAACTGGCGCAGGTATTGGTTGAATAGCTCCTTTGGCATGCGGAAGCTGGCATTGAGGACTTCCATCGTCTCAGCGCCGGTGATTGGCGGGCGGTCAAGCCGGCGTAGCTGATACAGTTTTTGCAGCAGTTCTCTGGATTCATTGAATACGGTGATTGATTTGAACAGTGCCTCATCAGTTATCACGGTGTTAAGGTGTTCTTCAAGAAGCAGTTTAAGCTGTGAGACCTGCTCATAATAGAGGGACTGCGCCCGCTCGGTACATTTGCGGGGGACAGTCAAGATATGATGGAAAGGAGTCTTAATGTAGTGCCGCCAGAGGTCAAATAGGCGGCGGGCGCCATCACAGGTGGACCCGGCAATCACGCCGTCCAGATAATCATACTCACCCCTCAAACCCATCTGCAGACAGCTTCGGGAGAAGGAACAGTTATTGATGTAGAGATAGGCATTGCCGTCTTCAAGCTCCGTCTCCTGTGAGTAGCCGGTGATGCGTACCGGGAGCGCTCCGGCGGCGTGGATGATTTCCTCAGGCACATAAGTGCAGAGCCAGCCAAAAACCTTTTTCCCCTTTTGCTTTAGCTCCAGAATCTCGCGGGTTTTGGGGAAGGTCTGGTTTACCTCACGAAAGCGCTCAAGAGTCGGTAACCTAGTATTTTTCATCTCCGCGCAACCCGGATAATACTGGGATACCTTGCTTTTCTAGGTAGTTTCTATGATGACTTTAATATATAGAATAAGTCAGCAGTTGTCAAGTCAAATAAGCTCAGGTTTCTTCAATCATTCATTGCCCAACTGCTCCGCTTTTCTCTTGTCAACCTCTCTATCCTGTAATATCATGTTGGTGGCTTTCATTTAGCAAAAGGTGCGTCTATGCTTATGCCCTGTCCTCAGACTCTTCGGTCGCTGTGCTTCTTCAGAATGACAGTTGGGAGGGAAGAAAAGACCGTAACTTATGCCTATAGACCATATAGACATTGTCAGAATAAACCATTATAATTGGGAAAAATTAACAGGTTCTGAATGGTAGCAAAGGTGGTGACCTGGCTATTTTTTTGCCTTAAAGGAGGTCATCTTGATAACTAAACTGCCGGAAAAAGCGCAACGCTTCTACCAGCACGCATATGACGATTATGAAGGCTTCTGGGAAAAAGCCGCCCTTGATGCCAGCAAGGACATTCACTGGTTCAAGAGATGGGACAAAGTCTTTGACTGGCAGTATCCCACCTTCAAATGGTACTCCGGTGGAAGGACCAATATCAGCTATAGCTGTCTTGACCATAAAATCAGCCAGGGAAAGGGAGATAAGGTCGCTTTTATCGCTGAGAACGGAGACACCGGCGAAAAACGGTCAGTAACTTACCGGGAGCTCCTTAGCCTGGTGGAGCGGTGCGCCGCCGCTTTGCGCGGCATAGGGGTGCAGAAAGGCGACCGTGTGGCGCTCTACATGCCCATGAGTATTGAAGCCGCCGTCGTCATGCTCGCCTGCGCCCGCATTGGCGCTGTCCACATGTGCATCTTCGCCGGGTTCTCCTCGCTGGCAATCGCTGACCGTCTGGAGCTCAGCGGGACTAAATTCGTCATTGCGGCGGCGCGGGGAAGCCGGCGGGGGAAACCGATTCTCCTCAAGGAGATGATTGATGAGGCTCTTCATGCTCTCCCTAAAAAAGACCAGATTAAGACTGTCGTCGTACTGAGCCGCAAAGGCGATGAAGGCGTGCCCATGAAGTCGGGCAGGGACATATCCTGGGAAGAGTTCCTGGCTAAAGGCGAGGGGCAGAGCTCCGATTACGTCATCATGGAGTCCAATGAGCCTCTCTTTGTCATCCCCACTTCAGGGACTACTGCCAAACCCAAGCTGACTGTCCAGAACCACGGCGGCTATCAGGTCTATATCTACTCCATGGGGAAATGGATTTACGGTCTGGATGCTGATGACATGTGGTTCTGCACCTCAGACATCGGCTGGATTGTGGGGCACAGTTATAACATCTACGCCCCTCTTTTGGTGGGTTGTACCTCAATCCTCTTCAGCGGAACGCCTGATTACCCACGCCCTGATATGTGGTGGGACATCGTTGAGAGGCATAAAGTCACCGCTATCTGGACTTCTCCCACCGGCGTGAGGGGTCTGATGAAGTTGGGACTGGAGGAGGCAAGGAAACATGACCTGAGTTCAGTAAAAAGAGTATTCTGCGCAGGTGAAGTGTTGAACCCGGCGGCATGGGACTGGCTCCAGAACAGGGTCTTCGCAGGAAGAATCCCGGTCATTGACCACATGTGGCAGACGGAGACATCAGGACCAATCATTGCCAATCCATACGGGCTGGGCATGGCGCCCATCAAGCCCGGCTCCTCAACCTATCCCGTGCCCGGTGTGATTGCGGACATTGTCAGTGAGAAAGACGGGCATTCGCTCGGCAAAGGGGAAAAAGGCGTCTTTGTTATCAGGAAGCCGTTCCCGGGGCTGACGGCAAGCCTCTGGGGCGACCCTCAACGCTACCGCAATGATTACTGGGAAAAGACGCCTGCCACAAAAGGTATCTACTATGCTGGCGATGCCGCCTACCGCGATGAAGATGGCTATTACTGGTTTCTGGGCAGAGCCGATGAGGTCATCAAGATTGCCGCCCACCGCATCGGCACCATTGAGGTGGAGAATGCGCTTATTTCCCATCCCGCTGTAGCGGAGGTGGCGGTGACCGGTGTTCCGGATGAACTCCGGGGAGAGGTGGCGAGCGCCTTCGTGGTGCTGGCAAAGGGACACAGCCCCAGCGAGGAGCTCAAGAAAGAGCTTATCAGTCATGTGAGAAAGACCATTGGCGCCATCATCGTCATGAAGGACATTGAGTTTGTGAACATGTTGCCCAAGACGCGTAGCGGCAAGCTGATGCGGCGTGTGCTCAAAGCCCTTCTCACCGGAAAAGAACTGGGCGACCTCTCAACAATAGAAGAAGAGGCGTCCGTGGCGGAGATAGAAGAGGTAGTCCAGAAGCTTAAGCGGCTGTAGCTTCACTGTGCTCGTGTGCCGGTCAGCCTGAATCAAATGGTCTGGGAAAGATTTGGCGATGTCTTTTTTTGACCAGTACGCTCAACACTATGACGCCTGGTATGAAAAAGAGCCTGGGAAAACTATTTTCCAGGATGAGGTGGAATGCCTGCGCCCTTTCGTAACCGGCGGAAATGGAGTACGTCTTGAGGTGGGTGTTGGCACGGGGCGCTTTGCGCAGGCGCTGAGCATAGATTACGGGATTGACCCGTCAGCCGCCATGCTCAGTTTTGCCAGAGACAGGGGCATCAAGGTATGTCAGGCTGTGGGGGAGGAGCTCCCCTTCTGTGGCGGTGCGTTTGGTGGAGTGCTCATTGTTTGCACCCTCTGTGTTCTCAGCGACCCGGCGAAAGTCCTGCGCGAGGTCAGGCGAGTTCTGCAGGCTGAAGGTTTACTGACAATTGGTGAAGTGCCCGCAGGAAGCCCCTGGGCTGATTTCTATTCCCGCCGAGGGCAGAAGAATCATCCTGTTTACAGAGGATTCACTTTTTATACCAGAAAACAGGTAGAGAATCTGCTGGCGCAAGCCGGTTTTGAGGTGCTTTCATATCGCTCGGCGCTTTTCCAGCCTCCGGAGCTAGTGCACTATAAGCATGAGACCCCGCTAAATGGCTATTTGCCGCAGGCAAGCTTCATCGCCATAAAAAGTCGGCGCAGAGAGTAAGGTGGAAAGCTTTTCTTTACTCTTTTTCTGATTTTTTCTCGCCAGTTGGCACCGCAGGCTTACCGCTGTCTTTTTTCTCTTCTGACGGTGCCTTTTCCTTGCGATAGTCGGTCACATAAAAGCCGGAACCTTTGAAAATAATTGGCACCGGCACGAAGACCCGCCGGGAGCGGCTTTTGCATTCCGGGCACTCCGCCATCATGCCGGCGTCAAAACCCTGCCTTAACTCAAACCGGCAGGCACATTTCTCACATTCGTATTCGTACAAGGGCATAGGAATAATCCTCCTTGTGTCACCTTAGAATATGCGGTTATGAGACGCCGCGCGCCTCGTATTTCCAGCTCACGCTGTCCTTCGTCCATAGTAGCTTGCCGCACCGCTGACAGATAATTTTTAACCTGCTGTTCACCGTCTCCTCGCGCGGGCGGACAAGCCGGTGACAAGCCGGGCAATAGATTTTTTTAACGCATATCTTCATCTATACTTCCTTTCTCTGAATGTGCCATTTTTATGGCGGGCTGGCTTTTTACTTCTACCACGCGTCTGAGAGGACTCAGCTTGCCGCACTGTAGGCATTGCTCATACCAGTCATTATATTCATCGCGGCTGATGAATATATCACCCCCACAGCGGTTGCACGCTTTCAATTTCCACATTATAGCTTACCCCCCTTCCTTTTGCCAGTTCCGAGCAAGTCAAGAATTTCACCGACCAGGTTTTCCACCTTCCGCTCAGTTTCTTTATCGCTACTCGCTGAACACAGGTCCTTTTTGACTGCCAGGAGTTTAGCTCTCAGCTTCAACGCCATTTCCACTCCTGCCAGGTTAAGACCCTCGTTCACGAGGTGTTTAATCATCTTGAGCCGGGCAATATCTTCATCAGAGTACATTCTGAGCATTTTCCGGCGCGCCGGAGTGAGCAGACCAGCGCGCTCATATTTACGCAGAGTCTGCGGATGCAGTCCGGTGAGCATTGATGCCACCTGCATGACATAAACTCCAGATCTATGGCTCATACTTTATCACTCTTCCAGTTTATGTCTGATGAAGCCCAGTTTGATACATTGAGTATTATATCATTTAATATAAGCCATGTCAATATCTATTGCAAGTAATTAATCTTTCATAAAAAATTAGATAGATATCTTGACAAAAATAGTTAGCATCATTATAATATAAAGTGAAACCAGGAAGTGAAAATGTCAGCAAGAAGGAAAGAGCGCCAGGCTCGTCAACCGGAAGAGATGATGGTTGCTAAGTACACTATGGCGGTTGCCTGTCATCTCACCGGAGTAGAGGCGCACCGCATCAGGAGGTTTGAGAAAGCTTTTTTACTCAAGCCAGAGCGAACTCAAACTGGACAGCGGCTTTTCTGCGATGCTGATATTGAGCTGATTAAGGAAATTGCCAAACTGGAAGATGAAGGAGTTAACCTTTCAGGCATAAAAGTCATTCTGGCGATGCGCCGCGGAGAGCGGAAGTAGGATACGCTGGGGGAGCGCTACAGAAAAAGGAGGTGGATTGTATGGCAGATATCATTCGTTGGGAACCTTTCCGTGAACTGACCAGTCTCAGAGAAGCTATGGACCAGCTGTTTGAGGGCGCTTTCGTCCGTCCGTCACGGATACTGCCCGGCTGGGCCGGTGGGGAAGTGGCTCTTGACATGTACCATACGGACAAAGACGTTATCGTCAAAGCATCCCTGCCCGGTGTCAAGCCGGATGAAGTGAAAGTGTCCATTACGGGAGACGTCCTCACCATTGAGGGCGAACACAAAGAGGAAAAGGAAGTTAAAGAAGCGGATTATTTCTGCAAGGAACGCCGCTATGGCGCTTTCAGTCGGTCAGTGGTTATCCCGGTTCCAGTGAAATCTGAGAAGGCTGAGGCGGAATTTGAGGACGGCGTTCTGACGCTGACGCTACCCAAGACTGAAGAAATTAAACCAAAGCAGATTCAGATAAAAGCCAAGAAATCAAACGAGGCAAAAAAGTAAGAAACCGGACAAGCGCTTTCCCGGCGTATTTCTATACCCCCGTTACCGGGGGTTTTATTTTTCTGTTATCCATCCTGATAAAACATTTCAATTGGGAATAGTCTGTTCCAGACTTGATATAGCCGCAGTAACGTGGTATAAATGCCACTGATAACGTGTCAGAATTAAGGAGGTTGCTGATGCTGGATAAAATCAAAGTCGCCGCCGCACAGACTTATCCCAAGCTTATGAAGCCTGCAGAAAATCTTGCCGCCTTGCTGAACTTTACCAGGAAAGCCGCTGAAAACCAGGCTCATCTTATTGTTTTCCCGGAGTGCCATCTCGCCGGTTACGTGTTTTCCAGTCTTAAAGAAGCTTTGCCCTTTGCCGAGACCCTTCCCGGGCCGAGCACGGAGGCGGTGACATCTCTCTGCCGGGAGCTCAATACTTTTGTTATCTTCGGCCTGCTGGAAAGAGAGGGCGAGCATGTCTACAACTCTCTCGGCTTTGTCGGACCTGAAGGGCTCATCGCCAGCTACCGCAAGAACCATCTGCCATTCTTGGGCATTGACCGCTTTGTCACCCCCGGTGACCGGCCTTTCCAGGTACACCAGACTGACATTGGTAATATCGGCATGCACATTTGCTATGATGTCCAGTTTCCGGAAAGTGCTCGTGTTATGGCTCTCATGGGGGCTGACATCATCGTCCTCGCCACTAATTTCCCGCAGGGTCGCTCGGAGAAACTAAATTGCCTGGTACGTGCCCGGGCGGTGGAAAACAAGGTGCACATGGTCTGCGCCAACCGCATTGGCGGTGAACGCAGTTTCAGCTTTGACGGCTACAGCATTATCATCAATGCCAGAGGTGATGTGCTGAGCACAGCAAGCCATGACCGGGAAGAAATCATTTACGGTGAAGTCAGCCTGAAAGAGGCGCGCCAGAAGCACCAGGTGTTCATCCCCGGCGAATGGGAGATAGATAACTTCGCCAGCCGCCGTCCTGAGCTCTACGGCATCATTACCCAGTCAAAAGAGAAGAAGAAGTAAGGCTTACCTCAGCCGCCCGGCTTATGGATAGCATGCGTAAGCTCAGATAGAAACTTCATTTCTTTTTGCACTATGACCTCGGGCTGATTGCGGCGGTTGCTTCCCTGATAAGCACAGTCCCGGAATTAGCTGGAGTCAAGGTTCTTTTCCGGACCAAAGGCAGGGATAGAAGGCTCTAATCCAACATCCAATACGTGGGCGACTCTTTTCTGAGTAATCCAGGAGGCTTTCAACAATCGCCCATCATGCGCATTGAGGATATGGTGCTGAATCAGAATGCCCCCAAGGGAATTCGAATCCCTGTTGCCGGCTTGAAAGGCCGGTGTCCTAGGCCTCTAGACGATGGGGGCAGGTTCTCACCCAGTATAGCAAAGAGACGCTGACAGAGGCAACTTTTCTGCCTGATGTGCTACAATGCTAGGGATGGCACACGGCACTTCCGGAGGTGGGCAAATCAAGAAATCGGGCAGAAAGCCCAGAAAATTTGTTATTTCTGCACTTACTTTGCTCGTGGTTATCGCCATCACGGTGTTTCTTTATTTCTGCGCACAGGAACCAGGGCGTATTGCCGGACTTCAGCGCTATGGCTACTTCGGTGCTTTCTTAATCAGCCTCATTGGGAATGCCTCCATCCTTTTGCCTGGCGTTTCACTCTCTTTGCTCACCGGCCTGGGGGTGGTATTGTATGCCAGCGCTGGACTGGTGGCGCCGGTGATGGTGGGGCTGGCAGGGGGAGCAGGCGCGGCAATAGGGGAAATTGTGGGCTACATGGCGGGCTATAGCGGTAGTAGCGTTATTGAAAATCGCAAGCTTTTTGAGCGCTTGTCGTCATGGGTGCGGAGGTGGGGCACCTTAGCTATTTTTGTGTTCACACTGATACCGCTTTTTTTTGACCTCGTGGGCATAGCCGCCGGCGCCTTGCGTTATCCGCTTTGGAAGTTTGTCCTCGTTTGCTGGGTGGGACGGACCTTGCTCTATGTGACGTTCGTCTTGCTGGCGGCGCTGGGCTGGCAGGCGGTGCTCCCGTTCTTCGGTTAGTTTCGTTTCTTGATTTTCAGCACCAGCAGTGAGCCGATGACAAAATAGGCGAAGCAGGTGACGAGCATAATTTGATAGCCCATGCCGGGGCGGGACACGTTGAATAGGTCAATCGCCGGACCGATGAGCCGCGCCAGTGCCGAACCTCCGGCCGTGGCGAGGTTGGTCAGACCCAGATACTTGGCTTCTTCTCCTTTGTTCACTAGGTCAGTGGCTAACGCCCAGTTGGCGCTGACGAATCCGCCGGTGGCAATGCCGATGATGGCGCCGCCGCCAAGAACGATGGTATAGCTAGTGGCGAAGAGCAGGACTAAGACGCCGCAAGCGCCGAGCAGACCGGAAACCATGATGACCGGTCGCCTGCCCAGCCTGTCCGCCAGAATGCCGGCAGGGTAGACGACCGCCAGCATGCCGATGCCGATGGCGACGACGAGGTTGGCGGTGGCGGTGGCGGGATTGTCCACGCGGATAACATCGCGGAGGAAGTAGAGAGCAAAGGTTTGCAATGTTGCCAGCGCCATGAAAATGAGCAATCGCGAGACGAGGAAATAGATGAACTCAGGCTTTGCCCTGACGTCTATCTTGAAGCCCCGCGTTATAGTTGACATAAAAGTAATTCGGGAGACGGTGGAAACCGGTTTTTCCTTCACGGCGAGGACGGTCGCCAGCATGACTACCGTCAGCACCGCGGCGAGCGTTCCCAGCGCCAGCCACAGCCAGAGTGTCCCCTGACCGGGAGAGTATCGGCTCATGAAATAGCCTATCAGCCTCACGACGGTGATGCCGCCGATGATTTCCATCAGGCTTTTTACGCCGGACGCCAACCCTCTCTTTTTCTCCGGCACGTGGTCAGGGATAAATGCCTGAAATGGACCCTGGGCGGCATTGGTGCTTATCTGGAGCAGGCAGTAGAAAAAGAAGAGGACGATAGAGCTTTCCGCCAGGCTGATGCCGGGGAGAAGCATGATAGTGGCGATTGTGCCCAGGAGGATGAAAGGGCGGCGGCGACCCCACCGAAAATTGGACTGGTCGCTCACCGTGCCGGCAATCGGCTGGACGAGCATCGCCAGCACCAGCCCAACGAAGGTGAGAAAGCCCAGGTAGGTGTTCTTTGTGGACTCATCTACGAAGTCCAGCAAGCGCAGGGGCAGGATAATGCTGTGGAGGCTGTTCCACAGTGCGGTGAGGGCAAAGCCGAAGACGGTGATTTTGATATAATCAAGACGGCGGAAAGGAGCGGCATTGTCCGCAAGGCTGTTCATCGTCATACAGCATAGCAGAGCGAGGCTGAAGAGGCAATGTGGCGCCGAATATGCTTTAATATAGGGTGATTTGCTTATAAGGAGGTGACCATGCACAAAGTAACCCTGGGTCCTAAGACTCTGGTGTACCCCATGCCGACTTTCCTCGTCGGGGCGAATGTGGACGGGAAACCGAACTTCATGGCACTGGCGTGGGGAGGCATCGCCAACGGTGAGCCGCCGATGGTCTCCGTGGCTATCCGTCCCAGCCGCCACACCCACAAAGGAATCAGTCAGAACGGCACGTTTTCAGTCAATATCCCTTCTGCTGATTTGGTTAAAGAGGCTG
>DAOTYE010000004.1:0-99322 GCA_034434915.1 Dehalococcoidales bacterium
ACGCCATGTCCCCCACCGGCAAGCAGGGTGAGCCGTGGGATGTCGCCTATGCCGCGCTGTTCCTCGCCTCAGATGAGTCCAAGTACGTCAATGGCGTGGAGCTTATCGTTGACGGCGGTCTATGCTGCACCACAAAGCTGTTCTAACCGCCACAGGCAGTGGCACTCAAGGGGTGAGATTGTGTTCTCACCCCTTCTTTTTTCAGGGTTTTTGTCCGGCTATGGTTGGTAATGCCATTGCAAAAGCAAATCAGAGCTCATAGCAATCTCAGAAATTATAACGCTGGCTGGCAATCCTGCTGAAGATGCGTCACCGTTTCACCGCAGACGGGATGCTACTCTTGCGCTATCTTGCCTTTTACTGGCAGGTTGCTTCATTCTGACCTGCTTCCGGCAGGAAAACGTCCTGTTCTGGGGTCTCCAGTAGGCTCAGCTTATCTCAATGACGATTCTGGCGTTACCAGTCACGGCATTCTTCTATGAGAGCATCAGAAGAGCCGGGTCAGAGAGACTTAGCTGAGGTATTTCTGCGGGTCGGCGGTGAACTGGTCGCGGCAGACCTGCGCGCAAAAGTAGTAACTCTTACCCTGATATTCCACCTTTGCGGCGGCGTCATCCGGGTCAATCTCCATGCCACATACCGGGTCTTTCACCAGCGCCGTTTCTTCAAGTTGGCGTTTGCTGATTTCAACCCTGGGAGCAACTTCAGGCAAAGCCACAGGCTCAGTAAGCGCCGCCGGTTTATACCTGCGCAGACGGTTGGCATTGCTCACCACAGAAAGTGAGCTGAACGCCATCGCCGCGGCGGCAATCATCGGGTTGAGCAGGATGCCAAAGGCAGGATACAGCACCCCCGCGGCAATGGGAATGCCGAGCACGTTATAGAGAAACGCCCAGACCAGGTTCTGGCGGATATTCCTCATTGTTGACCGGCTCAACGTGATGGCGGTCACCACGCCTTTCAGCTCCCCTGAAATCAGGGTGATATCTGACGCCTCAATTGCCACATCCGTCCCGGTGCCGATGGCGATGCCCACATCCGCCTGTGCCAGCGCCGGCGCATCATTGATGCCATCTCCCACCATGCCCACCAGCTTGTTTTCGCTCTGAAGCCGTTTTACCTCAAGGGCTTTGTCCTGAGGCAAGACCTCAGCAAGGACACGCTCAATGCCCACCTGCCTGGCGATGGCTTCTGCTGTACGGCGGTTGTCCCCGGTAATCATCACCACTTCAATGCCCAGCTTCTTGAGAGTCGCCACTGCCGCCTTGGAATCTTCCTTAAGCGTATCAGCGACGGCGATGACTCCCGCTGGTCTCCCGTCCACGGCGGCGTAAATGGCAGTCTTCCCTTCTGCGGAAAGCCGCTCCGCCTGCTTTTCCAGAGCCTGCACATCAATGCCAGCGTCAGCCAGCAGGCGCCGGTTGCCCACCAGCACCTTGCGACCGTCAATCACCACCTGTACTCCCTTGCCTGTCACTGACTTAAAGTCAGCCGGGTCAGCCAGCGCCAGCTTCCGGTCCTGAGCGCCCTGAATGATTGCCTGCGCCAGCGGGTGTTCTGAGACACGCTCAGCGGAGGCTACCAGTCGCAATAGCTCATCCGCATCAAGGCCACCTGAAGGCAAGATATCAGTGAGAGATGGCTTGCCTTTGGTGAGAGTGCCAGTCTTATCCAGCACCAGCGTGTTCATTTTGTGGGCGATTTCCAGGGCTTCAGCCGATTTTATAAGGATGCCATTTTGCGCTCCCTTTCCCGTTCCCACCATCACCGAGAGAGGAGTTGCCAGTCCGAGGGCGCACGGGCAGGCGATGATGAGCACTGCCACGGCATTGACCAGCGCAAAAAGGAGGGCAGGCACCGGACCGAAGTTAAACCAGATGACAAACGTGGCGATGGCGATGAAGATGACCGCCGGCACGAAGCGGCTGGCAATCAGGTCCGCCAGCCGCTGGATGGGTGCTTTGGAGCTCTGCGCCTGCTCCACGAGCTTGATAATCTGTGCCAGCATGGTGTCCTTCCCAACCCTGGTGGCACGGAAGCGGAAGGAGCCCGTCTGGTTGATGGTGGCACCAATGACAGTATCGCCAGGTTTTTTGGTGACGGGAATGCTTTCCCCGGTGACCATTGACTCATCAAGCGTAGAACTTCCTTCCACAATCTCCCCGTCCACCGGGACTTTTTCCCCCGGGCGCACCAGGATAATATCGCCCGCTTTGACCTGCTCAATGGGGATATCTTCCTCTCCGCCATCCCGGACAATATGCGCGGTCCTCGCCTGAAGCCCGATGAGCCTGCGGATGGCTTCACTGGTGCCGCCTCTGGCAATAACTTCAAAGAGCCTACCCAGCGTAATCAAGGTGAGGATAACGCCCACCGCTTCATAATAGACCTGGCGAAGCGCTTCAGGAAGAATGCCGGGAGTTACGGTGACCACCAGGCTATAGAGATAAGCCGCCGTCGTCCCGATGGTGATGAGGGTATTCATGTCCGCCGTGCGGTGGCGCAGGGTCAGCCAGCCCACACGGTGAATATGCCAGCCGGTGTAGAACATCACCGGTGTGATGAGTAAAAGCTGGAACCAGCGGTTAAGCAGGATTGGCGGTAGCCAGACCGCTGGCAGAAACTCATGCACCATAGCGGAGATGAACACTGGCGCCGTCAGTATCGCCCCGACAATCAAACGCCGGGTTAAGCCGCGTCGCTCAGCGCGGCGCTCCGCCATCTCCCTGTCTTCCGTCTCTACCACACCAGCCCCACTGCGCTGGTGAGCCTGGTACCCCGCCGCCTCAATCGCCGCTATCATCTCTTCAGGAGTTACCTGTTTGGGGTCGTAACGGGCAATAGCCCTTTCTGAAGCCAGGTTGACGTGGACTTCGTCAACACCGGGGAGGCTTTTCAACGCCTTCTCAATCGTCGCCACGCAGGAAGCACAGTGTGCCCCGATTATGTTGAACTCCGTCTCCTCTGGCTTCTCCCCCTTGAGTGCGGGACTGCCCTCTACCGCTTCCGGCGTTTCCGGCGGTTTGACCTCCGCCGTTTCCTTAC
Source organism: Dehalococcoidales bacterium (assembly GCA_034434915.1). Classification (GTDB taxonomy): domain Bacteria; phylum Chloroflexota; class Dehalococcoidia; order Dehalococcoidales; family RBG-16-60-22; genus DAOTYE01. The sequence continues at coordinate 3,046 of DAOTYE010000004.1, forward strand.
CCTTTTCCTCAACAATAAGCGTGCCGTGGAGCATGTTCATGCCACAGGCAAAGCCGAACTTTCCCGCCTTGTCCGGCGTGAACTCCAGAGTGGTCTTAGCGAACGGCGCCAGCGTCTTGCTCAACTGGAAATCAGGGAAAACCACCCGGGAACTGCATTCGCCCGCCTCCTTGCGGTCAAAGACGAGCCGCAGAGGCACACCCTGTTTTACCCTGATGACATCTGGGGAATAGCCACCTTTAACCGTAATGGTTATTTCCTGAACGTTCCCTCTTGCCTGAGCTGGCTTAGCCGCCCTGGGTCCGAAGAAATACCAGGCGAGGAGTGCAATTGCACCCACGCCCCCCAGCGTTACCCAGATTTCAACTGCAGACATCTGCAAACTCCCACGCAGGACTGGCTATGTCAATACATAACTTGCTACAATAGCATTATAAGACCAAAGCGGCACTGATAACAGAGACCTAAGTCACACTTTTAGCAGGTGGCAGGAGATGCGCAGTATGGTTCTCAGTGAGCATGTTCTCAGCGCTAACCGAGTCCTTGCTTGGCTGATGAACGCCAAAACCCCGTTGTGTCTCAGGCTCATGGGACCGAACATCAACCGACGCTCCGTAGAAGACCCAGCTAGAAGCGGTCTCATCTTGGAAAAGGTTAGGTACCCTGCCGCAGGTATTTTCAAGCTGATTGAGGCAATAAGAAACACAGCAGGAAAACAAGGAGGGCATGATATGTCATGTTACTTCCGGCACCTGAAAGAGTTTTTTGCAGAAGCAGGCATTGAGGTCAATTCAAGTAATAGAAAAAAGGTTGACCAGGCTTTCCACAAAATCTTAGGTGTGGAATACAAAGACTGCTCCGGCACCTGGAAAACGCTGAAACAGGAGCTCGCCGCGGAACCTGGTAAACGGCAGGAACTCGCCAATAGATTGAAGAAGGCACTTGCCTAAATCTGCTGGACGCTGGCAGTTTGCGGCGCCTGCCGCAGGACAGTGAAAATACCGATAATGACTATGGTGCCGCCGATTAGTTCATTCAACGTGGGCACCTCATTTAAAATGATATAGCCAAGCAGGGTCGCCCCAACTGGCTCGCCCAGGATGGCAATGGAGACAAAGGTAGCCGGCAAAAGGCGCAGTGCCAGGTTAAATGACGAGTGTCCGATAAGCTGAGGCACTAAGGCTACCAGCACCAGCCAGAGATAGGTCATTCCGGAATAGCCGAAAAGCGGCTTACCGGCGGTCAGCGTGGCGATGAGCAGGAAAACCGCCGCGCCGCTATAGTTCAGGGCGAGGTAGCCGGTAATGTCAATCCTCGTCCGCAGGTGGCGCCCGATGATGAGATAGCCCCCGACCATCAGCCCGGCAAACAGCGCCAGCATGTCTCCCAGAAGCGCTTCTGAGCTCAAGGTAAAGCTCCCGTAATTGATAAGCACCGCCCCGCACAGGGTCAGTATGATGCCGATTAACTGCATCCCCGTCAGCCGCTCTTTCCAGAGAAAATAAGAGATGAGGGCGACAAACACCGGGTGCACTGTTACCAGGATAACCGAGCTGGCGATTGAGGTATAGCTCAGGGAGGTTATCCATAGCGCAAAGTGGACCGCCAGAAAAACGCTGGCGAGCACTATCAGCGATACATCTTTCACTGACAGGGTTCTTACTCGCTTCAGTGATTTCGCCGAGGCAACAGGAAGGAGGACAAGTGAGGCAATGACCATACGGTAAGTGGCGATTACAAGCGGGGGTGCCGCCGCCAACCTGATGAAAATAGAAGCAAACGAGACCGCCACCGCCCCGATGAAGAGAATGGCATACGGCTTCACAATGCTAAGAATATACCAAAAAGCGTTAATTTACCAGCGGGCGGTTTAAGCGCTCCGGCACAAGCCGGTTAACTTGCTTTCTTTTCTTTGCCGCTTTTATTGTTTCTGTCATTACCGCGCTTCGGTTTTTCCTCAGTCTTGCCATACTGGCGGAGCTTCTCAGCCAGGGCAGACAGGTGCTTCTGGACCTTATCGTTGATTGAGCCCGGCTCATATCTGCCGTCAGCCAATCGCCTGCCGGCTTTCATGCCGGTGAGCACCTCAATCCCTTCATCAATCGTCTTCACCGGATAGATGTGGAATTTTCCTTCCCTGACCGCATTCACCACCTCCTCTTTGAGCATCAGGTTGCGGACATTGCTCTCCGGAATCAGGACACCGTGGTCTCCATTCAAGCCTCTGGCGCGGCACACTTCAAAAAAGCCCTCAATCTTTTCATTGACCCCGCCAATCGCCTGCACCTCACCCTTCTGGTTCACCGAGCCGGTGACAGCGATGCTCTGCTTGATGGGCACCTCAGCAATGCGTGACAGGAGCGCATAAAGCTCAGCGCTTGAGGCGCTGTCCCCTTCCACCTCCTCATAGCTCTGCTCAAAGACCAGACGCGCTGAAAGCGAAAGCGGTACATCCCGCACGTATTTTTCCGTCAAATAGCCGTTCAGTATCAGCACGCCCTTGGTATGGATGGGACCGCCCAGCTTGGCTTCCCGCTCAATATCAATCAGCCCTTCCCTGCCCACTCCCACGCTGGCGGTGATACGGCTCGGCCTGCCGAAAGCGAAATCCCCCAGGTCAATGACGGCAAGACCGTTCACCTGCCCCACTTTGGCGCCCTCAGCGTCAATCAGAATGATGCCTTTAGCTATCATCTCGTTGATGCGCTGCTGGATAAGGTTGGAGCGGTAAACCTTTTGCTCAATCGCCTTTTCAATGTGGCGTGCGTCAATAAGCGCTTCTTTTTCTTCCTCTGCCCAGAAATTAGCCTCCCGGACAATATCAGCAATGTCAGCAAACAATGTAGACAGCTTCTCCTGGTCGCCGGCAAGGCGCGAGCTGTGTTCCGCAATTTTTGCCAGGGCGTTCTTCTTCAGGTGTTTCAGTTTCTCCTCACGGCACATGCGGCAGACGACCGCGGCATAACCTCTCAGGTTTGCCTCAGTCCGGTCCATGCGACTGTCAAAATCAGCCTTCACTTTGAACAGCTCTTTGAACTCACTATCGTAACGGAGCAGGAGATAATAGAAAATTGGCTCGCCGATGACCACCACCTTTATGTCAAGTGGTATGGGTTCCGGGCGCAAAGTCTTGGTGGTGATGAAACCGAGCCGTTCGCCCAGCTCTTCAATCACCAGTTTCCCATCGCGGAGGGTGCGCTTCAAGACGCCATATGATTCATAGTTGGTGAGCAGGTCTTCAATCCGCACCACGAGGTATCCGCCGTTTGCCCGGTGGAGGGAACCGCTCTTTATCATGGTGAAATCTGTGTAAAGTGCGCCGAACTGGGCTTCTTTCTCAATGCGTCCGATGAGATTGCTGAAAGTGGGATTAAGCTCAAGAACCACCGGCGCCCCTTTTAGCTCAGCATTGTCCACCAGCAGATTGACCTCATACTTTTTCAATGCCTGCCTGCGGGCAAGACCCTGCATCACCGCCATGGGGTCTGCGTCAGAAGGCTTGGGCTCAGCCTTAAACTGCTCAAAGTTTTCAATGATGTCCTTTTCCACTTCCTGCAGGTATTCAACAACCTCACTGAGGGAATGATACTTACCGCGCAGTTCCTCAAAAATATAGCTGATGGAATACCGGGCTATTTCACGGTCAGTATCTGCAAGCTGTCTTTCAACTGCACTTTCCTCTTGCTTAAGTCTGGCAATTTGCTCCTTCAGCTCCCGGGTAAGCTCTTCCTGAGCCTTTTTTATTTCCTCTCTCTCCTTTTCGCTCAGCTTTTTGAACTCCTCTTCCTTCATGGGCTCATCGCCAGAAGCCGGAATAAAAAACAGTCCTACAGGCGTGGTTTGAAGCAGTAAGCCATGACTTTTAGCCCGTTTGCTGATGACATTAAAGACCGCCTCCCGCTTGCGGTTGTAGGCTTCCGTGATTTCAGCGCGGCGGTCAGCATATTCTTTGCTCGCAAAAGCCTGTGCCAGGCTCTTGCCCGCATTCTCAATTGCCCGCTTCATATCTTTCTGGAACTCCCGCCCCTTGCCGGCGGGCAGACGCAGCGCTTTGGGGCAATAGGCATCCTTGAAATTATGGACATAGCACCAGTCAGGGGGTACGCCCTTTTTTGCCGCGAGAGCTTCCAGATAAGACCGGATTGCTGTGGTTCTGCCCGTGCCCGCCAGTCCAGCGACAAACACATTAAAGCCGGGTTTGGTGATGTTTAAGCCAAGTTTGAGTGCGCTGAGAGCTCTCTCCTGTCCGATGATAGTTTCTATGGGTCTGAGCTCTTCCGTGGTATCACACTTGAAGACTGCCGGGTCACATGTTTTCCTAGACTGTTCTGCACTCAGTTCTCTCGGCATGGCTTCCTCCTGGTGCGGCTGACGGGGCCGCTTTAACATTATAGCCTAAAAGGTCCCCACCGTCATCAGACAACCTCTAGCAAGTTTTTACAGGAGATGCTAAAATCTGGCTAGCATAAAGGGGGCTCTGAACGTATGTCCGTCAGGCTTAGTGCTATCTTTATTGTCATCATCATCATCGCTTCTTTCGCCGTAGCTGTTTACATCTATCCCCAGATGCCAGAAAGAATTGCCTCCCACTGGAATGCACACGGTGAGGTTGACGGTTACATGACAAAGTTCTGGGGCATCTTTCTCATGCCGTTCATATCGCTGGGAATGACAGCTTTGCTCATTGTGCTACCGAAGATAGACCCGCTGAAAGCAAATATTGAGCAATTCAAAGGCTACTATTATGGATTTGTAGCTCTGGTGCTCTTCTTTTTGTTCTATATCTTCCTGCTCACCATCTTCTGGAACCTGGGCTACCGCTTCAACATGGGACAGGTGCTGGCGCCAGCGTTCGGCGTGCTCTTTTTCTTCTGCGGCGTGCTGGTGGAAAAAGCCAGGCGGAACTGGTTTATCGGCATCAGGACGCCATGGACACTGAGCAATGAGAAAGTCTGGGACAGGACTCACGCGCTGGGTGGAAAGCTATTCAAAGCCGCCGGAGCACTTGCCCTGCTGGGGGTCTTCTTTCCAGACTACGCATTCTATTTTGTCATCGTGCCGGTGATTGCCGTCACCGTCTTCACCATTCTTTATTCTTACGTCATCTTCCATCAGGAAAAAGTGAGGCAGGAGTAGCGCCATGCGGATTGTGCTCATCGGTCAGGCGGCTTTTGGGGAAAAAGTGCTTGAAAAGCTGGTGAAAGGAAAGGAGAGCGTGGTCGGTGTCCTGACTCCACCCGTTATTAAAGGAAAACCAAACCCGCTACATGAGCTGGCAGTGAAGCTGGGCATACCTGCACTCTGGCACAAGGGCAAATGGAACAGGGAAGTCATTGAGGAATACCAAAAGCTGGCGCCTGAGCTTAACGTCATGGCGTTCGTGACGGATATCCTGCCTGAAGCTATCCTCAATTACCCCAGGTTCGGCACCATACAATACCACCCCTCCCTCCTCCCAAAGCACCGCGGCGGAAGCGCCATTAACTGGGCAATCATCAACGGCGAGACCAAAACCGGCGTGACCATTTTCTATCCTGACCGCGGCATAGACACCGGACCCATCCTCCTGCAGAAAGAGGTGCCTATTGCGCCTGACGATACGGTGGGGACGCTCTACTTCAATAAGCTCTTCCCCATCGGCATAGAGGCAATCATGGAGAGCATTGAGCTGATAAAACAGGGAAAGGCGCCCAAAATCCCGCAGGATGAAGCACAAGCCACTTATGAGGGGCTGTGCACTGAAAAGGAGACCGTCATCAACTGGCAACAGCCCTCGGTGAAAATATATAACCTCATCCGGGGCAGTAACCCTCAGCCGGGAGCCACCACCAGATTCAAAGGCAAGCAGTTCAAAGTCTTTGACGCTGAACTGGTGCTCGGCACGGGAAAGGGCATGCCTGGCAGAGTCCTTGAAATCAACCCGAAAGGCATACTCGTCTCCACATCTGACGGGGCTATTCTGGTCAAGCGCGTCCAGCCTGAAGGTTCAGCCAAAATAAGCGCAGGGGAGTTTGTCCAGCAGACAGGTTTGAAAGCGGGCGACAAGCTGGCTTAATAATCGGCAGGTAAGGGGGGAAAGATGAAAAGCATGCTCTGGCAACCGGTCAACATCAACAAGATGGAGGTAAAAAACCGCATCGTCATGCCGCCCATGGTCACCCAGTACGGCAGTGCGGACGGATTGCCCACGGAACGTACCAGAAACTACTACGAAGCACGAGCAAAAGGCGGCGCCGGACTCGTCATCGTGGAAGCCACCATGGTGCACAAGCGCGGGCACACCTTCATCAATCACCTCAGCCTCAGCGACGATAAGGCTATCCCCGCCTGGCGCCAGCTCACTGAAGTGATTCATCGCCACGGCGCTAAAGCGGCAGTACAAATCCACCACGGCGGCAGGATGGCAAAGTCCAAGCTGATGGGCATGCCCCCGGTAGCTCCATCTCCCATACCTGCCCCCGGTGGCGAAATGCCGCAGGAGCTTTCCAAGGAAGAGATAAAAGAGATTGTTAATTTCTTCGCCCAGGCGGCGGTGCGGGCAAAGCAAGCTGATTTTGACGGTGTTGAAATCCACGCCGCCCATGCCTACCTCATCCACCAGTTCCTATCTGCCTCATCAAACAAAAGATTAGATGAGTATGGTGGCAGTGTTGCCAACCGGGCACGGTTCCTTATTGAGATTATCCATGCCATACGAGACGCCGTGGGCAATGAATATCCCGTCTGGTGCCGCATCAGCGCCCAGGAGTACGGCATAGCGGAAGGCATTACCCTGCAAGAATCAAAGGAGATAGTAAAGCTCGCCCAGGAAGCGGGTATTGACGCGGTGCATGTCTCAGCTTCAGGACCAACCGCACCTAACATCCAGCCTTTACCCAAGTTTACCCCGGGCGTCCTGGTCAATCTGGCTGAGGCTATTAAGAAATCAACGGTGATTCCCGTCATTGCCGTGGGCAAAATCACGCCGGAACTGGGTGAAAAGCTCATCAAAGAGGACAAAGCCGACCTCATCGCCATGGGGAGAGCCCTCTTCGCTGACCCTGACATCCCGAACAAGATTGCCGAGGGCAGGCTGGAGGATATCCTTCCCTGCATTGAATGCTTCAGCTGTCGCAGTGACCTGTACACGCCAGGCATTGTGGAGGTGCGCTGTGTGGTGAACCCGGCAATGGGCAAGGAGGCGGAGTTCAGAATTGTCCGCGCCGCCAAACCGAAGAAAGTCCTGGTCATCGGCGGGGGACCGGCAGGCATGGAAGCGGCGCGCATCGCCGCAATGAGAGGTCATGCCGTAACCCTGTGGGAAAAAGAGCCCAGACTGGGCGGTCAGCTCACCCAAGCAGCCACACCTCCTTATAAAGACCGGATTGGCGCCTTCAACCAGTTCCTCCAGACACAGCTCAAGAAGCTGGGCGTCACTATTGAGACAAAGAAAGAGGCGACTCCATCTGCGGTTGCTGAATTCAAGCCGGACGCCGCCATCGTGGCAACGGGCATCAAGCCCATGGTGCCCCAGATACCGGGCATTGAAAAGGCAAATGTGGTCCACGCCGGGGACGTGCTGGAAGGCAAAGCAAAGGTGGGCAAGAAGGTGATAGTCATCGGCGGGGAGATGGTGGGCTGTGAGACCGCCGAGTTCCTCGCGGACAAAGGGAAGAAGGTAACCGTTACCCGCCGGGGTCCAGAGATGGCGCTGGGAGTGACGGTGACATTGCGCGGCTTCCTGCTGAGCCGATTGGAGAAAAAAGGCGTCACCCTGCTTCCCGGAGTTAGATACGAGGAGATAACCCCGCATGGGCTGGTGGTTACCACAAAGGAAGGGGAAAAGAAGACGATAGAGGCTGACACCATTGTCCTGGCGGCAGGTTCAACGCCGAACCAGGAGCTTTATAACGCTCTGAAAGACAAAGTGCCGGAAGTTTATCTCATCGGCGACTGCGCCAAGCCGCGGACACTGCGAGAGGCGCTCACCGAAGGACAGCGCACTGGTTTAGCTATCTAAACCGGATAAATTTGATTCGGGAGGCGGATGGCGAATGCCTCCCACCCCTCCTCCACCCTACCCCTCAACCACATCGCCATCCGCCGTGTCCACACGCACGCCCTGCAGCATCACCCAGTTGACCCCGTCCTCAATGTCCCGGTCTTTCCCTTCCAGCTCAAGGACAACCCATCCCCGGTCCTGGGTCACGCCAGCCTGGCGGATATTGGTCACCACGTTGAACTTACGCCCCAGGGTATAGATGACAGGCTCTTTCACCAGTTCAGGCGGAAAGGTGAACATCACTTTTTTAGTACTCATCATTCTCACCTCAATCAGAGTTTCTATGCCGGCACGCTGATGATTTCCTCCACGGCTTCAATAGCAGGCTTCACCGTAAATGGCTGGACGATGTCCGACAGGATTTCCTGAGTCCGCGGACCAGCGCCGGTGATGAAAGCCACCGTAAGCTCCTGTTTCTTGATTGCCCCTGAAGCCGCCAGCTTCTTCAACGCACCGATGACCACCCCACCCGCCGCCTCAGCAAAAATACCTTCCGTCTGCGCCAGCAGTTTCACCCCGGCAATCGCTTCCTCATCGGTAACGGCACAGGCGCCCCCACCCGATTGTCGCGCCACCCTCAGGGCATAAAAGCCGTCCGCCGGGTTGCCCATGGCGATTGAGCGCACAATGGTGTCCGGCTTGAGCGGGTTCACGTGAAGACTGCCCGCCTGAAACGCGTTGACGATGGGCGCACTGCCCGCCGCCTGGCTCAGGAAACAATGGCTATTGAGCGGTCCGATGAGACCGAGCATGGAAAGCTCCTCCAGCCCCTTCCAGATGCGGGTGAAGAGCAGTCCCGATGCCGCCGGCGCCACGATGCAGTCCGGCGCCCGCCAGCCGAGCTGTTCGGCAACTTCATAGCCGAGCGTCTTGCTGCCCTCGGCATAGTAGGGTCTGAGGTTGATATTGACAAACCCCCACTTATACCGCCGCACCACCTGAGCACACAGTCGGTTCACCTCATCGTAGTTCCCTTCAACGGTTACCAGCACCGGGTTATAGATTGCCGCGCCCACCAGCTTCCCTTTCTCCACGCTGGCAGGCACAAAGACGTAAGCCTTCAGCTTCCCTTTGGCGGCATGAGCGGCGACGCTCGCCGCCAGGTTCCCGGTTGATGCGCACGACACAGTATCAAAGCCGAACTCCACTGCCTTCGTGACTGCCACTGATACCACGCGGTCCTTGAAGGAGTAGGTAGGGTTCAGGCAATCGTTCTTGATATAAAGCTGGTCAAGCCCCAGCTCCTCGCCAAGATTCTTAGCGTGAACCAGGGGCGTGAACCCGGTGCCGAGGTCTATCTCATTTCCTTCCACCGGCAGCATCTCACGATAGCGCCACATACTGCGCGGTCCGGCGGCAATCTTCTCCTTGCTCACCGCCTTAGCCATGGACTTATAGTCATAGATGACCTCAAGCGGGCTGAAGCAGAAATCGCACAGGTTCATCGGCTCCAGGGGATACTCCCGCCCACATTTCCTACAGCGTAAAACGGTCGCGTATGACATTTCTCCACCCCCTAATCAGGCTCCAGCGCCTGGCGCAGGTCTGCCACAAGGTCGTCCTTATGCTCCAGACCGATGGAAAGTCGGATAAGCCCATCAGTAATGCCCACCTTCTCTCTGATTTCCTGCGGCATTGAGGCATGGCTCATGGTGCCAGGGTGCTCCGCCAGGGAAGCGGCACCGCCCAGTGATTCAGCGAGGGCAAAAATTTTAAGTTTTCGCAGGCAGCGGTTAGCTTCCTCCAGCCCGCCTCTGACCTCAAAAGATACCATCCCGCCGAAGCCCTTCATCTGCCTTCGGGCAATGTCATGCCCGGGATGGGTGGGAAGCCCAGGATAATAGACCCGCTTCACGCCGGGATGCTTGTTCAGGTATTCAGCCACCACGCGGGCATTTTCTTCATGCTGTTTCATCCGCACGGAGAGCGTCTCAATGCCGCGCAGGACCAGCCAGCAGTCAAAAGGTCCGGCGGGAGTGCCCATGGCGTTGAGCAGGAACTGCACCTTCTCACCCAGCTCCGCAGTGGCAGTGACAACGGCTCCGCCCACCACATCGCAGTGCCCGTTGAGATATTTCGTGGTGGAATGGACGACGATGTCTATGCCATAGTCAATCGGCTTCAGCAGGTAGGGAGTGGCAAAGGTGTTATCAATGACGGTAAGGATGTTGCGTTTCCTGGCGATATCCGCCACCATCTCAATGTCAACGAGATTGAGCAAAGGGTTTGAGGGAGTCTCAATCCAGAACATTTTCGTATTCGGCTTGATTGCCTTTTCAATGTTCTCACTTTTGTCCATGCGGACATAAGTAAACTCCAAGCCTTTGTCCTGCATCACGTTCTGGAACAGGCGGTACGTCCCGCCATAGATATCATCACCGGAGACAACATGGTCGCCCGCCTTGAGCAGGTGAATCACCGTCGTTTCCGCCGCCATGCCAGTGGCAAAGGCAAAGCCCGCCTTGCCGCCCTCAAGCTGAGCGATGGTCTCCTCAAGGACTTTGCGCGTGGGATTGGCAGTGCGGGAGTAATCATAGCCCCGTGTCCTGCCGATGTCCTCAAAGGCAAAGGTGGATGTCTGGTAAATGGGTACCGTAACTGCGCCATAGGCTTTATCCGGGCGCTGTCCGGCATGGATAGCAATAGTCTCAAATTTCAATGTACACCTCCTCAAAAAGAAAAAGTAACCGTAACCCAAGGGGGAGATGAAAAGAGGAAATTAGATGGTGTACATCAGGGGGACGAGCGTTTCTCGCTGGCGCTGGCGTTCACGCTCAATAAGGTCCCGCAAGGTCACGGAGTCCAGGACAGCGTCCATTGCCTTTTTAAGGGAGCTCCACACATCGCGGGTAACACAGGAGGAGGAACGAGCACACAGTTCCGGCTTGTCAATACATTCCACAGGCGCGATAGAGCCTTCAAGGAGGTTAATAACCTCGCTCAGCTTTATTTCCTCAGGCGCCTTCACGAGGAGGACGCCGCCTTTAGCACCGCGGACGCTTCTGGCGATGCCTGCCGCAATAAGTGGAGCCATGAGATGCTCCAGATAGCGCACGGAAATCTGCTGCCTCTGCGCAATTTCCTTCAATGCCACAGGTTCACCATTCTGGTGCAGAGCCAGGTCCAGAAGTGCGCGGGTGGCGTATCTACCTTTGGTTGACAGTTTCATGGTCGCACTTTTCTAACTAATACTATGACATTAGTATACTTTTCTTCTCCTTTATTTGTCAAGAGTGAGTGTTTTGCCATCGCGCGGAGCGCCGCGACGACGCAATCTCTGTAAATTTACTGAAATTGCCACGCCCCCTTTCATCGGGACCCGCAAAGAAACAATCAGCAAAAAACCCGGGAAACTTTCTCTTTTGCCTTTTTGTTTGACAAGTGCAACCAGCCATGATATACAATGTTAAGCATCTTCAAAACACGATAGAAAGGCTGTGAGCAATGGCTGATAGTACTGTTACCCGTATCAACCCTCCCTACCGCATCCTGCTGGGTCCCGGTCCGAGCAATGTCCACCCCCGTGTCCAGATGGCGATGCAGGCACCCATCCTGGGCTACTTCGACCCGTATTTCTTCACCATCATGGAAAGCACCGCAAACCTCCTGCGCACGCTCTTTCGCACCAAGAATAAAGTAACCTTCCCCCTCTCCGGCACCGGAGGGGCGGGGATGGAAGCGGGGTTCTCTAACTTCCTTGAACCCGGCGATACGGCGGTAATCGGTGTCAATGGTTTCTTCGGTGAAAGAATGGTGGAGCTGGCTCAGCGCGCCGGCGCCCATGTGGTGCGGGTGGATGCTGAGTGGGGCAAACCGCTGGCACCTGAGGCAATTGAAGCCGCGCTGAAAGCCCAGAAAAAGGTCAAGCTGGTGGCAGTGGTCCATGCAGAGACATCCACCGGCGTGCTCCAGCCCCTGACCGATATCTCCAAACTGGCTAAACGATACGATGCTCTCTTTCTGGTTGATGCGGTAACGTCCCTGGGGGGACATGAGGTCGCCATTGATGATTGGGGCATTGACATCTGTTACAGCGCTTCACAGAAGTGCATCAGCTGTCCGCCGGGTCTGGCGCCCATCACCGCCAGTGACAGGGCTATATCCATCCTGCAAGCCCGCACCCGCAAGGTGAACACGTGGTATCTGGACCTCTCTCTCCTCGCCAGCTACTGGTCAGCGACCAACCGGCTCTATCATCATACTGCTCCGGCACTCATGATTTACGCCTTTCATGAAGCACTGGTACTCATCGCTGAAGAAGGGCTTGAGGCGCGCTATCAGCGCCACCTGCGGCACGGTGCCGCCCTCCAGGCGGGTCTGGAAGCCATGGGGCTTCAGCTCTTCGCGCAGAAAGGGCACCGCCTCAGCAGTCTCACCTCCGTCCGCGTCCCGCCGGGGATTGACGAGCTGAAAATAAGGCAGAGACTGCTCAATGAGTTCGGCATAGAGATTGGCGGAGGTCTGGGACAGCTAAAGGGACAGGTGTGGCGCATCGGTCTGATGGGTTACTCCTCAAGTCAGGAGAACGTGCTCCTTTTCCTCTCCGCGCTGGAGCAACTGCTCACCGATTCAGGTTATAAAATGTCAGCCGGCGCAGGGGTAGCCGCCGCCATTCAATCGTTGCAGAAGAAGTAGGCTGAAGTCCAGCCTTCACTCTATCCTCCGCCGCAGGAGACAGCGGCGATAATTTACCTGCCGATTTGGCAGACAGACGTTTGACTTTGACTGCGCGTGGAAGCCCTGCAGAGCGTGATATGGCGTACTATGGCGTGGATGTGCGCGAAGATGAACTGATGAAAGACCTGAAGGTGAGCAAACAGAGCGTCCCGGTGCAAAACATGATAGCCACCGCCGGGCAAAAGATTTAGACCCCAGAACTAGGAAAAGCTGGACAATTTTGCCATGGTATTGCTGGGAAAACCGCCCGCCAAGACAGTGCTGGAACACATGGATTAAGCGCGTCTCTAGCGCCTACGATTTCTTTTCCGCTGACTGATATGCCCGGTCTAAAAGCTCAACCAGCTCCAGGCTTTTCATCCCGAGCTTATGCGATTTGATGCCGTAGGCTAACTGCATAGAGCATCCGGGACAGCAGGTAACGAGCAGGTCAGCGCTGGTGCGGGAGACGTTTTCCATCTTGCGGTCCAGCACCTTCATGGAGATGTCATAGTGAGTCAGGTTATATGAGCCGGCGGCGCCACAGCAGGTATTGGCTTCCACCATCTCCCGGTATTCCACGCCGGGGATGCTCCTGATAATCTGGCGCGGCTGGGCGCTTACCTTCTGGAACCTGCCCAGATGGCAAGGGTCATGGTAAGTTACCACATGCTTGAGGGTGCCCATCTCAGTCCTCAGCCCGATGCTCACCAGGAACTCACTCATATCCTTAACTTTCCCGGAAAAGGCTTTCGCTTCACCTGCCAGCTCAGCATCATCTTTGAGAAGCGCGGCATATTTTTTTAGCATTGAGCCGCATGAGGCGCACGTGGCGATGATGGCGTCCACATTCAGGCCGCGCGCCAGCTCCAGGTTTTTTCTCATCATTGACCGCATTGAGTCCTGGTCGCCGTAGCCGTATGCCGGCAGGCCACAGCAGACGAAATCAGGAATAGACACTTCAACATTGTGACGGTTGAGCACCCGGAGCGCCGCCTCAGCCACCTGTGGCGTGAAGTTTGCCGCGGCACAGCCGATAAAGTAGGCAACTTTATATCTGGGATTCTCCAGCTTCTTAGCGGCGTTCTTGATGTTTTTCTTATAGCGTATCCGCGGCAATATTGGCTCAGCCCTGCCGATATTCCCCATAAGTTTGGTGACGCCAAGCTTCCTCCCTACCATGGGCAAACCGCTCGCCTGGAGCCAGCTCAGCGCCCGCGCTGATTTATTAAGCAATGATGGCTTCTGCAGGACATCCCGGAAAAGAAATTTCTGTATCCAGGGCTGTCCTTTCTCTTTCATGAACTCGGCGCGCGCCTGGAGAATAAGCTCGTCAGTCAATACTCCCGGCGGGCAGTGGTCAACACACCCGTTGCAGGTCAGGCAGTTAAAGAGAGGCTCAGTGAGCTCAGTTACTTTCAGGTTGTTATCATAGATGCCGCGCAGGAGTGCCAGCCTGCCCCTGGCGACCGTCCACTCAATGCCGGTGGCTTTATACACCGGGCATCCCGCGAGGCAAAACCCGCATTTATTACAGCGCAGAAGCGCCTCATACATCGCCTGTTTGCTATCGGTCATAGGTCCCTGATTACCTTCCCCGGATTGAACAGTTCCAGAGGGTCAAAAGCTTGCTTCAGCCTCCGCATCAGCTCGTAATCGCTCCGCCCGCGGATGATGTCTGCTTTTTCTCTTATCGCCACCGGACCGCTCTCCATAAGGAAGAACCCGCCTATCCTGGCGGCGCGCTGAGAAAGCTCCGCAATAACGGTCTCCAGCTTATCAGGCTGACCGTCTCCGCAAAAGAAAGCGGGATAGAGTATGCCGTTGCCGGCGCGCCCGCTGACACCCACCTGCCATTTGTGCTGGGCGGCGATTTCTTTAATCTCCTGATACATCTCAGCAAGTTTATTGTACGGTACCACCGCCTTCCCTTTGACCAGCTCAGGCGATTGATACAGGCGAACTCCCCGCTGGGCTTCCCAGGCCTCCCGCTCATCATCACCATCCAGCACCACCACTGATTGTGCTCCGCTCGCCAAGGCGATGGCGCGGACTTCAGCGGCATGGCGTTCAACCACCTCTCTGTTCCCGCTGGCACCGATGAGGAGCGCGAGCTCGCCTTCATTGAGCCTGAAATTGCTACCCGGGCTGAGAAAGCGGGTAGCCCCGCTATCAATCAGCTCCATTGATTCGGGTCTGAGGAAGGAAGAAAGTATGCTACTCGTCACCCGGGAGACGTCAGCAATGCTCGCCAGCTTGACCATTACCGTCCGGTGGTCTTCTGGCAGATAGACCAGCCTCAGAACAGCGCTGGTGATGATGCCCAGCGTACCCCATGAGCCAAGCATCAGCTTACGCAAATCAAATCCGGCGACGTTTTTCATCGTCTTACTGCCCGCACGGACGATTTCACCCTGCGGCGTCACCATGGTAATCCGGAGCACGAGGTCGCGCGCCGTGCCATAGAGCAACCGCCCGGGACCGCTGCTGTTCGTCGCCAAACTGCCACCGATGGTTGCCTGGGCACTATCCTCTGGCTCAAGCGGGAAATAGAGCCCCTGCTTCGCCAGCTCCATCTGCAGTTTAGCATGGCTCATGCCTGCCTCCACTTCAACTGTCAGATTAGGCGCATCAACCTCAATGATATTGTTCAGGTGCTTCAGAGACAGCACGATACCACTATTTTTCAAGGGCATACCCAGGCTCTGCTTGGAGCCATTGCCATAAGGTATGACCGGAATCCTTTCCCGCTCGGCAATTTTCACCACGCCGCAGACCTGCTCATGGTTCGCCGGGAACACCACCATAAGCGGTTTCTTGCCGTCAATGACATATGAGGTTAATCCCTGCTGTTCCGCCGGGACATTGTTCCCTCCCACGATGGCAATGACATCGCTGTAAAAGC
Source organism: Dehalococcoidales bacterium (assembly GCA_034434915.1). Lineage (GTDB taxonomy): Bacteria > Chloroflexota > Dehalococcoidia > Dehalococcoidales > RBG-16-60-22 > DAOTYE01. The sequence goes on from DAOTYE010000004.1 coordinate 18,648, forward strand.
TTTTGCCGGCTGACGGTTTGACCTGGCTGGTCTCAATTTCAGCTACCTTCACCGCACCAACCGGAATCACTTTGCCCGGATTGAGCAGGTTCAGGGGGTCAAAGACGCGTTTCACGCGGCTCATCAAATCCATCTCAGGCTGGGTGAACATGAGCGGCATACTGCTCAGCTTTTCAACGCCTATGCCATGCTCTCCGGATATGGAACCGTCAAGCTTGACGCAGGCGGCGAGGATTTCTTTGCCCGCTTTTTCTACCCGATGGGTCTCATCCTGGTCTCTGACATCATATATCAGCAGGGGATGGAGATTGCCGTCCCCGGCATGGGCAACATTGCCGATGAGCACCCGGTATTTCTGCCCGATTTTGCTCACTTCTCTGAGCATGGGCACCATCTTATTACGCGGCACAGTGGCATCCTGCACGGAATAGGCTGACTTCAGCCGGGCGATTGCCCCGAAGGCGCCTCTTCTCCCGCGCCACAGTCCGTCCCGTTCCGCCGCGGTGCGCGCCAGCTTTACCTCGCGCGCCTTGCTGGCGCGGCAGATTTCCATGATGCGCTCCGCCTCACGGGAAAGCCCTTCTTTCACGCCATCAACTTCAATCAGCAGGAGCGCCTCAGCATCCAGCGGGTAGCCCACATGAAAGCTGTCCTCAATCGCTTTGACCACGGTATTGTCAAGGAGCTCAAGAGCGGCGGGGACAATGCCTGCGGCAATAATATCTGACACTGCCTGACCGGCATCTTCCAGAGTATTAAAAATAGCCATGAGAGTCTGGTAAGCTTCCGGCAGGCGCATGATGCGCACGGTGATTTTCGTGGCGATGCCCATCGTCCCCTCCGAGCCAACGACAGGACCGAGCAGGTCATAGCCATAGCTATCATCAACCGGAGAGCCAAGCTGGACAATGCGGCCGTCAGGGAGCACCCACTCCAGTGCCATGATGTGGTTGGAGGTAACGCCGTACTTCAGACAGTGCGGACCGCCGGCATCTTCACCCAGATTGCCGCCCACAGTGCTGTTCTTCTGGCTGGCGGGGTCAGGGGCATACATATAGCCCAGAGGCAGGAGGGCATTCTGGAGGTCAAGGTTCACCACGCCGGGTTCAACCACAGCCCGCTGGCGAGCCGGGTCCACTTCCAGGATGCGGTTCATACGGCTCAACTCAAGGACGATGCCACCATTGTGAGGCACCGTGCCGCCAGAAAGGTTGGTGCCGGCACCGCGGACGACCACCGGTATTTTATAGCGGGAGGCTATCTGCATTACCTCGGAGACCTGTGCCGTATTCTCCGCAATGACCACAATGTCTGGCAATGCCTGCTTGCCGGTGGCATCATAGGAATAAGCCACTAAATCAGGCGGTGAGGACAATACATTCCGGGAGCCCACCGCCTTGCTTAGAAGCTTGACAATCTCTTTTTTGTTCACTGTCTTAAATTATAACAGGCGCAATCTTAATGCACAAGTAAAATCAGGCTACCCCCCCGGTTTATCCAGCTTAACACGGCTACCGGGCATTATCCGGGCGCCTGGCGTCAGCGTGCTCCCGTTTTCCACAGTGACCCTATCGCCCAGCACGCAGTTTTCAAGTATCTGACAATCGCGTTCCACACAGGTCGCCGCACCGACAACGCAATCTCTCAGGACGCTCCTTTCCGCCACCTGCGAGCTTGCCCAGACCACTGCCCTTTCAATAATCACCCCCTGCCCAACCTGGCAATGCGGGCCGAGCACTGCGGGACCGATGATTCGCGTGTCTGCCGCAATCTCACAGCTATTTCCGATGAGCACCGGACCATGGATTTGAGCAGAGGAATGGATGCGGCAATCTCTTTCAACCCTCACATCTTTGCCCAGACGTGAGAGCAGGTCATGATTTGCCTTTAGATACTTCTCAGGCGTGCCGATGTCAATCCAGTAGGCATGAGAAGGATAAGCAAGCATGAATTCGCCCGATTCAAGCAACTTCGGGAACACGTGGTGCTCAAACATGACGCGGGTGGCGGGAGGGATATCGCGTAGTACCTCAGGTTCAATAATATAGATGCCAGCGTTAATCATATTGGTGGTTACTTTGTCCCAGGCAGGCTTTTCCACAAAACGCCGCACCCTGCCATCAGCTTCTGTTTCCACCACGCCGTAGATAGTGGGGTTTTCCACCGGCGTGAGAGCGATACTCACTCTGGGTTTCATAGCCTTATGTTTCTCAATCATGCCGGTGAGGTCTATTTCCGTGAGAACATCGCCGTTAAAGACTAGGAATGTCTGCCCGTCAAGATATGGCTCAGCATTTTTCACCGCCCCTGCCGTGCCCAGAGGTTTATCTTCCACCAGGAATGTCAGCTTCACGCCGTACTGGCGCCCATCGCCGAGGCACTGATGAATGGGCGCAGGCAGATATCCCATGGCGAGGATAACATCATCAATGCCATGCTTCTTGAGATATAAGAGAAGATGTTCCAGGAACGGGCGGTTGAGGATGGGGACGATTGCCTTCGGCGTATTGCAGGTGAGGGGCTGGAGCCTTGTCCCCTCCCCGCCAACAAGAATGACCGCTTTCATACCTTTTTAACTTTAGCCCAGACCGATAGCTGTGTCAATTTACTTCCTTGACAGCGGGCAATGTGGTGGCTTAACATACGTATACTCAGAAACGCAATGAACGATAAGTTACCGCGCAGAATAGAAAAACCGTGGGGATATGAGCTTTTATTTGCCTGCACGCCGAAGTATGCCGGCAAAATCATCTCAGTGAAAAAGGGCCACCGCCTCAGCCTGCAATATCACCGGCAGAAAGATGAGGTTATCTATCTCCACGCCGGGAAAGCCCTTCTAGAAATCGGCGAAAAGGGGAAACCGCTTAAATCATCCACTCTTGAGCCGGGTCAGTGCATCCACGTTACTCCTCACACCACCCACCGCCTCAAAGCGCTGGAGGATTCCACATTCCTGGAAGTCTCTACTCCGGAGCTGGAAGACGTGGTTAGACTTGAAGATGACTACGGGAGAACGGGGAAAAGCTGATTTCCTGGCTAATCAAGCTCCATAACCTCCCCGTAATGGGGCACCACCACCTGCCAGCCCGTCTTTTGTTGCACCAGCTCAGCAAAGTTGCGCGATGATTCCGGCTCGCCGTGGACGATGATAACGCGGCGCGGCGGCTGTGTGAGTGAAGAAAGCCAGCGGAGCAGGTCGTTTCTATCGGCATGGGCGGAAAGCCCTTCCAGGCGGGCGATGCGGGCGCGCACGCGGTAATACTTGCCCAGTATTCTCACCTTTCTGGCGCCATCCACAATTTCTCTGCCCAGCGTCCCCACCGCCTGGTAGCCGACAAAGAGAACCGTGCTGGCGGGACGGCTGATATTGGTGACGAGGTGGTGCTTGATTCTGCCGCCGGTGACCATCCCTGACCCGGCGATAATCATCACCGTGCCCTTGATGTGGTTGATTGCTTTTGATTCATCAACTGACTCAACCATTTTCAGACCGGGGAAATCAAACGGAGACTTCTTCTCCTTCAGCAGGCGCCTCATTTCTTCGTCAAACAACTCAGCGTGGCGCTTGAACACCTCAGTGATGCTGACCGCCATGGGGCTGTCCAGAAACACCATGATGTGCGGGATGCGGTCGGCAAGCAGAAGTTTGTTCATATAATAGAGAATCTCCTGACTGCGCTCCAGGGCAAAGCTGGGGACGATGATATTGCCCCGCTTTTTCCAGGTGGTGTTCACAATCTCCGCAAGGCTGTCCTCAATGTTCTCATCATCAGGATGCTCGCGGTCGCCGTAGGTGGACTCTATGATGACGTAATCGGTCGTGCGGAAGATATCAGGGTCGCGGATAATGGGACGGTTCCACCGCCCGAGGTCGCCAGAGAACGTGATGGTCTTCACTTCTCCATTCTGCCTGACAGCGACCTTTATCGTCGCGGAGCCGAGGACATGCCCGGCATCGTAGAACGTGGCGCTTATTCCATCGCCGAGGTTAACTGTTTCTCTATATCTCACCGGCGCAAAAAATGGGATTGACGCCCTGGCATCCTCTACGGTATAAAGAGGCACTTCCGGGTAAGGACCTTTTCTTTTCTCGCGCTCGTGGCGCTTCTTCTTAAACTCAGCGTCTTCTTCCTGCAGGCGTGCCGTGTCCAGAAGCATTATCGGCGCGAGGTCGGCAGTCGCCTCAGTGCAGTAGATTTTACCCCGGAAGCCATCGCGCACCAGTTTAGGAATGAGGCCGCAGTGGTCAACATGGGCATGGGAGAGGAGAACGGCGCGTATGGTCTGCGGCGGGACGGGGAAAGGCTCCCAGTTCCGGCCGCGGAGCTGCCTTTCCTGGTACAGCCCGCATTCTATCAGCACACGGGTTTCATTTGCTTCAAGAAGATACCGCGAGCCAGTGACGTTTCCCGCCGCGCCCAGAAAAGCAATTTTGATTTGCAGGATAACACCTCCACCGCCTATTTCTTACCATAATACCGCTTTTACCTCAGCAACCCGACGCGCAGTAAAACGATATGCATGGGCAGGTAAGTTGGACCAGCGGGGTGGAACATGCAGAATAAGCTCGGGAAGAGCACATCCAGCGCAATAAATACCGCCGCACTGACATAGCTACGTATGTCAGTGAACTGCAATAAGAGCGGCAGGGCCATTGTTTTCGCCTGAACCAATACTGCCGTCATAACTGTCCCTCTTTATCGCTTTACTTTACTATCTTCGCTATTTTTTCGGTAGATTTCAATCCATGCCCCGTAAATACCGAGACAATAATTTCTTCCCGCTCAGCCGGTGACAGATATTTTTTGACCCCGGCGATGGTGGCGGCGGAGGTCGGTTCAATATAATACCCCCTCTTGCCCATATCGCGCCAGGCTTCCTTGATTTCCGCCTCGCTGACGGCAATAAAACTCCCCCCGCTCTCCTGCACCGCATCCACAATCTGCCTGCCGCGTACCGGCTCGGCGATGGCGATGCCTTCAGCAAGCGTGTCTTTTTTTTCTATTTTCGGAATTAAAGCGGACTTATCCATGAACGCCCGGTAGAGGGGAGCGCAGTTCTCTGCCTGAACGGCAATCAACCTCGGCATCTGGTGGATAATGCGTGCTTTCTGCAGTTCCTGAAAGCCGATATATGCCCCCAACAAGAGGGTGCCATTGCCCACCGGCAGGATAACAGCGTCCGGCGCCTGCCAGCCGAGCTGTTCGCACACCTCAAAGGCAAACGTCTTCGTCCCCTGAAAGAAGAACGGGTTCCAGGAGTGGCTGGCGTAATAAATGGTTTCTGCCGCCTTCAGGACAGCCCTTGCCGTATCTTCACGATTGCCCGGCACTTTTACCAGGTCAGCGCCATACAGTTTAACCTGGGCAACTTTGCCAGCGGAGGTATCTGAAGGTAAGAAAATCTGACACCGTATGCCGGCTCTGGCGCAGTAGCCCGCGATTGCCGCACCGGCATTCCCGGATGAGTCTTCCACCACCTCTGCAATGCCGAGCTCTTTCACCTTGCTGATGAGAACAGTTGCGCCGCGGTCCTTATATGAGCCGGTGGGGAACAGGTGGTCCTGCTTCACCAGCACCGGTCTGCCGTCAAAACTGATTTCAAGTAGCGGAGTAAATCCCTCTTCAAACGATACGATGTGCGCATCATCAGCGATGGGAATGGCTTCCCGGTAGCGCCACATGGTGGGCTTTCTCTGTGAGATGACTTTGCAATTGAACTCCGGCTCAAATTCAATATCAAGGTATGAGCCGCATTCACAGCGCCATCTCGGCTCATTAAGGGAATAGCCAGCAAGACAGCGGGGGCAGACTAGCTGGTTCATGGCTCTTTTTTGACTGCGGCGGTAGCTTCCATCTCAATTTGAAAGCCGTGGTGCAGTTTCTTCGTGGGCACAACCGCCCGCGCCGGCTTGTGGTCACCGAAGAAGCGGGCATAGACCGCATTGACCCTACCCCACAGCTCAATATCAGATATGTACACCGTCGTCTTTAGGACCCGGCTCAGGTCGGAACCAGCCGCCTTGAGGATTGCCGAGATATTGTTGAGCACCTGCTCCGTCTGCTCCTCAATTGAGCCGAGCTTCTTCTCCCCGGTCTCAGGGTCTATGGGCAATTGCCCGGCGACATAGACAATACCATTATGGACAACCGCCTGAGAGTAATGACCGGCGGGCTTGGGTGCGCCCGGCGTTTCAATGACTTTCATCCGCCTGCTCTCCAACCCCAAGTTTAGCACAACGCCCGTAAAGAAGGAATATGGTCACTCTTTTCTGTCTTGTCTTAAGAGTGGTGTTGCATTATACTTTGGCTAAAGGAGAGAGCCGTGTCATTGGACCTGAACAAAGTGGCGCCTCAGGTGGACAGCATGGTGTCCCGGCTCAAGGAAGCCCGCACCGACCGTGAAAAGCGCCTCCGCCGCGCCCTCAGTGTGGCAGGCGATAAAGCCATTGACCTGGACAAGCTGAAGCGCAAGATTGCCGCCAGCAAGACCACGTGGCTTGTCGCCGCGCTGGTGGAGGGCATCGCTGACCGCCACCCTGCTCCACCCGCTCCCCCGGACTTCACTGTGTTAGCCACGGACGGCTCGCACATTGACGTTGACCGCCACCGCAGTACGCGCTGTTACCTCATCAATATCGGCGCGGCAGTGCTCAGCTACGGCGCCAAGCCTGACGCCCTCCTCGCCAGCTTCCCCACCCTCTACGCAAATGATGAAGATTTGGTCATCACCTCGCCGGACGCGAGAGACCGCGAGCAGATGATTGAAGGCAATTTGCTTGGCGCCAGGAGGGCGGTGGAGGAATGTAAACGGCTTGCCTGCCTTGCCTCGGAATTGCCTGCAGGAAGCACCAGCCTCGCTCTGCTTGACGGCACGCTTATCCTGTGGGGGCTGGAAGCCTACCCGGACTTCGTTGCCAAAGCGATGCTGGACAAAGGTCTCATTCTTTGCCTTGACGACCTGAAAAAGCTCAGTGCCGACCGCACCCTAGCCCTCGCCAGCTATATCAGCTTCCCGCGCAGTACCGATGTGGTCAATGCCCTGCGCGTGGCAATCTGCCCCTACGAGCCCGCCGACTGCGACCGCCACTGTGCCGAGAAAAAGGAAAAAGACTGTGGGGAGGTCGCCGGGGTGCAGGACCGGGAGCTGTTCGCCAGCCTGCTTGAGGAGGGGGAGCGCTCAGCGCTGTTCATCAGCCAGTCGTCCGTGGTGCAGGAGCACTATCAAGGACACGATGTGTTCTTCTTTTATCTCAAGGCAGGTGATGAGGTGGCGCGGGTGGAAATACCGCAGTGGGTGGCATTAGACAAGAGACTGCTGGAGCTGACCCATTCTCTCATTCTGGACCAGTGCCGGCGCGGGCACGGCTACCCGGTGGCGCTCAGTGAAGCCCATGAGCAGGCGGTGGTGACCGGGGCGGACCGGGAAAACTTCTGGCAGTTAGTAGAATCAATGTGCGTGGCAGAGAAAATGCCGAACGTAACCTCTGCCAAGAGCATTAGTAAAAGGACGAGGTGGGTGTAACGGACAAACTCTAAATCCTAAATACGAAATACTAAACAAATTCAAATGAACGAATATAGAAATTCAAAACGCTATGACCTAGAAGAACGGACTTTGAAGTTCGCCAGAGAGGTGATAGTATTCACAAACACTCTACCCAAAACTTTGACAAACATTGAAACAATAAAACAGGTTATTCGGTCTTCAAGTTCAATTGTAGCAAACTATATTGAAGCGAATGAAGCCCTAATGAAGCCACCGAACTTATGAAAATCTTCGGTGCCATCATTGAAAAGATTAAATAAATGATTTCGGTCATTTGAATTTTGAATTTGGATAATTGTTTAGGATTTAGAGTTTAGTATTTAGGAATTTGAAACCTCAGGAGAAACTATGCCACAAAAAATCGGTGAAATCATAGAAACCTCCACTCCCTCCTTCACCGCCCAGTGCTACGAGCTGTACGGACTGCCGCCGCTGGGCAGTCTGGTAAAGACGCAGGACAAGTCTGCGGAGCTTTACGGCATCGTCTATCACGCCTGCACTGCCAGCCTTGAGCCGGGCAGAAAGCCAATCGCCCGCGGCAAAGATGAGGCGACTGAGGAAGCTATCTATAAATCAAACCCTCAGCTTACCAAGCTCCTCCGCAGTGAGTTCTCGGCGCTGGTGGTGGGACATAAGACAGGAGATAAGCTCTATCACTATCTTCCCCCCACCCCTGCCCGCATCCACAGCTTTGTCTATGCCTGCGCACCAGAGGAGGTGAAGGTTTTCAGTGAGTCGCTGGGCTTCCTGAGCATCCTCACCACCGCCCGCTTGCCCATCGCCCCGGACGAGCTTATTGCCGCCGCCCTGCGCCAGATGGCACAGGCTCATGATGATGCGCAGGCGTTCCTGGTCCGGGCAGGGAAAGAGCTTGCTGTCCTGCTCAGCGGGCAGTTTCCAGTGGTGAAATCAATCCTCGGGAGGCTAAAGTGAACGAGCAAAACAGACAGAGGCTGGGCATAGTCGTCGCGGGGTCGCTGGAAGAGGGAATTGACGTCAGGCTGGATGGAGGCGTCTCCGTGGAGGACATGGCGGTGGGGCGCTATGTCACCATTGAAGGACAGAAACAGCGCTTCTTCGCCATGATTACCGATGTCAGCCTGGGGGTGACGGACCCCTCCCTCACCCTCACACCGCCTGACGTGAGCGACCCCTTCATGGCTCAGGTTCTCGCGGGCACCAGCACCTACGGCACGCTTCATGTGTCTCCCTATCTTACCATCGGCGGGGTGGCTGGCTCCGGGGAGGAAATCAAGCCGGTCAAGACGGTGCCATCGCATTATTCAGCGGTCTATTTAGCCTCGCAGGCAGATGTTGAGCTGGTCTTCGGCAAAGAGGATGAGAGGCGGTTCTACATCGGCACGCCGCTGGACATGGAGACCAAAATCTGCCTTGACCTGCCTGAGTTTGTCAAGCGCAGTAATGGCATCTTCGGCAAAAGCGGCACGGGCAAGACTTTCCTTACCCGTATCCTGCTCATCGGCATGTTGCAGAAGAGCGCCGCGGTCAACCTGATTTTTGACATGCACAGCGAGTACGGCTGGGCGGGTACAAGCGAGGGGGGCAAATCGGTCAAGGCGCTGAAACAGCTCTTCCCGTCAAAGGTCGCCGTCTTCACCCTTGATGAGGAAAGCTCAAAGCGGCGCAAGGTGAGCACGGACTTCGTCGTCCGCATCGGCTACGATGAGATTGAGCCGGAGGACATGGCGCTCCTGCGCCAGACGCTCAACCTCACCGAGCTGGCGACCGAAGCCACCTACCAATTGAGGCGCATCTATGGCAAAAACTGGATTCAGAAAACTATTGATTTGAAAGACGAGGAACAAATAAAAGCACTGCTTGAAGAGACCAAAATCCATGAGAGCACCTTCCAGAGCTTACAGCGCAGTCTGGCGACCATCGCCCGCCTGCCGTTCCTTGTGCCGCAGGCGCCGGAGAACACCTGCGACCGCATTCTGGGCTACCTTGACCGGGGCATCAACGTGGTGCTGGAGTTCGGCAGGTATACGGACATCACCGCCTATATCCTCGTCGCCAACCTGCTCACCCGCCGCATCTACGCCCGCTACCGTGACCGCACTGAAAAAGCGATGGGCGAAGATACCGCCAAGCCCACGCCGCTGGTCATCACCATTGAGGAAGCACACAAGTTCCTAAATCCGGAGGTCGCCAGCCAGACCATCTTCGGCACCATTGCCCGCGAGATGCGCAAGTACAACTGCACCCTCCTCGTCATAGACCAGCGTCCCAGCGGCATAGATTCCGAGGTCATGTCCCAGCTCGGCACTAAAATCACCTGCCTCCTAGACAATGAGCGAGACATTGACAGCGTCCTCGCCGGCGTCTCCGGCAAAAATGAGCTGAGGGGAGTGCTTGCCCGGCTTGAGTCCAGACAGCAAGCTCTCATCTTTGGTCATGCCGTGCCCATGCCCATCGTCGTCCGCACACGGGAATACGGCTCGCCGCAGTCCTACCGCGAATTCATGAGCGGCGAGCGCCCTGAAGCAAAAGACAAAACAGGCAAAGAGCTTGAAGACCTGTGGGGTTAGCATTAATGAGCGCGATATCAGGCAGAAAAAAGATAGGCTTAGCGCTGGGGGGAGGGGCGGCGCGGGGACTGGCGCACATCGGCGTGCTGAGTGTGCTGGAAAAAGAAGACGTCCCGGTGGACCTTATCGCCGGCACCAGTATCGGCTCAGTGGTGGGTTCGCTCTACGCCCGTCTTAAAAGCGCTGACTATCTGAAAACAGCGGTGGTAAACATGGACCTGCGGCAGTGGGCGCATCTGGTGGACCCGGCACTGCCTCATCGCGGTCTCATCAAGGGTAAAAGAATTATTAATTTGCTCAAGGCTCACCTTGGCGGCGATATTGATTTCAAAGGTTTGAATATCCCCTTCGCCTGCGTGGCAACTGATATCTTCACCGGCGATGAAATTGTTATCAACGATGGCAAGGTGCTGGAGGCAGTCCGCGCCAGCATCTCAATCCCCGCGGTATTCACAGTAGCGAAGTGGAAAAACCGCTACCTCGCCGACGGTGGCTTGGTCAACCCGGTGCCGGTCAGCGTGGTAAGAAAGATGGGAGCAGATTTCATCATCGCCGTCAATGTCATTCCGGACCCGTCTGACCGCCGTCACCAGCCAACCGAAGAGCAGATGAAAAAGATAAAAGAGCCTAATCTGCTGGAGACTGTCCTGCGCTCTATCTACATCACCACATTTGCCTTAACCAAGAATAGTCTGAAGATGGCGGATGTGGGGATTGAGCCCCACGTGGGGCACATTGGTGTTGCGGAGTTTCACCGCGCCTCGGACCTCGTCTACCTCGGTGAAATCGCGGCACGGGACGCACTCCCTGAAATCAAAAGGAGATTAGCCCGTCTCTAATCCTGAGGAAAATTCGTGAATGATGCCCAGATACGCTCCGGCAAGCAGGGGACCCTAGCCGCATGGCAATATCCCCAGCTCAGGCTCTTGCTCGTCTCATCGCTCGGCACGTTCATCGGGCGCTGGATAGAGACTGTGGTGGGCACGTGGCTCATTCTGGAGCTGACTGGCTCTTCCTTCATGGTCGGTTTGCTTGGCGTCTGCCGCTTTGCCGGCATGGCGCTGGGACCGCTGTGCGGCGCCGTTGCCGACCGCGTTGACCGCCGGCGGCTTTTGCTCACCGTGCAGATGACTTATGCTATATCCGCGCTTATCATCCTGACCCTCTTTGTTTTCAGACAGCTTGATGCCTGGCACCTTTTTCTCTTCACCATCATCGGTGGGATATGTTATAGCTTTGACTACAGCACAAGGTACGTTGTCGCCGCAGACCTGGTGAAAGGTGAGCACCTTATCTCGGCAATTTCGCTCGTCATTGTCGTCAACAGCGGCACTGCGGTGCTCGGTCCGCTCATGGGTGGGAGCCTGCTGGAAATTATCGGTACAGAGGGCTGCTTTGCGCTAATTGCAGTGAGCTTTCTGGTCTCATACTTTTCTCTTTTCTGCATGAAAACTCCTCTCAAAGCAAGATTGAAAACAGAAGCGCCCTTCTGGAAAAATATTGTTGACGGCTTCATCTATATCAAAAACCACCGGGCAGTGCTGGCGCTCATCCTGCTGGCGGCAATGGCTAATCTCTTCATTTTCTCTTACTGGTTCACCCTCATTCCTATCTTTGCCCGCGACATCCTGATGACTGACGCCACCGGTTACGGTCTGCTCATGGCGGCAGTGGGACTGGGCTCAGCAGTGGGCTCACTGGCTGCCGGGCGGGTTTCAAAAGGCAGTGAAGGCGGCAGGCTGGTGGTTATCTCTGTCCTGGCATGGCCCGTGGTCCTGCTCATTTTCGCCTTTTCACGTCTTTTTCCGCTGTCATTCGCCCTCCTGCTCTTTGCCGGGGCGGCTCAGGGGCTAGCCATGACCCTGATACAGGCACTCATTCTCATCTGGTCGGCGGAAGATATGCGCGGCAGAGTCTCAGGAGCGAGGGGTTTCGCCATTGGTCCGCTTCTACTGGGAAATCTATTTGCCGGCGCCGGTGCCAGCCTTATGGGAGCACCAATGACGCTTATTCTCAATGCATCGCTGGCAATAATCGTTACCATCGTCATCATTGCCTGGGCGGTTGAGCTACGTCATGGTAAAAGTCCGGCTTAGCGCTCTCATGTCATCCTCATAGCAACCTCATTTTGACAACAGCAGGTCTTTCAGTTATACTTATAATTGCAAATGATTTGCATGAGCATATAGATGAAGAGCATATCAATAATGAGCCGCAAGACTCTGAACAAGGCAGGTATGAGGGTCACCAGCCAGCGCGCTCTCATTTTGAGCATTATCCGGCAGGGACACCTTGACGCTGATGAAATCTACCGCCGCGCTAAAGAGCAAGAACCTCACCTCAGCCTCTCCACCGTCTACCGCACCCTTCAGAAACTCAAGGGTTCGGGGCTGGTGGACGAGCTCCATTTTGATGAATCACATCATCATTATGAGGTGAAACCCAGCACAGAGCACCACCACCTTGTCTGTCTGGGATGCGGGCGCGTCACAGAATTTCACCAGCCGCTGTCCCGCATTATTCATGAAAACGTGCCAGAAGCAAAAGGCTTTGACATCGCGGAAACAGAGGTCCGTGTCACCGGCTACTGCGAAAGCTGTCGCAAGAAACGGAAATAGGGATGGGAGGTGGAGGAAAATGCTTGGTTCACTGTTAATTACACTGCGTGAGGGGCTGGAAGCCGCTCTTATCATTGGCATCATTCTGGCATATCTGGACAGGACAGGTAACCGCAAAGGTTTTAAACATGTCTGGGTGGGGACGACGCTGGCAGTTGCATTGAGCATCGCGGCGGGGGCGGCGATTTACCTCATCGCCGGGGAGATGAGCGGAGCGGCGGAGGAGATTTTTGAAGGTCTGGCAATGTTTCTTGCCGCCGGCATCCTTACCTGGATGATTTTCTGGATGCGCAAACAGGCAGTCAATATCAAAGCCCATCTGCACGCTCAGGTGCAGTCAGCACTCACCAGCGGCTCATCTCTGGCGCTGGTGCTTCTCACTTTCTTCGTCGTCATCCGCGAGGGAATTGAGACGGTGCTTTTCCTCTTTGCCGCAACGCGGGTAGCGGAGTCCCCTGCCCTGTTTACTGCCGGCGGTCTGCTCGGGCTGGTAATGGCTGTCTTGCTGGGATGGAGCATCTATAAAGGTTCGGCGCACCTCAACTTGAGAGCCTTCTTCAATGTGACCAGCATCGTGCTCATTGTTTTTGCCGCCGGGCTACTGGCTCACGGCATGCATGAGCTTCATGAAACGAACGTTATCCCACCCATTATTGAGCACTTGTGGGACATCAATCACATTGTCCCGGAGCAATCTGTCTTAGGGCGATTTTTGACCGCTCTCACCGGGTACAATGCCAACCCGTCCCTGTTAGAAGCAGTTGTCTACGGCGTTTACCTGGTGGCGGCTTTCCTGCTGTATTTCCGTCCTGCTGGTAAAAAAGTAACTCTCGGGACAACAAAGGGTATAACCGTATAGCAATTTGGGGAAAACTATGTCTGATATGAAGCTGGTAACCCTGCGAAAAATGAAAGCCGGACAGTCCGGGAAAATCATAGAAATCCACGGTGGTCAAGGCCTGGTGAACCGGCTTGATGCCCTGGGCATCAGAACTGGAGGCACCATTAAAAAGCTCAGCTCAATGGTCATGCGCGGACCGGTAACGGTGCAATGCGGACGCACCTGCGTGGCGATTGGCTGTGGCATGGCGGATAAGATAATCGTGGAGCTGGATTCTAATAAAGATGAAAATCCTCCTGATGGGCAATCCTAATGTCGGTAAGAGCGTCATCTTCTCCCGGCTGACCGGCGTGCAGGTCATCTCCGCCAACTACCCCGGCACCACAGTGGGGTACACCCGCGGCACAATGAAACTGGGTGATGCGGAGGTGGAAGTCATTGATGTGCCCGGCACATACAGCCTTGAGCCCACCTCTGAGGCAGAGGAAATCGCCCGCAAGATGCTCCAGACGGGCGATGTTATCATCAACATCGTTGACGCCACCAACCTGGAAAGAAACCTCAATCTCACCCTGCAACTGCTGGAACAAGACAAACCGGTGCTCATCGCTCTCAACATGTGGGATGACGTTACTCATAAAGGCATCCAGATTGACCTCAAAAAGCTGGAAAAACTACTCGGCGTGCCTATTGTCCCCACTGTAGCCACCAGCGGGCAGGGCATCAAGGAGCTTGTGGAAAGCATTCCCCTTGCCCGCGCCGTGAAGCTCCCGCCTAAAACCCGCGCTGAGCGCTGGACGGATATTGGCGCCATCGTCAACCAGGTACAGAAGGTGACGCACCGCCACCACACCTTGCTTGAGCGGCTGGAAGATGCCAGTGTCAAGCCCCTCAGCGGCGTCATCATCGCCAGCATCGTCCTCCTGGGGGCATTCGCGCTTGTCCGTCTCATCGGTGAAGGACTTATCACCTACGTCTTTGACCCCTTTTTCAATAACCTGTGGGCGCCGGTCATCCACTGGCTGAGCAATGCCCTCGGCGGCAAAGGCATCCTCCACATGATTCTCGTGGGACAGGTAAATAGCGGCGTGATAGACTTTGAGACCTCCATGGGACTGCTGACCACAGCGCTTTATATTGAATTTGCCATCGTCCTCCCGTACATCTTGGCATTCTATCTCATGCTAGGTGTGCTGGAAGACACGGGCTACCTGCCGCGCCTGGCAATTCTCCTTGATACCTTCATGCACCGCGTGGGACTGCACGGGTACGCCATCATTCCCAGCCTCCTGGGACTGGGGTGTAACGTGCCCGCAGTCTTGGCGACCCGCATTCTGGAGAGCAAACGGGAAAGGTTCATCGCCGCCACGCTTATTTCTATTGCCGTCCCCTGCGCCGCCCTTCAGGCAATGATAATCGGGCTGGTAGGCGAGCGCGGCGCGCAGTACGTGGCGCTGGTCTATGGAACGCTATTCACTGTCTGGATAGTGATTGGCTTCATTCTGAACCGGCTTCTGAAAGGCGCCAGCCCGGAGCTTCTCATTGAGATACCCCCCTACCGCCTCCCCCAGTGGCGGGCGACTTTTCAAAAACTGTGGATGAGGGCTCTCGGCTTTCTTAAAGAAGCTCTGCCCATAGTGATGGCAGCCATCCTGGTGGTGAACTTGCTTTTCAGCCTGGGTGTTTTCACCCACATCGCTAACTTTGCCGCACCGGTCATCACCGGTCTCATGGGATTACCTAAAGAAGCCGTCATTGCCATCGTGCTCGGCTTCCTGCGGAAGGACGTGGCAATGGGCATGCTGGCACCGCTGGCGCTCAACTCAGCGCAACTGGTTATCGCCAGCGTGTTATTAGCCATGACTTTTCCCTGCATCGCCACCTTTGTGGTGCTCACCAGGGAACTGGGGATGGCAAACATGCTCAAAGCTACGGTGATAATGATAGCCTCAGCGCTTTTCATGGGCGGAGTGTTAAACCTGATTCTCCAAGCCGCCTGACCTGTTGTTCCGCAAATCCTGTTTCCCAGCTAACTCAGAGACATCTTTTGCGTGATACCATCAGCAATACCAGCCCGAAAGGCGCTCCGGGCAACAGGTTGAAGTTACCCCAGAGCAAACGTATTGAATGTTAGGTTAAAAGTGTTGTATTATAATCGTTTAGATTAAGATAAGTACAGATGAGGTGAGGTTTAAGTTATGAAAATGGCACGCATTCTCTGTCTTTTCGTCATCTGTCTGATGGCGCTGGCTCCGGCGCATGCTGTCTTCGCCCAGCAACCAATGCTGACGGTGAAACCGCATGATGGCCGCTACAATACTGAGATAGTAGCGGGGAATGAGTATCCTTTCACTTTTGACATTGAAAATACCGGCACGCAGGCAATCTCCAATGCTACCTTCTCTGCTGATTTTCCCGGTGGCTGGACAGTGAAGTTTGACCCGGCGGGCTTTGCCACGGTCAATGCCTTTGAAAAGAAAAGGGTAGATGCCAATATTACTGTGCCCAAAGATACCACCGCTGGCGACTATATTGTGACCATTAAAGTGACCGCCGCCGGAGTCCCTGAGGTTAAGATGGATATCCGGGTCACTGTAAGGGTGCCCGTAGTAGAGCCGAAGGTTGAGATGAGAGCCCTTTATCCTACCCTCTCCGGCATTGCCGGCGAACAACTGGTCTTTGAGGTGGAGTTCCTCTATACCGCCGCCTCTCTCACTGCCGAGCCGATAACACTAAATCTCTCCACCAAGGCTCCTCCCAAGTGGACGATAGAGATGACGCCGCCCTATGAGAAAGAAAAGAAGCTCTCTGCCATCACCTTGAAGCCCGGCTTCACCTTTGGTGACAAAATCAGGGTGGCGGTAACCCCGCCCTTCCTGCCTCTCCCTGAGCCGGGCGAATATCCCATAACTCTGACCGCTGACTCCGGGCAATTCCATGCAACGATTAATCTGAAGGCGGTCATCACCGCACGCTATAACCTGACCCTTATCCCTTCCAATGAGCGTTACAATATGAAAGCGCGCGCCGGCAGGGAAAACGCTTTCTCAATTGAAGTAGGCAATATGGGCACGGCGCCGGTGGACAAAATCAACTTCACCTCCACCAAGCCCTCCGGATGGACCGTAGAGTTCAAGCCGAAAGAGCTTGAGAGCGTGGCGGCACTGGATTACACCACGGTTGAAGTAATTGTTAAACCGCCACCTGAGACCATCGCTGGCGATTATCAGATAAGCATCCGGGCTTCCGGCACCCAGGCCACTGCTCAGGAAATGCAAATCAGGGTTACCGTGGAAACGCCCACCCTCTGGGGCTGGATAGGCGTGGCGATTATCGCGGTGGTGATTGGCGGCTTAATCTTCATCTTTATGCGGTTCAGCAGGCGGTAAGCCATGAGTGAAGCTTTTGCCATTGAGACCCATGACCTCACCAAGCGCTACGATGGGACAACCGTCGTTGACCACCTGAATTTGCACATCCGCGAAAATGAGGTCTTTGGACTGCTCGGTCCGAACGGAGCCGGCAAAACCACCACCATCCTGATGTTGCTCGGCTTGACTGAGCCTGCCTCAGGAACGGCGCGTGTGTTCGGGTTTGACCCCGTCCGCGAGCCGCTCCAGGTGAAAAAACTTGTCGGCTATCTGCCGGAGAAAGTGGGCTTTTATGAAAACCTCACCGCCCGGGAGAACCTCATGTTCATCACTGACCTCAATGGCATGAGCTATAAAGAGGGACGCCTGCGCGCCAATGAGGTGCTGGAGATGGTGGGTTTGAAGGACAGGGCGGACATGACCGTGAACAAGTTCTCCCGCGGCATGAAACAGCGCCTCGGCATCGCTGATGTCCTGGTCAAGAAGCCAAAGCTCGTTTTCCTTGATGAGCCCACATCCGGGCTTGACCCAGAGGGCATCAACCGCCTCCTTGACCTCATCGCCAAACTGCCCAAGATGGGCACCACCGTTGTCCTTTCCTCTCACCAGCTCTACCAGGTGCAGAGAGTCTGTGATAGCGTGGGCATCCTGAGCAAAGGCAAGATGGTCATTCAGGGCTCCATTCAAGAACTGGGCAGGAAAGCGCTAGCGGGTGGACGTTACGTCATTGAGGTGCAAACGGAAAACCCGACCGCTCAACTTGTTGACGTTATCCGGGGCATTAAGGGCGTCTCCAGCGTGGAAATTCAGGACAATAACCTGCTTATCACCACAGAGGCAGACCTGAGAGCAGAAATATCAAAAGCAATTGTGCAGAACAACTTTATGCTTATCCAGATGAAGATTCAGGAATTTTCCCTGGATGATATCTATATGAAATATTTCAAGGAGAATTGACAGTGGCGGCTATCCTGCGTAAAGAACTGGCGGACTATTTTACCAGCATACGGTTTATCATATTTTTTGCCCTGACATTTCTGGCGGCGGCGGCAGGTTTGCTGGCGGCTTCTCAGAGAATCCGCAGCTTCAACATACCGGAAGGCTTTGTTTTCCTGGGACTTTATACCACACCGGGGACAGTCCTGCCGTCACTCGCGACTCTGCTGACTTTCCTCATACCACTTATCGGCATTGCGCTTGGCTTTGATGCCATCAATAGTGAACGCACCGGAGGCACACTGAGCCGCATCCTCTCTCAGCCAATCTTCAGGGATAGCGTCATCAACGGCAAGTTCCTCGCCGGCGTGGTTACCATGACGGTAATGATTGGCACCACCCTGGGGCTGGTCGCCGGCTACGGTTTAGCCATGATCGGCGTCCCGCCCAAGCCGGAGGAAATCATCCGGCTCTTCATCTTTTTGGTTCTGGCGATTGCCTACGGAGCATTCTGGCTGGGCCTTGCCATGCTCTTCTCCATAGTGCTAAAACGGGTGGCATCATCCTTGCTGATTTCACTGGGTGTCTGGTTATTTTTCAGCATCTTTATCTCGCTCGTTGCGCCGGCAATCGCCAACGCCATTTCGCCGATTTCACCAGGCGGGCAGGAGGCAGAAGCCATCCGCAACTATGAGATACAGCAGATGGTACTGCGCTTTTCGCCCAACACGCTTTTCCAAGAGGCGACCAATGCGCTTCTCCTGCCGATGATTGTAGGAAGTCTGGGAGCGGTTTCCTCCGCTCAGGCTTCTTTCATGATAGCCAACCCGCTGAGCTTCACCCAGAGCCTTGTCCTCGTCTGGCCACATCTTACCACCCTTATCAGCCTGAGCGTCATCTGCTTTGCCATAAGCTATGTGATGTTTATGCGGCAGGAAATCAGAGCTACCTGACACCAGCAATACAGGCAAAAATTTAGCGAGGGGTTTGAAAGCCCCTCGCTTTTTATCTTCCCTTTAAATTCTCAGGCTTTTTCTTTCTCAGTTTCCTTCTCAGCCTGCCGTGCCTGGACTATCTTCTGGGCGATGTGCGCTGGCACTTCTTCATAATGGCTGAACTGCATGGTATAGGTGCCCCTGCCCTGGGTAAGTGAGCGCAAGTCAATAGCATAGCGCTGGACTTCCGCCAAAGGCACCTGTGCTTCAATAACATTCTTATCACCATCAGGCGTCATGCCCATCACGCGACCACGCTTGGTATTCAAGTCGCTGAGGATATCGCCGGTGGTGTCCCCGGGCACAGTAATCTTGATGTTTACAATCGGCTCAAGCAGAATAGGATTACCCTCAGCCAGCCCTTTCTTAAATGCGCCGGCGCCGGCAATCTTGAAACAGATATCAGACGAGTCAACAGGGTGGAAACTGCCGTCATAGAGCGTGGCCCTGACATCCACGACCGGAAAGCCGGCGAGAACGCCTTCATGCATCGCCTCTTTGACACCCTTCTCCACCGCCGGAATATAGTTGCGCGGCACCGCACCGCCTACCACCCTTTCCGTGAACTCAACGCCACTGCCCCTGGGCAATGGCTCCAGCTCCATGATGACATGCCCGTACTGCCCGTGACCACCGCTCTGCTTCTTATGCTTGAACTCAGCATTTGCTTTGGTGGTGATGGTCTCCTTATACGGCACCTTGGGAGTGGTCAGCTCTACATTCACGCCGAACTTGCGCATCATCTTGTCAGCAGATACTGATACCTGCGTCTCGCCCATACCGTAGAGCACAGTTTCCCCGGTGTCCGGGTCGCGCTGGACCTTGAGGGTGGGGTCTTCATCGGCAATTCTGCTCAGAGCCGCACCGAGCTTGTCCAGGTCCGCTTTTGTCTTGGGATAGACCGCCATGCCGTAGATAGGCTCAGGAAACTTAAGAGGCGGCAGTTTTACCGGCTTGTCCTGTCTGCACAAGGTATCTCCGGTGCCGGTCACATTGAGCTTGGCTACTGCGCCGATATCTCCGGCTGTGATTTTAGCCACCGGCTCCTGGGTTTTTCCTCTCAGAATGAATAGCTGTCCGATACGCTCCGCACTGCCCCTGCTGGAGTTCCACACCACAGAGTTGCTCTCAATGGCGCCACTGAAGATGCGGAAGTAGGTCAGCTTGCCCACGTATGGGTCAGCGCTTGTCTTGAAAACAAGCGCGGCAAGAGGCGCGTCTTCCGCTGGCTTCATTTTCTGCTCTGTGGAATCGCTCAGGATAACAAACTCGCGCTCCTTCGGTGAGGGCAGGTAGTCATAAATGGCATCAAGCAAGAAATTCATGCCGAAGTTCTGAAGCGCCGAACCCGCCAGCACCGGTACGATGCGGCCGGTAGCTACACCCTGCCGCAGACCGTTTTTCAGCTCTTCCGGAGTCAATTCTCCGCCGCCCAGGTACTTCTCAATGAGCTTATCGTCAGTCTCCGCAATGGCTTCCACCAGCTTTTCGCGGAAGGAGGCCACCCTGTCTTTAAGGTCAGCTGGCATCTCAGTTTCCTTAGCCGGGGAGCCGGTGAATGCTTTCAGCGTCATAAGGTCAACAACGCCCTTAAACCCGGTATGTGCGCCTATGGCTACCTGCACCGGCAGGCATTTATTGCCCAGTTTGGTGCGGATGGCTTCCACGGTGCGGAAGAAATCAGCGTTCTCACGGTCCATCTTGTTCACAAAGATGATGCGCGGCAACTGCGCTTCCTCGCAGTACTTCCAGACCTGCTCTGTGCCCACCTCTACGCCGGAGGCGGCGCACACAGCAATGACAGCGCTCTCACTCACGCGCATCGCCGCGATGACATCAGCTACAAAGTCAGCATAGCCCGGGGTATCAATAATATTGATTTTGGTGTCGCGCCACTGGCACGGCAAAAGAGATAGCTTGATGCTTATTTTGCGCTTGACTTCATCCGGGTCATAGTCACCGGTGGTGCTCCCTTCGTCAACCTTGCCCATTCTGTTTATGGCGCCGGCGGTGAAGAGAATGGCTTCACCCATTGATGTTTTGCCGGCACCTGAGTGGGAAAGGAGCACAGTATTGCGGATTTTGTCTAAAGTAACCTGCTGTGCCATGGTATCACCTGCTCTCTAGGTAACGTTACGGAATACTATTATACCCGCAATGAGGGCATGACGGCAAATGTGGCGCTAGAAATCAGGAATGGGCGGGAGAGCGCGTTTATGGGCATTAGCATTCAGCCTGGCTTCTATCTTCGCCTTGATTTCCGGCGGGACTCTGCCACCCAGCAGGTAGCCGTCAACAAAATCGTAGCTGAAGCCTAATTCTCCCTCTGAAGTCTGCCCTGCCCACAGTCCGGCTGACGGAGGCTTGGCGATAATTTCTTCCGGCACTCCGAGAAACCTAGCAAGCTCTTTCACCTGCCGTTTGACCAGATTGCCCAGGGGCATGATGTCCACACCGCCATCGCCATACTTGGTGAAATAGCCCACCGCCAGCTCGCTCCGATTACTTGAGCCCACCACCAGGTATTTGAGCTGGTTGGCGATGTAGTATAGAGTGACCATCCTGAGCCTTGACTTGAGATTGGCTTGCGCCAGACGGCGGTCAGCCTCGTCCTTTTTGAAATCGGGCAGGAGCTTTACCAGTTTTTCAAAAATTTCGTCAAGGCAGACTTCAACAGTGGAGATACCAAATTTTTCCGCCACCAGCAGGGCATGGGCTTTATCCTGCTCATTGCTGTAGCACGGCATGATGACGCCCAGCGTGGCATCAGGAAGCGCCTTCTTACATACTGCCGCCAGCAGGGAGGAATCAATACCGCCACTCAGTCCAATCACCACCCCCTTACACCCCGCTGTCTTCACCTTTTCCTTCAGCCAGATAATCAGTTTATCCACCAATTGTGCATTATCCATAAAGCCCTCCGCGCGAGTTGTAACCAGTATACCCGCCTGTGGGCACTGTGGTCAAAACCCGTCAGAACATGCTTGACCCCTCTGCGGAAAAGACGTAAACTTAAAACGGGTGAGATGAAATGCCCATCTATGAATACGTCTGCAATGAATGCGGATGCAAGTTTGAGCTGATGCGCCCCATCAGTCAGGCTGATGACAGAGCTGACTGCCCCAAGTGCCAGAAAACTGCCCGCAGGACTGTTTCCCGGTTTGCTTCTTTTTCTAAAAGCGCTTCCGGCGCCAGCACGGCCATCGGCGGCAGTTCATGCAGTGGCTGTAGCTCCTCCAGTTGTGCCACCTGCGGACACTAACCGGAGCAAATGTGGCTACACGCACCGGCATCGCCAATCTGCCTCTCCACCACGGCAAAGCTCCACCCTGGCTTTTCCAGCGCATGGTAAGGCTGGCGCGGGAAATCACCATCGCCATCGTAATTGAGTTCGGTCCGGAAGAAGTGCTGAGACGGCTCTCCCACCCTTACTGGTTCCAGGCACTGGGCTGTGTGCTGGGCTTTGACTGGCACTCCAGCGGGGTGACCACTACCCTCTGCGGCGCACTCAAGGAGGGGTTAAAAGGAATGGAACGCCGCCTCGGTTTGTTCGTCGCCGGCGGCAAGGGCAGGACATCGCGCCAGACCCCGGGTGAAATAGAGACCTGGGGCGACCGTCTTTCCCTTAATCCGGCACCTCTGGTATATGCCAGCCGCATGTCCGCCAAAGTAGACAGTGCCGCCCTCCAGGACGGCTACCAGCTCTACCACCACACCTTCTTGTTCACCAGCAAAGGCTTCTGGGCGGTGGTGCAACAGGGAATGAACGAGACCAACCGCTACGCCCGCCGTTACCACTGGCTGGGGGAGACGGTGAGCGACTTCGTCAATGAACCACACGCCGGCATCCTTACTGAAAAAACAGGCACCGCCCTGAACCTGGTGGCAAGCGAAAGCTCCCCGGCGCGGATTACCATCACCGGTATTGCCACTGAAGAAAAGCCGGAGAAAGTCATCGCTGACCTGAAAAAGTTGAAAACGCTGACCCTGCCCCGCCGCCATGAAATAATGTTGAATGACCTCCACCCTGATAGTTTGAGCAAAATTGTCCTCAGCACCTATGAGCGCCAGCCGCAGAACTTTGAGCAGTTGCTGAGCCTGCCCGGCGTGGGACCAAAGACCATCCGCGCCCTGAGCCTTATCTCGGAATTGATTTACGGCGTCCCGCCCAGCTACCGCGACCCCGCCCGCTATAGCTTTGCCCACGGCGGCAAGGACGGTATCCCATACCCAGTGGACAGGAAGACATACGACCAGAGCATTGAAGTCTTGCACCGTGCTATTATAAAGGCAAAGCTTGGACTGAGTGAAAAGAACGAGGCAATGAACAGATTGGGCAGAATGAGCAGTGAACTAGCTTGAAAGGAGCGCTAACCGATGTCAAACGCAGAGCTCGCCAGAAGGGCAAACAAAGTATTAGCCGGCGCCCATACTAACCTGCCGGGCAGCGGTTTTTCCCCCCGTTTTATCGTCAGGGCTGAGGGATGTCATCTCTGGGACGCGGACGGGAAAGAGTATATTGACTTTGTCCTATCAGCGGGACCGCTCATCTTCGGGCACAATAACCCGGAATACATTCAGGCGCTGAAGCAACAACTGGATGTGTTGTGGTCGCTGAACTCCACCATTTATCAGGAAGCGGCGATAGAGGTGGAGGCGGCGGAAAAAATCGCCCAGCACGTGCCCTGCGCGGAAAAAGTCCATTTTAACCCCACTGGCACGGAGACTGTCCAGCTTGCCCTCAGGCTTGCCCGCGCCTATACCCGCCGCCCTTATTTCATCCGCTTTGAAGGGCATTATCACGGCTGGTTTGACAATATCCTGGGCGGAAGCGTGGCTGAAACAACAGAAGAAAAACCTTTTCCTATAGAAAACCCGGAAACGCTGACAGCCGCCGGCAGAGACCCGGCGTCCTTAAAACAGGGCTTCCTCCTGCCGTGGAACGATGCCGATGTTCTGGAACAGGTCCTCAAAAAATACGGGGAAGAAGTGGCGCTGGTTATCATGGAGCCAATCCTGTGCAATGCCGGCTGTTGTCCGCCCAGGCAGGGGTATCTGGAAAAAGTGAGAGAGCTATGCACGAAGTACGGCGTCGTCCTGTGCTTTGACGAGGTCATCACCGGTTTCAGAGTAGGGCTTAGCTGTGCCCAGGGCATGCTGGGAGTGACGCCGGACATCGCCACCTTCGGCAAAGCGATGGCGGGCGGTCTTCCGCTGGCTGGTTTTGCCGGCAGGAAAGACATGATGGACCTCATGCTACAGGGAAAAGTGACTTCTGGAGGGACCTTCGGCAGATATCCTCTGGGCATGGCTGGCGTGGTGGCAAGCGTAAAGATTCTGGAAAAGGACAACGGCGCGTTCTACCGGAAGATTGACCGCACCCAGAAGCGCCTGGAGGACGGACTGCGGGAAATCAGCAAGCGGCGCGGCATACCCCTGTTCATTCAGGGCACAAGAGGCGTCTTCATCACCCGCTTCATGGATACGGACAAGAAGGTGGCCTATACCGTCAGGGACTTCAAGGGAGTGGACGCTCAGAAGGAGCGGCGCTGGGCGGAGATGATGGCAGAGGAAGGGATTATCCTCATGTTCGGCGGCAGGTTTTATATCAGCTCTGCCCACACTGATGCTGATATAGACCGGGCGCTTGAGTGTGCGGATAAAGTGATGGGGAGAATGTAGGCAAGAAAGCCTTCAGCCCGGCGTGTCAGAGAGTTCGTGAGATATGCACAGGATGAGTACGAGACCGGTTATGAGGTCAGTATAGCGCTAATGAGCGCGCTATTTACTATTTAACAGAGCGACCGGCTCATTGCGTTCCCCGTTCAGCACATCGCCTGAAGCATACTGAGGTTACTTCAGTGGCAGGTCATAGACGCGCCGTTGCTTTTATAGTAGTGCCCGCCGGAAGTATCCATCAGTTTGCTGATGCCTTCATTATTTTCCCAGAGCAGTGAGACAGCGCACTCAAGATAGTGCTTGGACAGCAGGTAGCCAACCGCCTGTGAGGCAAGGAGTGCTGGTATGCCCAGCCGGCGATACTGCGGCTTTATGCCCAGGAACATGCCTCTAACCGCGCGTCTCCAAATGGTATTTCTTCAATGGTGAGGCTATTTGCAAGCATCTTTATCACCCGGCAATGCCAGTTTCTTCAGACCGCCGATGACATCATTGAAATCCTCAAACGGGGTGTGGGGTATCCTCTCTTCCCGGCAGAGCTCCAGAAGAGAACCGCGGGCAAAAGTATGATGAGCCTCACGCGCGGGGTAAATATCAGATGAGCCATCTCCGATATAGATGACACGGTAGCCCTGCTCCCGGTACCGCCGGGTGAAAAACGTCTTGAAGTGGTCATCAATATACCTGCCGTCAGGGGTGAAGAACTTCACTTCAAGTCCCTCCGGCTTGAAAGTGGTGCGCGCCGCAAAGACTCTCAGATGGTTCAGACCGGCTTCCTTCAGCACATAGTCAATATAAAAATCCAGCCCGTTGCTGGTGACGATGAAGTCATAGCCTTTCTGCCGGCAATAAGCCAGCAACTCCCTGAAGCCGGGGCGAATCTTCACCGCCCGTTTCTTCAAGAAGTCAAGAAGGGTGTCTTTACTTTCTTTTACCGCACTGAAGAGGATGCGATTGAACTCCCCCACCGTCAGTTTCTCCGCCTTGTAATCATCCAAGTATTTGCGCCAGTCCTTTTCGCCAAAGGCGTCAAGGAGAAGAAAGCTGATATCTTCTTCAGTAACGGTGCCATCAAAATCGCACTGAACGATTGTTTTCTTCAAGGGTGGAGACATGGATAATTAGAGACTCCTTATAAAACAAAAAGTGGGTGTGCCCATTTTCACTATACAGGAGAGCTATCTTCAGGGTCAAATGGAGAAATTCACCTGTGGCAGTCAAGACCTGCTGATGCTAAAATAAAATCGGTTATCCGGCGATGACACGCACATACTACATCGGCGCATCAGGCTGGCATTATGACCACTGGCAGGGACGGTTTTACCCTGAAGACCTGCCCCGCTCAGACTGGCTGTCTTTTTACTCCCGGCAGTTCAGCACCGTTGAACTCAATGCCAGCTTCTACCGCCTGCCCACTGAGAACGCCTTTATGAAATGGTACCGTGCATCACCAGCAGAATTCCTCTTTGCGGTGAAGGTCAGCCGTTTCATCACCCATATAAAACAACTCAAGGACGCGGAGGAACCATTGAAAACCTTTCTTGCCAGGACCGCTCTGCTTAAAGAAAAACTCGGTCCACTGCTTTACCAGCTCCCGCCCGGACTTCACCGCGACGACGAAAGGCTTGAGTCATTCCTGAATATCCTGCCCGGGAACCTTCAACACGCCTTTGAGTTCCGCCACGAGTCGTGGTTAGACGAGGCGGTATTTGAGCTCTTACGACGTTATCACGCTGGTCTTTGCATCTTTGACATGCCCTCGCTCACCTGCCCGCCCGTGGCGACAGCTGACTTCGCCTATGTCCGCTTCCATGGCAGTCAGGGTCTCTATTCCAGTTGCTATTCAGATGAAGAGCTTGCCGGCTGGGCAAGCCGCATCGCCGGACTGCCGGAACACGTGAGAACGGTTTACATCTATTTCAATAATGATGCTCAGGGCTACGCGCTGAAAAACGCACAGACTTTGCGCGGCTATCTTCAACAAGAAAAGAGGTAACTGTGAAGAACCACCACTATAAACTGCTCGTCATTGACGTGGATGGCACATTGATTGATGGCAAAGGAGGCATACCTTCCGGCACTGAGAAGGTAATCGCCCGCGTAAAGCAGGCAGGAATGCGGATTTCCCTTTGCACCGGACGCAGCAATACCGCCACAGTGCCCCTCATCAAACGGCTTTCCCTTGACGGCTACCACATTTTCTTTGACGGGGCGCTGGTCAGCGGTCCGGGACCGGCTGAGGAGGTGTATGCCCAGCCACTCGCACCCCAACACGTCAAGAAAATGATTGACTTTGCCCATGAACACGGCATAAACCTTGAGCTTTTCACCGTCACGCGCTTCTTCTCCGAGCGGGAATCATGGTCAACACAGGTGCGCCGCGAGCTTTTCAGCATTGAAACGACCATCGTTGACTTCAACGACATCTGGCAGAGGGAAAGAATCATCAAAGGCACTATTCTGACCAGAACGCCAGAAGAAGTGTCAGCGGCTGAAGCGTTTCACCGCCACTTCCAGGGTCAACTCAACTTTTCCCAGGCGGTAGCGCCTTTTCTCCCTGGTGTCACTTTCGTCAATGTGCTTGCTCCGGGCGTTACCAAGGGAAAGGCTCTGGAAGCGCTCGTCTCCCACCTGAACATTCCGCTTGCTGACGTCTTTGCCATCGGGGACGGCAGTAACGATATCCCGCTCTTTTCCGCCGCCGGCATGGCGGTCGCCATGGGCAACGCGCCCGACCCGGTGAAAGCCGCC
The DNA here is from genome assembly GCA_034434915.1 of Dehalococcoidales bacterium. GTDB lineage: Bacteria > Chloroflexota > Dehalococcoidia > Dehalococcoidales > RBG-16-60-22 > DAOTYE01. The sequence continues at coordinate 45,936 of DAOTYE010000004.1, forward strand.
GCCGACTACGTCACTGATGACATTGAGCACAACGGGCTGGCAAAAGCCATCAAGAAGTTCTTATTGTAACGCCTGATATATGTTACAATAAGGGCAGGAATTTGATTATGGGGGTGCCTGATGACCACTCAGCTGTCAGAGCAGGAAATGTATGAGCTCGCTAAAAAGCGGGTGAAGGCAAAAAGGGATTTTTACACCCACCTAGTAGTATATGTGGTGATTAATGCCATTCTGGTGATTCTCTGGTGGGCGGTCACCGGTGCAGGTTACCCCTGGTTCCTCTGGGCGCTGGGCGGCTGGGGAGTTGGTCTGCTGTTCAATTTTCTGGGCGTATTTGTTCTGGACAAGGACACCGCCTGGGAGAAAAGGCAGATAGAAAAAGAAATTGAGAAGATGAAGAAAAGTTGAGCAGTCTGTGATGGACCGCTGTCCGAGAGAGGTGAACGATGAAAAAACCTGACCTGCTCATTCTGATTGCCATCTGGGAGTTCGTCACCGCGTTCCTGGCAACTATCGGCATCGCCGTATTGGCGGCATTCGCCTTCCCACCAACAACGCATATGTGGAACATATCAAGAGCGGGAGCTATCTTCAGCATGAGCCTCGGTGCGCTGGCGCTGGTATTATTTGTCGCACTGGCAATTGCCGCCGGCATCGGTCTTCTTCTGGGCAAGGCGTGGGGGCGGACTATGGCGATTGTTCATTCGGCGTTGAGCCTGCTCAATATTCCCATCGGCACCATTATCGGCGCGCTCGCCCTCGCCTATTTGTTCAGCGCCAATGTGAAAGCATACTTTGAGGCGCCACCTAAAACCGGCTAGCGGTTAAGCCTGAAGAGGCGTTTCCACCACGGCGCGGCGCTCCCGTACCCCTTTACCACGAAGGAGTGCTCGCACCTGCCACAGCGCCACGTCTTGAAAAGTTCGTTATAGTAGGTCTCGGTGCTGCCACAGCGGGGACAGCTGGTGCGCAGTTTCTTCTGCGTCTCCTTATCCAGCTTCTTCCAGTATTTATCGTGCCAGCCGGGCCGTCCGGTCATCAAAGCTCCTTATCTGCTTAGAGTTTAGTAATTAGAATTTAGAGTTTAACCCTATATGTGCAGTTCAATGACATCCCCGTCCTGGAGGACATGGTCGCGCTTGACCATGATGCCATCATGCTTGCCTGAGCCCCAGAGGCGGGCATACTTCATCTTGGCGAGGAAGTCTTTGTGCACCACCGCCGCGGCATCAGCAAGGGTGCTCCCCTTCGGCAGGACGATTGGGTCATCATAGTCCGGCTTCTGCCCCGGCGCCTTGGTATAGACCCGGATGATGCCCAGCATCTGGAACACGCTCCTTTTCAGTTCCTCAAGCCCCACCCTGTCTCTGGCAGAAATCGCCACCAGCGGCAGTTTGCCATTATAGGCGTTCTGCAGTGCGGTATAATTACTCTGCGCCCCGGGAAGGTCAACTTTATTGCCCACGATGATGGCTTTCTTGCGGCTGAGAACTGCTTCCGGGTCCACATTCCCGATGCCAATATCAATCCTCATCCTGTGCAGATAGCCCAGGATTTCCGCCACCTGCGCGCGCGGGTCCTGGCTCAGGTCAAGGACGATTAGCAATGCGTCAGCCCGGCGGAACATGTGCGGCATCCACCATTGCAACGTCTGCGGCGCCAGCGGGGGAGTATCAATAAGCTGAATCTGGATATTTTCAAACTTCATCATACCCGGCAGGGGCGTCTGAGTGACAAACGGGTAGTCCGCCACGAGCGGAGAGGCGTTGGTGATGGCGCCAACGAGCTGGGATTTGCCCGAGTTCGTCAGCCCGATGACCGCCACCTGGGCGGCTCCCTCTTTGTCAATAAGCATGGAGGTGCGCGCCGCCCCACCCTTCTTCCCCATCATCTGGGTGAGCTTGGCAATCCTTGTCCGGAGGTCAGCGCGGAGATGGTCGGTGCCCTTGTGATGGGGCATGATGGCAAGCATCTCTTCCAGCGCGGCAATCTTTTCCTCCGGAGTTTTTGCCTCCCGGTATTCTCTTTCTGCCTCAAAATACTGGGGTGGTAAGTTAGCCGGCACTTAAAGCCTCCTTTAGCCTTCTTGCCAATTTCACCGTCATGCCTTTCACCGCCGCCAGTTCTTCAATTGAAGCCTCTTTAATTCTGTCAATTGAGCCAAAGTGCTTCAGGAGCGCGCGGCGGCGTTTCAGCCCAATCCCCTCTATATTATCAAAAACAGAAATAAACGTCTCCCTCTTATGCACCTTCTGAAAGTAGCCGATGGCAAAGCGGTGGGCTTCATCCCGCACTCGCTGGAGAAGGCGGAGTGCCGGTGAAGTGCGAGGCAAAACAACTGGCTTGGAGCGACCGGGGAGAAAGATTTCCTCGTTTTCCTTGGCGATGCTCGCCACCGGGAAGTCCGCTCCGGCTTCCTTCATCGCGGCGAGAGCGGCATTGAGTTGCCCCTTGCCCCCGTCAATAAGAACGAGGTCTGGCGCCACCGCCCACGTTTCTCCGGTGGCATCACTGCCCAGCCTTTTGAAGCGCCGTTTGAGCACCTCCTGCATCATGGCGTAATCGTCGGCGCCAGCGACTGTTTTAATTTTGAAGCGGCGGTAGTGGGCTGGCTTCGGCTTCCCTTTCTCAAAGACCACCATGCTCCCCACCGCCGCCAGACCCTGGATATCGGAGATATCGTAGCCTTCTATCCGCCCGGGCGGGCGGGGCAAATTGAGCTCCTTTTCCAGCTCAGCAAGGGCTTCTTCCAGCTCTCTAGGCGTGGCAAGCTGTTTGATTTTCATCTGCACCAGGCTTTCCCGCGCGTTCTGCGCAACGATGTCAACCAGCTCTTTCTTGCTCCCGCGGCGCGGCACCTGAAGCACCACCCTCCCGCCCCGCCTCTTCTCCAGCCACTCCCTCACCACAGCTTCTTCCTCTACCGGATACTGAAGCAGGAGGCGTGGTGGCACATGCGGGCTGGAGCTATAAAACTGCTTGATGAAGCTGGTCATGATTTGAGACGGGGTCTCCTGCCGCGTTCCCTGAAGTATGAAGCTCTCCCGCCCGGTCAGCTTGTTATTGCGGATGAAGAAGACCTGGACACATGCCTGGTCACCGTCCTGGATGAAGGCGATGACATCCTGCTCACCTCTCACCTTCGCCGCAATGCGCTGGCCCTCAATGACGTCCTGAATGGCGCTAATCTGGTCACGGATGAGCGCCGCCTTCTCAAACTGCAGCGCCTCAGCCGCCTTCTCCATCCTGTCCTGAAGCTCCCGCACTATCCTTTCCTGCTTCCCCTCAAGAAAGAGAATGACCTGCTTGATGACCCGGGCATACTCTTCCTTCGTTGCCGCGCCGATGCACGGTCCCACACAGCGCCCCAGGTGATATTCAAGGCACGCGCGGGAGTCAGTCCCGGTGATGGGCTTGGTGCAGTAGCGGAAAGGGAAGATACCCTTAATGACTCTCAAAGTCTGGCGCACTGACCGCGCGCTGGCAAAGGGACCGAAGTAGCGTCCGCCGTCCTGCTCCAGGCGCCGCGTGACGAAAACGCGGGGATACTCTTTGTTCACCTCAATTTTGAGATAGGGAAAAGTCTTATCGTCTTTGAGGCGCACATTGAAATAGGGATGGTGCCTTTTGATTAAGTTCAGCTCAAGGATGAGCGCCTCCTGCTCTGACCCCGTGACATAGAAATCAATATCCGCCACGCGGTCCACCAGGCGCTGGATTTTAGGAGTGAGCTTCTGTGCTGAGGTGAAGTAAGACCTCACCCTGTGGCGCAGGCTTGCCGCCTTGCCTACGTATAAAACAGTGCCCTGAGCGTCCCTCATGAGGTAAACGCCGGGACCTGTGGGCAGTCTTTCTATCTGCTCCGCAATGAGCTGGCTTACCATGCTTGACCTCTGAAATTATTGTAACACAGGCTTGCATCTGGACAAAGCATCTTTGACCGCCTTCATCTGCTGGGGGGACCCGTCATTGCGAGCAAAGCGAAGCGATATCCCATTGAATTTATTGGGATTGCCACGCCCCGTTTTCATCGGGACTTGCAAAGGCAGACAGAGGATTTTTACTTGCTTATAATTTTATGTTAAAATACTGCTATCCCTGAATAGAATTTTGCTTTTGCGAGGTTGAGCGGTGAGAGCGGAAATTGATACTTTCCTGAACTACTTAAAAGTGGAGAAGGGCTATTCGGAAAATACCATCGCGGCATACCGCAATGACCTGCTTGAACTGGCTAGGTTTGCCGAAAAAGAGCTGGGCAAACAGAACCAGATGCCCTCATGGGCTGGCTTCAACCGGCAGGCGATGCTCGCCTACATGCTCCACCTCAAGAGCGACAAAAACTACGCCGCAACCACCGCCGCACGCAAGGTGGCTTCCGCCAAGTCTTTTTTCAAATTCTTGACCCGCGAGGGGACCATCAAGGACAACCCCGCCAAGGACATGAGCTCGCCCAGTGTGGGCAAGCCCCTGCCCAAACCCATCACCATCAGCCAGGTACGCCGCCTGCTGGAACAGCCGGCTAAGATAAATACCCTTGAAGCGAAGCGGGACAAAGCTATGCTGGAGCTCCTCTATGCCAGCGGCATGCGCATCAGCGAGCTCACCGCGCTGAACGTGGGCGATGTGGACACCGCTGGCGGATATGTGCGTTGCTTCGGCAAGGGGAAAAAGGAGCGCCTCATCCCCATTTATGAACAGGCGGCGCGGGCGGTCAAAGAATACACAGAGGAAGTCAGACCTAAACTGCTCCGCGGCAGAAAATCAGAAACCGCCCTCTTCCTTAACCCGCGCGGAAAGAGACTCACCCGGCAGGGGTTCTGGCAGAAGCTCAAAGAATATGCCCGAAGCGCCGGGCTGGACATCAAAATCAGCCCCCATACCCTGCGCCACAGCTTCGCCACCCACATGCTCAGCGGCGGTGCTGACCTGCGAGCGGTGCAGGAACTGCTCGGTCACGCCAATATTTCCACCACGCAGGTCTATACTCATTTAACATCAGAGCATGTCCGCCGCACTTATGAGAAATCTCACCCCAGAGCCAAGTAAAGGAGATGCTACATGCCAGGTAAAAGTAAGAAACACGGCAAAGCAAAATATTCACTCCAGAAAGCGAAAGGGCTAAACCAGCCGCCGGCAGATGCCGGGATTGCTTCAGCCCAGAAGATGCAGACACCGGCGGCTCCTGCTTCTGGGACACATGCGCAGGAAGGACGCTATCCATTCATCGGTGCGGAACTGCGCCTGATTGGCATTCTCTCCGGCATCATACTGGTGATTCTCATTGTTTTAGCGCTGGTCTTGCCATAACCACGGGCTGGTTTCACTATGGATTTTTCTGCCGCCAGAGCTGAGCTGATTGCCCATCTCAGCACTGAAATTAAAGACAAGCGGGTACTGGAGGCGATGGCGCGCGTCCCCCGCGAGCTTTTTGTCCCGACGGAAAGCCGGCACCTCGCTTATGAAGACATACCGCTGCCAATTGGCTACGGGCAGACCATTTCCCAGCCTTACATCATCGCCTTGATGACCCAGTCGCTGGAACTCAAAGAAAGCGATAAGGTGCTGGAAATTGGCACCGGGAGCGGCTACCAGACCGCCATCCTTGCTGAGCTGGCGCGGCAGGTAGTTACCGTGGAGCGCCTGCCTGAGCTTATTCAGCGGGCAAAACAGGTGCTGGATAAGCTGGGTTACCACAATATCCAGTTCCACATGGCGGAGGAAACGCTCGGGTGGAAGAAAGACGCACCATATGACGCCATTATGGTCACTGCGGGAGCACCGGATATTCCTGAGGAACTTATGGCGCAGTTAGCCATCAACGGTAGAATGGTTATACCGGTCGGCTCACGTTTCTTGCAAGAGCTGGTCAAAGTGACCCGCCACAAGACAAAACGGACAGTAGAGAACCTGGGCGGCTGCCGCTTTGTCTCGCTCATCGGCAAGGGTGCCTGGGAAAATGAACAGTGGCAAGGAGAAGGTGATGGACCTATTTGAAGCAATCAAAACGCGGAGAAGCATACGCAAATATAAGTCTGACCCAGTTGATGACGCGCTTCTGGAAAAAGTGCTGGATGCGGCGCGCCTGGCACCTTCCTGGGCAAATACGCAGTGCTGGCGGTTCATCGTCGTCCGCAGTCAGGAGACCAGAAACAAGCTGGCGGACACGCTGGATGCCACCAACCCCGCCAGAGGCGCCATCATGCAGGCGCCCATCACCATCGTCGCCTGCGCCGAGCTGGGTAAATCAGGCTTCTACTCTGGCGACAACAAGCCGGCTACAGACAAGGGAGACTGGTTCATGTTTGATGTGGGTATAGCCATGGAGCACCTGGTGCTGGCGGCGCACGCGCTGGGGCTGGCCACGGTGCATGTGGGGCTCTTTGACGCCAAAAAGGCGGCGGAAATCCTGGGGGTGCCGCCAGGTGCATGCGTAGTTGAGATGACGCCGCTCGGCTATCCTGACCAAGTGCGTGACGCCAGACCGCGGAAGCAGCTCTCTGAAATCGTCTTCTACGAGCGCTGGGGCGGCGGGAAATAAAGGCGGCGCATGAGCTATAAACGATGGCTTTTCATCGCCGCCGGGCTTTTCCTGCTGGGGATGTTGCTCGGTCTCTTTATGCCCGCCACTGTCTCCAGCATGCTCACCAGAGACCAGCTTGAGATGCTTAGGGGCTTGGGGCAGGTGTTACAACCGTTCACTATCACCATGGCTCTGTTCGTCTTTTTCAAAAACGTGACTGCGCTCATTTTCAGCTTCGTCTTCAGCCCGTTCCTGCTTCTTTTTCCCATCATTGCGCTGACGTTAAATGGCTGGTTTCTTTCCTTCGTCGCCGTCTCTGTGGTGCAAGAAACATCGCTGGGTTTCCTTATCGCCGGCATCCTGCCGCATGGCATCTTTGAAATTCCCGCTATTGTCATCGGTGAAGCCGCCGCACTGAGTTTCGGTTCCTTTGCCATAATGTGCCTTTTCTCAAAAGAGAAACGGGTCAAATTCGTGCCACACCTGAAGCAGAACCTGAAGTATCTCCTGCTCGCCGCGGCGTTCCTCCTGCCGGCGGCAATCATTGAGACTTATATCACGCCGCTGTTTCTGACATGAGCTGACCCTGGCACTGAACCAGCAGTATCTCTTGCTTTGGTAGAACGCATGTGTTATCATGCTGGTTGAAGGCGGAACATATGACCACAGAGAGAGAAAAGGCGCTTGAACTTGCCATAGGCCAGATTGAGAAACGGTTCGGCAAGGGCTCCATCATGAAACTGGGGGAGTCCGCCGCTGGTCCTGTTGAAGTGATTCCCACCGGCTCACTGGCACTGGACCTGGCTCTGGGCGTGGGTGGTATTCCCAAGGGGCGCATTACTGAAATCTTCGGACCGGAAGCATCCGGAAAGACCACGGTCGCCCAGCACATCATCGCTGAAGCACAGAAACGAGGAGGTGTGGCTGCCTATATTGACGCAGAGCATGCCCTTGACCCCACCTATGCCGCCCACTGCGGCGTGAATGTCAATGACCTGCTTATTTCCCAGCCTGACACCGGAGAGCAAGCCCTGGAAATCACCGAGCACCTGGTGCGGAGCACCGCCATTGACGTCATCGTCATTGACAGCGTCGCCGCGCTTGTGCCCCGGGCGGAAATTGAGGGGGAAATGGGTGATGCCCACGTGGGCTTGCAAGCCCGCCTGATGTCCCAGGCGCTGAGAAAACTTGCCGCCGCCATCGGAAGGTCAGGAACAGCGGTCATTTTCATTAATCAGCTACGGGAAAAGGTAGGGATTGTCTTCGGTAATCCGGAGGTCACGCCGGGCGGCAGGGCGCTCAAGTTTTACAGCTCCGTCAGGATAGACTTGAGACGCGTGGAGACTATCAAGCAGGGCAATGAAGCTATCGGCAGTCATGTGAAAGCCAGGGTGGTCAAGAACAAGGTTGCTCCACCCTTCCGCAGTGCTGAGTTTGATATCATGTTTGACCGCGGTATCAGCAAAGAGGGCAATCTCATTGACCTTGGCATCCAATTGGATATCATCAAAAAGGCTGGTGCCTTTCTCTCTTACGGGGATGTCCGCCTGGGGCAAGGCAGGGAAAGCGCCAAACAGTTTCTGGCACAGAACCCTGACACTGCCAAAGAAATTGAAGAGAGAATCAGGGCTTCAGCCGCATCTGTCCATATTGCCGCATCAGATGAACCAGCCGGGCAGTAACAGAGTTAATTAGCATTAAACCAGCAAAAACTGAATAACCGCACCAGGAGCAAGGCTGAAGCTCAGAAGGCTTCAGCCTGTTGTTTTTCAAGGCTGGAAGGAGAGAAATGAAAACAATCACTGCCCTGCGCAGGGAAAAGGCGGGGCGGGGAAGAAAAGTGAAGATATATCTGGACGGGAAACCAGCTTTTATACTGGAAAAAGAGGTGGTTGAAAAACATCGCCTCCGCACCGGACAGGAGCTAAACGATGGCGAGATTGAAGCACTGGCTCAGGCAAACGGGCTTCAGCGCTGTCTCAATGCCGCCCTGCGCTACCTGGGCTACCGGCCGCATAGCGAGGCGGAAATGAGAGAAAAGCTTTCCCGGCGCGGATTTGAGGGCGATTACATCAACTCAGCCATCAGCAAGCTCAGAGAACACGGGCTGATAGATGATGCCGCCTTCGCCAGGTTCTGGCAGGAAAACCGGCAGTCCTTCCGCCCGCGCAGCCAGCGGATGACCAGATTGGAGCTGGTGCGCAAGGGCATTGACCCCACCATAATAGACCGCGTAACGGGCAAAATTGACGATGGTGAAAACGCTTATCGGGCGGCAGCACTCAGAGCCAGACTATTGAAATCAGCGGATTATGACACTTTCCGCCGCCGTCTTGGAGAGTATCTGCGGCGGCGTGGATTTGATTACGATGTGATAAGTCATACCATAGCTAGAATATGGGCCGAGAGGGACAGTCAGGAATAATCCTGTTTTGACAAAAAACAGGGAATTGAGTAGTATTAGCTATCTTTTTACTGTCCCCCGGCGCCAAATTCTGAATGAAAGGGGGTAAATATGGAACAGGGCACAGTCTGGATTTATATCCTGGCGATATTCTTTGCCTTCATCATCGGCGTTGTCTTTGGTATCATGGCGGCGCTCATCTCCCGCCGCGTTATCTTCAATCGGCAAATCCGCATTGCGGAGAGAAAAGCCTCCCGAATTGTAAGCGATGCCCAAAATGAAGCCAAAAAAGCCGTCATGGAGGCACATGAGGAAGCCAGGAAAATAAAGGCAAGCGCCGAGGCAGAATATCGGGAACGCCGTGCTGAACTCCAGCGCCAGGAAAACCGCGTTACCCAAAAGAGTGAATACCTGGACCGCAGGCTGGAAAGCGTGGAGCAACGCGAGCGCAATCTGGCGAACAAAGAGAAGGACATTGATGCTGTCAAGGCACAACTTGAAGAATTGAAGGAGAAACAGCTCAAACAGCTAGAAACAATCTCCGGTATGTCAAGTGAAGAAGCCAAGAAGGTGCTTTTGACGGCTTTAGAGGGAGAGCTCCAGCAGGAGACCTCAAGGCGACTGCGTGAGTGGGAGATAAGGCTTAAAGAAGAGGAGGATGCCAGAGCTAGAGAAATCCTCGCTCATGCCATTCAGCGCAGTGCCTCAGAAGTGGTGGCGGAAGCCACCGTTTCCGTGGTGCCTCTCCCCAGTGACGAGATGAAAGGCAGGCTTATCGGGCGGGAAGGACGCAATATCCGCGCCCTTGAGCAAGCCACCGGCGTAGACCTCATCATAGATGATACGCCTGAGGCAGTCACGCTATCCAGCTTTGACCCGGTGCGCCGGGAAGTCGCCCGCATCGCCCTCACCAAGCTGATACTGGACGGCCGCATCCATCCGGCACGCATTGAAGAGGTGGTCGCCAAAGCCAAAGAGGAGGTAGACGCCACCATCTACAATGCCGGGGAGCAGGCGGCATACCAGGTTGGCGTTGCCGGCTTGCGTCCTGAGCTCATCAAACTGCTGGGCAGGCTCAAGTACCGCACCAGCTACGGGCAGAACACCCTTGCCCACAGCATTGAGACGGCATATCTCGCCGGCATGATAGCCTCTGAGCTGAACGCGGATGTCGCTATCGCCAAACGCGCCGGCTTGCTCCATGACATCGGCAAGGCAGTGGACCGTGAGGTAGAAGGCACCCATGCCAGCATCGGCGTTGAAATACTGAAGCAGTGGGAGAAGTCTCCGGAGGTGCTCCAGGGCATCGCCGAACATCACCTAGAGACAGGCAACACGAGCTTTTGGGGCTTCATTATTTCAGCGGCGGACGCCATCAGCAGTGCCAGACCCGGTGCGCGCCGTGAAGCCCTGGAAAGCTACCTGAAGCGGATGAAAGACCTGGAAGACATCGCCAATAGCTTCAAGGGGGTGGAGAAATCCTATGCCATCCAGGCAGGGCGTGAAATCCGTATCCTGGTGAAGCCGGAGGAGATTGATGACCTGGGCGCGATGCGGCTGGCACGGGACATCGTCAAGAAAATAGAAGAGGGCTTGGAATACCCGGGCCAAATCAAGGTAACCGTGGTGCGGGAGACCAGAGCCATAGACTACGCCAAATGAAAAAGCTAAAAGAGAATGGAGCATTGATGCGGATACTGGTCGTCGGTGATATTGTCGGGCGCCCCGGAAGGCAGGCGCTGCAGAGGCTCCTGCCCGGCCTGGAGCAGGAATACAAACTGGATATGGTCATCGCCAACGGGGAAAATGCCTCAGGAGGGTTCGGGTTGACGCCAGAGACCGCCCAGGAAATCCTCAGCATGGGGGTGGACGTCATCACCTCAGGCAACCATATCTGGGCACAAAAAGAGCTTCTCGCTCACCTTGATGGCGATATGCCCATCCTGCGCCCGCTCAACTACCCGGAGGGCGTGCCGGGGCGGGGTTACCTCACCATGGGGCAGGTCATGGTAGTCAACCTCATGGGGCGGACTTTCATGCAAGCCATTGACTGCCCTTTCCGGGCGATGGACAGGCTTCTGTCAATGTTGACCGATAGACCGCCGGTGGTCATCGTTGACTTCCACGCCGAAGCCACCTCAGAAAAAATGGCGATGGGGCGCTATCTTGATGGCCGGGTAAGCGCGGTGCTGGGCACCCACACCCACGTGGGCACAATTGACGCCCAAATCCTGCCGCGGGGGACGGCTTATGTCACAGACATCGGTATGACCGGACCATCAGACTCAGTCATCGGCGACGATGCTGACTCAGTTCTCCGGCGTTTCCTCACCGGCATGCCTCACCACCTCAGCGTGGGCAGGGGTAAGCCATTCCTGAGCGCCATGATGGTGGAAGCGGACAGCGAGAGCGGGAAGGCAATGCGGATTGAGCGCATCTCACGCACGCTGGAGGAGCCTTGAGCAAAGTTGACCTGCACATCCACTCCACCGCCTCAGACGGTAAGTATCCTCCGCAGGAAGTGGTGCGCAAAGCCGCAGAGGCAGGATTGACGACCATCGCCCTGACCGACCACGATACTGTGGACGGGATTGCCGCCGCGCTGACAGCGGCGAAATCTTTCCCCGGCCTCAGGGTGATACCGGGCGTTGAGGTCAGCACCGATGTTGAAGATGGTGAAATCCATGTCCTGGGATTCTTCATGGACTACACTGACCCTGATTTAAGCGCCACGCTGGCGCACTTCCGCGCTTCACGAGAGACGCGGGCGAAGAAGATAGTGGCTAAGCTCGCCAGTCTTGGCATCTCAATTGACTGGGAGCGCGTCCAGCAACTAGCGGGGGATGGCACCATCGGCAGACCGCACATTGCCCAGGCGATGCTGGAGCAAGGCTATATCACCAGCCTTCGTGAAGCGTTCAATAAATACATCGGGCGGACGGGACCAGCCTATGTAGAACGGGAGAAAATGACACCACCGGAAGCGGTGAAGCTGATATTGAAAGCCAGAGGGCTACCGGTGCTGGCTCACCCATTTTCAACCAAGAATCCGGAACACTGGGTCGCCAGATTAAAACGAGCCGGCTTATGCGGGCTTGAAGCTTATTACGCTGACCATACTCCGGAAGATACTGAACACCTGCTCCAGCTTGCCGCCAAATACGCCCTTGTTGTCACCGGCGGAAGTGATTTTCATGGTCTGGAAAGCGGCATCGGCGCCCCGCTGGGTGGCGTGGAGGTGCCAGAAGAAGCCGCCAACAGGCTGATTGCGCTCGCTGAAAAGAGAGGGCTGAAGACATATGGCTAGCTGGTTCATGCTGATAGTATCAGCCTACATCATCGGCTCGCTGCCTGTTTCTTACCTGGCGGCAAAGTGGGCTAAGGGCATAGACCTGCGCAAATACGGCACCGGGCAGGTGGGCGGCGGCAACCTCTGGCGCATGACCGCCTCCTGGAAAATTGGACTGCCGGTGGGCCTCTATGACGGCAGTAAAGGCTTGTTCATGATGCTGGCGGCAAGGGCGGCGGGACTGGACCTTGCCCAGCAAATCGTCACGGGCCTTGCAGCCATCGCCGGGCATAACTGGTCAGTCTTTCTCAAGTTCAGCGGAGGGAGAGGGGTGGGCACGGCACTGGGCATCATCTTCATTTTGCCCTTCATTGCTCCCACCACCCTGTGGATAACGCTGACCTTTTTCATCATCGCCGTCATCACCATCATCTTTCTTCATCGTTCCCCTGTTCCCATTCTCCTGGGGGTGGTCTCCCTGCCTATCACCAGCCTGGCGCTTAATCAGCCTCCCGCCGTTACGCTTGCCCTGCTGGGCATACCGTTTATTATCATCCTCAAGCGGCTCATCGCCCAACGCTCACCAGAAGCCTCCTCTCTTCCTAAAAACCAATTGCTTCTGAACCGCCTTCTCTTTGACCGGGATATCCGGGACAGGCAAGCCTGGCTCTACCGTGCGCCGATTGAAGGAAAGGCAAAAATCCGCTCAAATCAGAGAGAGGAGAGAGAAAACTCTAAATCCTAATTTCTAAACTCTAAACAAACTCAAATAAAGAAAGCTGAGCTCTGTTTGGTTTTAGTTGATGGAGCTTTGCGCAAAGCTTGGCGGCGTGGTAATCTCAGCGATTTTATAGAAATTGCTTCCTCCTTCAGCCGGAGTACCCGTAATAACAGAAGGAGCGCCTTCTTATTGACCGGTGAAAAAGAATATAGTAACTTTATTAGATATACTTTTCTAAACTGAGAGGAGGCTGTGCATGAGAAAGGTAGCCGTAGTTGGTGTGGGGGAAACCAAGTTCACCGGTGCCCAGGACAAGACCAGTGTTGAGCTCTTCGCCGAGGCAACGATGGAGGCAATCACCGCCTCAAACCTGAAGACAAAGGACATTCAAGCCCTGTTCATGGGCAACTGCCTCGGCGATTTCTCTGAAGGGCAGGGAATGATTCAGGCTTACGCCGCAGAAAACATCGGCTTCCGCAATATACCCGCCACCCGCTATGAGGGAGCCTGCGCCTCAGCCAGTGTCGCCGTGAGAGACGCTTTCATGTGGGTCGCCTCCGGCTTCTATGACATAGTGCTCGCCGGAGGGGTGGAGCGCGCCGCCTCCATGGGCACCGCCCTAGCCACGCGTACTTTCTCCATGTTCAGCGATAGCCGCTATGAATATCCGGCAGGCATCACCTTCCCGGCAGTCTTCGCCATGCTGACCCACCTCTACGCCCACAAGTACAATGTGCCCTTACAGAAGCTGAAAGAACAGCTGGCAATCGTCTCGGTGCAGTCTTACAACTATGGGAAGTTCAATCCCAAAGCCCACCTGCGCAAGGATGTCACCGTGGAAGCAGTGCTCAAATCCTTCATGGTGAGCACGCCGCTCCAGTTACATGATTGCTGTCCCTTCTCCGATGGTGCCGCGGCGGTCGTCCTTACTACGGAAGAGATAGCCCGGAAACTGACGAACAAGCCCGTTTATATCATCGGCGTGGGACAGGCTTCCGCCGGCTTGCTCTCCAGCCAGCAGGACACTCTGCCCCACTTCAGAGCAAGAGAAATCTCCGCCAAACAGGCGTATGACATGGCAGGGGTAAAGCCTGCAGATATTGACGTATGCGAACTCCATGACTGCTTCAGCATCGCCAGCCTGCTCGCGGCGGAAAGCCTCGGCTTTTTTGACTACGGTACGTCCGGTGAGGCGTGGGCGAAGGGTCAAGCAAGAATCGGTGGGAAGATTGCCATTAATCCCTCCGGCGGTCTGAAGTCCAAAGGACACCCCATCGGCGCCACCGGTGCGGGACAGGTCTATGAAATTGTCAATCAGTTGCGCGGCGAAGTGGAAAAAGAACGGCTAGTGGAAGGCGCCAGGCTTGGCATGACCGATACCTTAGGCGGGGACGGGGGAACACTGGTCAATATGATTCTCCAGCGGGGCTGGTAGCCTTATTCTGAACAGAGGGAGGATGAGATGGAATATAAACTCACCTACAAACAATACAACGAAGCACTCAAGCAAAACAGGCTCCTCGGCTTGAAATGCCTTGACTGCGGCGCCATCACCGTGCCGCCCAAGATGGCGTGCCGCAAATGTGGTAGCACTAACCTGGAAATCACCCAGTTGAGCGGCAGGGGCAAAATCAAGACCTTCACCACGGTGAACGTAGCGCCGGAAGGCAGAGAGAAAGAGGTGCCGTATATCATCGTCCTTGTTGAGCTTGAAGAAGGCTCCTGGCTGATGGGCAACCTCAGCGGCACTGACCCAACTAAAGCCGGCATGGAGCTCATCGGCAAGCCGGTGACGCTGGGACATGCCATCTTCCCGGGGGATAGGTATTCCGCAGGCGAGGGCGTGCGCGCCGTTTTCGCGCTCGCCGGCTGATGAAAGGAGATGCTGATGGCTGGACAGAAAACAATTCTTGATAAGCTGGGGGTGGATATCGGCTATAAGTCCACCCATACCAAGACCGTGACTGCGGAAGATATCAACAAATTTGCTGAGGTCTCCGGCGACCACAACCCCATTCACCTGAACGAAGAGTATGCCAGGAAGACGTTCTTCTGCGGGAGGATTGCACACGGGGTGCTCACCATGTCATTCCTATCTGCGGCAGCCGCCAAGCTCCCCGGCTTGCCCATTTTGCTTTCTTTCTCCGGCAAGTTTCTGAAACCAGTATATATCGGCGATACCATCACCGCCACGGTTGAGGTCACCAATGCCCGCAAAGAAAAGGGCATCATCACTCTGAAAAGCATATGCACCAACCAGAAGGGTGAGCCGGTGATGGAGGGAGAAACGCTCGCCAGGCTTTTTGAGCCGCCGGTGTAGCTTTACTTCAATAACTGCCGGGCGATGGTCATCCTCTGCATCTCGGACGTGCCCTCGTAGATTTCCGTGATTTTGGCATCCCGCAGGTAGCGCTCCAGCGGGTATTCTTTGCAGTAGCCGTAGCCGCCTAGTATCTGGATGGCTTTGCTGGTGACGAACATAGAGACCTCAGAGGCATAGACCTTAGCCATTGACGCCTCTTTGATGAAAGGCTGTCCGCTGTCCTGAAGCCAGGCGGCGCGGTAGGTCAGCAGTCTGGCGGCGTCAATCTGTGTCGCCATGTCCGCAAGCATCCACTGAATCGCCTGGAAATTGGCGATGGGCTGGCCGAACTGCTGTCTTTCCTTGGCATAGCTCAGCGCCCGTTCAAACGCCCCCCGGGCAATGCCTACCGCCTGCGCCGCCACCACCACACGGCTGGCGTCAATGGCGTTAAGCGCAATCTTGAACCCTTCTCCCTCATTGCCTATCCTGTTCTCTGCCGGAATGCCGCAGTTATCAAAAATAAGTTCAGCAGTGGACGAGCCGCGGATGCCCAGCTTGTGCTCCAGCTTGCCTACGGAGAAACCGGGGGTTCCTTTCTCCACCACGAAAGCGGTGATGCCCTTATGTTTGAGAGATTTATCCGTGCTGGCAAAGACCAGGATAACCTCCGCCTCTGCGCCATTGGTAATGAAGATTTTGGTTCCATTGAGCACGTAGCCATTGTCGCGCCGGATGGCGGTGGTCTGTAGAGAGGAAGGGTCACTCCCTGCACCGGTCTCTGTAAGGGCGAAAGCGGCTATTTTCTTCCCGGTGGCAATGGGGGTGACAAACTTCTTCTTCTGTTCTTCCGTGCCAAAGGTGCAAATGGGATGCGCCGCAAGCCCGGTGCTGGCGAGGAAAATAGTGCCTGTAGCCGCGCAGACGCGACTGATTTCTTCCGTAGCAATACATACCTCCGTTTCTCCTCCCCCGCTCCCCCCGTATTCCTCCGGCAGTCCCAGTCCCAGCAGTCCCAGCTCCGCCATTTTCTTGATGCTCTCCGCCGGGAACCTGGACTCCTCATCTATCTGCGCCGCAATCGGCTCAAGCTCCTTGAGGGCAAAGTCCTGCACCATGCTCCTGAGCATCTTTTGTTCTTCCGTAAATGAAAAGTCCATAGTTGCCCTCCTTACAATCTTTGTTTCAGTCTTTCAACAATTGCGGTCATCACTTCCCCGGCTTTCTCACGGATGACAACAACGGCGGCATCATCCATCGGGGTGGGGCTGAGATTGATGATGACCAGCTTCGCACCGGCGCCATGAGCGTATTCCGGCACGGAGGCGGCAGGATAGACTACCAGCGATGAGCCGACGACGATGAGCAAATCACACCAGGAAGCACGCGCTGAGGCTTCCTGAAAAACATCCTCCGGGAGCATTTCCCCAAAAAACACTACATCAGGTTTCAGGATGCCATGACACGTTTCACAGTCCGGGATGTCTTCACCTCTGCTCAATCTTGCTTTTACCTCTCCTAAAGAATAGTGCCGGCCGCACCTCAGACAGCGCGCCCGGCGCATATTGCCGTGAAGCTCAAAAACACGTTCCCCCGGGACGCCCGCCGCCTGATGGAGGTTGTCCACGTTCTGGGTGATAACGCAGTCAAGCTTGCCCAGCCGGTAAAGCCCGGCAATGGCATAGTGGGCGGCGTTCGGCTTCGCCTCTCCGGTGATGAGCTCGCCGCTGAGCAACTGCCACTGTCTGCGCCGCGCCGCAGGACTGCTGAGGAACTTATCAATGGTGAAATCCTCCGGGTCAAATTTGCTCCACAGCCCGTCCGGACCGCGGAAGTCAGGTATGCCGGACTCTGTGCTGACGCCGGCGCCGGTGAAGACCACCACTTTCTGCGCCTCGTAAATCAGCCCGGCAACTGTATCAACGAGGGCTTCAAGACGCTTTTTATCCATTGCACTGTCCCAATTCTACTGCGCTATACGCTCCCTGGCAAGCGATATTTTACTCCTGTTTGTCTTCATCTTGAGGCAACAGTATAATTGAAAGTGAATTATGCACTGGTTCTATTACGTGGGACGGGTTATTATGAGACTGCTCCTCTTCCTGTTCACCCGCTGGGAAGTGAGGGGGAGGGAGCATATCCCGCCGCAGGGTCCGCTCCTCGTGGTCGCCAATCATCTCCACAATGCGGACCCGCCTCTGCTGGGAGTGTGCATCAACCGCAAAATGATTTTCATGGCGAAAGAAGGTCTGTTCAGAAATCCCCTTTCGCGCTATTTCGTAACGAACTTCGGGGCTTTCCCGGTGAGCCGGAGGCGGCTGACCAGGACAGCCATCGCCCGGGCGGATGAAGTGCTCCAGAAAGGATTCGCCCTTGCCATGTTTCCGGAGGGAGGGCGGAGCAAGAGGGGACACCTGGTCAAAGCCCTGCCCGGCTCAGCGCTCATCGCCCTGAAAAATGATGTGCCCATCCTGCCGGTGGGCATCGCCGGCACGGAGGAGATAAAAGGATGGTTCTGGTACCTGCGCCGACCCCGCATCACCGTAAAAATCGGACCACCTTTTCACCTGCCGCAGGTAGATGGTAAAGTAACCAGAGAGATGCTGGAACAGGCAACGGATTACATCATGGAACACATTGCTGAACTGGTGCCACCATCATACAGGGGAAGATATGCCAGCAAAAAAGAAAAAGAGCATCAGCGTAGCGAAAGCGGAGAAGACCGGCTTCTGCTTCGGGGTGAAACGGGCAATTGATATCCTTGAGAGGGTCGCCCGCGAGCGGGGGGGCATTGAGACGCTGGGAGCGGTAGTGCACAACAAGCAGGTGCTGGAGCGGCTCGCCGGACTGGGCGTAAGAGTAGCCAAAAACATTGAGGACATAAAGGGCAGCACCATCGCCACAAGCTCTCATGGCGTCAGTCCCCAGCTTGAGGAGGAGCTTAAAGCCCGCCGCATTGAGGTCATCAGTACTACCTGTCCTTTCGTCAACCGGGCACAGGTGGCCGCACGCCGGCTGGCAGAATCAGGCTTCTTCGTGGTGATTTTTGGTGATGCCAACCACCCGGAGGTCAAAGGCATCCTAGGCTGGACAAAAGGGAACAGCATCGCCACACTTGATGAAAAGTTCGTCAAAGAATTGAAGCCGGTACCGCGCCGGATTGGCATCCTCTCTCAGACCACCCAGATACCCGCCCACTTCACCGAGTTCGTCAAGAAGCTGATTGACGCCGCCTTTACCCGCGATTCAGAGATGCGCATTATTGACACCATCTGTCATGATATCCGGGAACGCCAGTCCGCGGCACAGAAACTTGCCAGAGAAGTTGACCTGATGCTCGTTGTGGGCGGGCATCACAGCGCCAATACCAACCGTCTCGCTGAGCTGTGCGCGCAACTGACAGAGACGCACCTCATTGAGACTGCCGCAGAAATAGAGCCCTCCTGGCTGGAGGGCAAAAGACGCATCGGCGTCACGGCAGGAGCCTCTACCGCAGAAGAAACAGTAGAGGAAGTGCTGGCTAAGCTCAGGGGCTAGCTACACCGCCAGACAGGTCACCGTCCGCGAGATGCCGGGAATAGGATGAATCTTCCCCGTCACCAGGTCACCAATATCATTCAGAGTATCGCCTTCCGCAATGGCAATGATGTCATAAGGACCGGTGACGGTATCCACTGATTTAACTCCTTTGAGTTTACCGAGGGTGGCGACCACTTCTTTATTCTTGCCGACAGCGGTCTCAATCAAAATAAAAGCTTTAGCTGCCACTGCATTCACCCCCTTTACTGAGCAGTATGTCTGAGTGCAGTATAACTGCCAGCGCAAGCGGTGTCAATATCCCGCCGCTCACTTGACGCAATTTGTCCTGTTTGCCTATAATCTAACTTATCGTATTAAGGTTAGATAAGCCGCGGTAACCTTAAGGCTTCTGCCGAGGAGAGTTGTGCTCCCCATGCCCACATCAGATGTCAGCCGCTTGTGAAAGGAGAGAGGGAGTGGAGTATTTTTTAACCGAACAGCAGAAAATGATTAAAAGCCTGGCACGGAAAATTGCTGAAGAGAAGATTCTTCCCGTCCGCGCCAGACTAGATGAAGCCGAGGAATTTCCCTGGGACATCATGAAAGCGCTGGCTGAGGCAGACCTCTTCCGCGTCTTCGTCCCGGAGCAGTATGAAGGGCTGGGAGGCGGCATTTTTGAGCTGTGCCTTGTGGTAGAAGAGATTAGCCGGGTATGCAGTGCTATTGCCGTGAGCTATGCCGCCAGCGCCCTCGGCACCTTTATTCTGATGGACTACGGCACAGAGGAGCAGAAGAAGAAATACCTCCCGGACACCGCATCTGGAAAGAAGCTGGCCGCGTTTGCTCTCACTGAGCCTCAAGCCGGCAGTGATGCCGCCGCCATCAAGACCACCGCTGATAAAGTCCCGGGCGGCTATGTCATCAACGGCACCAAGCAGTTCATCACCAACGGCGGCGAGGCGGAACTCTATACCGTCATCGCCCTGACTGATAAGACCAAAGGACCCCGCGGCGCCAGCGCCCTGCTTGTGGAAAAGGGCACGCCGGGCTTCTCCTTCGGCAGGAAAGAGCATAAGATGGGCATCCGCGCTTCTTCCACGCGCGAGCTTATCTTCAAAGATTGCTTCGTGCCCGAGGAGAACCTCATCGGCAGGGCGGGGATGGGCTTCCTGCTCACCATGAAACTCCTTGACCGCTCCCGCCCCGGCATCGGCGCACAGGCGCTCGGCATCGCCCAGGGCGCCATGGAAGCGGCGGTGGATTACACGGAACGGCGCATCCAGTTTGGCAAGCCGCTCATTGCCCAGCCGGTGGTGCAGGACATCATCGGCAATATGGCAGCCCAGATTGAAGCCGCCCGCGCCCTCATCTATGCCACCGCGCGGATGATTGACAGCGGCGTGAAGAATTACACTGAACAGTCCGCCATCTGCAAGGTCTTCGCCTCAGACATGGCGATGCAGGTGACCACGGACGCTGTCCAGATTTGCGGCGGCGCCGGCTACATGCGTGATTATCCCCTTGAGAAAATGATGCGGGATGCTAAAATCACCCAGATTTATGAGGGCTCCAACCAGGTGCTGAGGAACGCCATCGCCATTGAGGTCCGGAAGAGAAAAGGCAGGACGGTATGAACATCATCGTCTGCATCAAACAGGTTCCCGGCACTACTGAGGTCAAAATAGACCCGCAGAAAAACACCCTCATCCGCGAAGGCATCAAAAACATCATCAACCCTCTTGACACCTATGCCCTTGAGGAAGGGCTGAAGCTCAAGGAGCGCTACGGCGGCAAGGTCACCGCCCTCAGCATGGGACCTCCTCAGGCAGTTGAGGCGCTCCGGGAAGCGATTTCCATGGGAATTGATGAGGGCATTTTGCTCAGCGATGCCGCTCTTGCTGGCTCAGATACCTGGGCCACCGCCTACGCCCTCGCCGCGGCAATCAAAAAGCTGGGGCAGGCTGACCTGATTATCTGCGGCCGCCAGACTACGGACGGTGACACCGGGCAGGTGGGACCGGAGCTTGCGGAGATACTCAAACTGCCCATCGTCACCTATGTCAGCAAGGTAGAGGAAATCGCCAGTGGCAGGATGCGCGTCCAGCGCCTGATTGAGGAAGGACATGAGACTATTGAGTCGCCTGTGCCCGCCGTCATCACCGTGGTGAAGGAAATCAATGTCCCGCGCCTGCCCTCCCTGCGCGGCATGATGAAAGCCAAAGGTGCTACCATCCCCATCTGGACCATAAAAGAGCTGGGCATTGACCCGGGCATGGTCGGTCTCGCCGGCTCAGCCACGAAGGTGGTCAAGCTATCCTATCCCCAGAGGACATCTCAGGGCGAGCTACTTAAAGGAGAGCTCGCCAGCCAGGTGGAAACACTGCTCGCCAGGCTGAGGGATGCCGGTTTACTCAAGTGATAGACGGGGGTGAGGAGCTAAAAAGATGACAGTGAATGATAGCTATCGCGGAATATGGGTCTTTGCCGAACAGCGCAATGGCAAAGTGAAAAGTGTGAGCTATGAGCTCATCGCCAGAGGCAGAGAGCTGGCTGATGCCCTCCAGACGGAGCTGAGCGCCGTCTGCTTTGGTCAGGGCATCACGGAAGCTGACCAGCTTATCGCCAGCGGTGCAGACAAGGTAATTCTGGTGGACAGCCCGGAGCTTCTTAATCATGATGAAGACCTTTACACAGGCCAACTCGTTGAGCTCATCCAGAAGCACAAGCCGGAGATTGTCCTCGCCGGCGCCACCTCGCTCGGCCGCTCTTTCTTCCCGCGCGTGGCGGGCATTCTCAATACCGGGCTCACTGCTGATTGTATCGGGCTTGATGTTGATGTGGAAAAGCGTTTGCTCCTTCAGACCCGCCCCACCTTCGGCAGTAACATCATGGCAACCGTTGTCTGTGAGACCAAACGCCCCCAGATGGCGACCGTCCGCCCCCGCGTCTTCAAAAAGCGCACGCCAGACACCGCCCGCAAGGGTGAGATTATCAGGGTGGACTTTGACCGCGCCCACATCACCTCGCGGACGAAGCTACTTTCCTTCGTGGAAGACCTTACTGAGAAGGTCAAAATTGAAGAGGCGGATGTCATCGTTGCCGGCGGCAGAGGGCTGGGCAATGCGGAGGGTTTTAAACTGCTGGAAGAACTGGCAGAATGCCTCGGTGCGGCCGTGGGCGCCTCCCGCCCGGTAGTGGATTCAGGCTGGATTCCCTACTCCCATCAGGTGGGGCAAACGGGCAAGACGGTCTGCCCCAAACTCTACATCGCCTGCGGCATATCAGGCGCCGCCCAGCACCTTGCCGGCATGCAGACGTCAGACTGCATCGTAGCTATCAATAGTGACCCCAATGCCCCCATTTTCACCGTGGCGAACTTCGGCATCGTGGGCGACCTCTTCAAGGTCATTCCTCTGCTGGTGGAAAAGCTGAAGAAAGGGTAACAAGGAGGTGAACCCATGTATGACCTGGTGATTAAAAACGGCACCGTCATTGACCCGGCACAGAAAATCCTCAATAAAAAGCTGGATATCGCCATCACGGGCAAGAAAATCGCAGCGCTTGCGCCTGACATCGTTCCTGGCACAGCAAAGGTGCTGGACGCCTCACGCTACATCGTCACGCCCGGTCTTATTGACGCCCACTGCCACGTATACGCCGGCGTCAATTCTCTGAGCGCAGAGCCTGACAGTGCCGGCGTCCTGCAGGCGGTTACTACCGTTTTAGATGCCGGGAGTGCCGGGCAGGCTCTCTTCAGCGGCTTCCCCAGGTATGTCATCCCCACCGCCCGCACCACGGTATTCTGCTGTCTGCATGCTAACTCCACCGGACTGAGCGTCCTGCCGGAGCTAAATGACTGGTCTGAGATTGACGCTGACGCCATACGCGCCGTGGTAGAAGCACACCGGGGACTCATCAAAGCCATCAAACTGCGCCAGGTAGGCAGGCTCATCGCCGCCAACGGGATAGAGGTCTTTAAGAAGGCAAAGCAAATAGCTAAAGACTGCGGATTGCCCATCATGGTGCACATCGGCGACCCGCTCAAAATGGTACCTGCCCGGGTGACCCGGGAACTGCTCCCGCTCATGGAGACAGGTGATATCCTGAGCCACGTCTATACCCCCCAGCAGGGTAATGTGCTGGATGAAAAAGGGGGTTTTATTCCTGAGCTTAAGGAGGCGCAAGCCAAGGGCGTCATCTTTGACATCGCCCCGGGCAGAATCAACTTCAGCTTCAGGGTGGCGCAAAAGTGTCTGGACGGAGGCTTTCTGCCCACGTTCATCGGCAGTGACGTGGTTGAGCCTTCAATCCGCGGACCGGTCTACGGGCTGACTTTTACCATGTCCCGCTTGCTGGGGCTCGGCTTGAAGCTGGAGCAGGTTATTGAAATGTCCACCATCAGACCAGCCCGCATGCTGGGCATTGATAAGATGAAAGGCAGTCTGAAGCCGGGGATGGATGCTGATGTGTCTATGGTTGAAGTGCTCTCCGGAAAGTGGGACGCCCTTGACGCTGAAGGCAAGACATTCACCCTGAACAAGCTCATCATGCCGCGCATGTGTGTAAAGGCGGGCACGCTTATCCCCTCAAACCCACCCGCCGTGCCTGAAGCGAAGGAGTAACCACACGTTCGCCTTGTGCAAACACACCCGCATGGCTTATAATGAAATTAAACCTGAGCTTGATGCGGATTGAGAAGAGAAGATGTTAATTAATGTCTCCGGGCTGATGAGAGAGCTGGTGGGCTCCATCCGTAAGTATGAGATTGATGATACCATTGACCTGACGGATGAAGACAAGAACAAGAAAGTCAAAGGTGAGGTGAGGTTTATCCGCACCCAGCGCGGTATTCTGGCACAGGGTGATTTGACCACAGAAGCAGAGCTTGCCTGCAGTCGCTGTCTCAGAATGTTCTCCTGCTCGGTGGTGGTGCACTTTGAGGAAGAGTACGTCCCGACGATTGACATGGCAAGCGGTGCGCCCCTCCCGCCGCCGGAAGACCCGGGAGACTTCACCATTGACGGACAGCATATTATTGACCTGAGGGAGGCAATCCGCCAGTATGCCCTGCTCGCCATCCCCATGAAGCCGCTGTGCCGAGAGGATTGTGCCGGACTTTGCCAGACGTGCGGACAGAATCTCAATGACAGCGCCTGTGATTGCCCCATCCAGGACACTGACCCCCGCTGGGAGAAACTCATCAGACTGATGGAAAAATAAGGAAAAGGAAGGACAACTATGGCACCTCTACCAAAACATAAGATTTCAAAGTCGCGCCGCGGTGAGAGACGCAATCACCTCGGCATTGTGACGCCAAAACTGGTTGATTGCCCTCAGTGTCACACTCCTAAACTACCCCACCATGCCTGCCCCACCTGCGGTAGCTACAACGGCAGAGAAATCATCAAGATTGAAAGCCCCAAAGAAAAGTCCAAATAGCGCTTTACCATCGTTATGGCTGAACGGAAGAAGGTAGCCTACGTATTTCCCGGGCAGGGTGCGCAAGCGGTGGGGATGGGGCGCGACCTCTATGACGCATACCCCTCAGCACGGGCTATCTTCAAGCAGGCTGATGACATCCTGAGCTTTCCATTGTCAAAGCTTTGCTTTGAAGGTCCGGAAGAAGAGCTCCGCCAGACAGTCAATGCCCAGCCCGCCCTTGTTACCGTGAGCTATGCCTGTTTACAGGTCGCCCGTGAGACTGGCAAATTGCCACCCGCAGATTTTGTTGCCGGGCACAGCCTCGGTGAATACACCGCCCTTGCCGCCGCCGGCGTGCTTGATTTCTCCACCACGGTCTACCTCGCCAGGGAGCGGGGACACGCCATGCATGAGGCTGGTCTGGCGCGACCGGGTTCCATGGCGGCAGTGCTGGGACTGGATGAAGCCGCCCTCGCTGATGTCTGCCAGCAGACCGGCGTGTGGACAGTCAATATCAACTGCCCCGGACAGCTGGTCATCAGCGGCGACCGTGATAAACTGGCGACCGCAATGGAGCAGGCGAAAGCCAGAGGTGCGGCGCGGGTCGTCCCGCTCCAGGTGAGCGCCGCTTTCCATACACCCCTCATGCAACCGGCATACGACCGCATGGCGGAGGTACTGAGCAAGATTTGCTTTAAGGAGCCAGCGGTACCTGTCATCGCCAATACTACCGCCCAGCCCATCACCACGGCGGAAGCGGTGAAGCCCGAGCTTCTCAACCAGCTCTGCGATTGCGTCCAGTGGCAGGGTTCCGTGGAGTACATGATACAGGCAGGCGTGAACACTTTCATTGAGTTCGGACCGGGCAGGGTGCTCACGGGGCTCATCAAGCGTATCAATAAAGACGTCCAGACCTTCAATCTGAGCGATGTGGCTTCAATAAAAAATCTGGCAATTCAGGGAGGTTAACATGGCTCTTACAGGTAGAGTGGCTCTTATCACCGGGAGTGCCCGTGGCATCGGGCGGGCGATTGCCCTGAAGCTGGCGGAGCGCGGCGCGGACATCGTGGTGAGTGATATTGAAGACGCTGAGCCGGTGGCAGATGAAATCCGGGCGATGGGCAGGCAGAGTATCGCCGTGAAAGCCAATGTTTCCCTTGCCGCCGACGTGGAAAAACTGGTTGAATCAGCCATTGCCAGGTTCGGGCATATTGATATCCTGGTGAACAACGCCGGCATTGCCCGGGACCAGCTCCTGCTGAGAATGTCAGAGGAGGAGTGGGACGCCGTCCTGAACGTGAACCTGAAGAGCGCCTTCCTGTGCAGTCGCGCCGTGGTGCGGCACATGCTGAAACAGCGCTGGGGGAGGATTGTGAGCATCTCCAGCGTGGTCGGCATCATGGGCAACCCGGGACAGGCGAACTATGCCGCCTCCAAAGCGGGCATCATCGGCTTCACCAAAACGCTGGCGAAGGAGCTTGGCTCGCGGGGCATCACGGCGAACGCCATCGCCCCCGGTTTCATAGAGACCAGGATGACCCAGCAACTCAATGAAAACCAGCGCCAAGAGCTCTTCAAGCGCATTCCGCTGGGCTCACTGGGCACGCCACAGGACGTGGCGGAGGCGGTGGCATTCCTGGCTTCAGAAGAAGCGCGCTATATCAGCGGGCAGGTGCTCGGGGTGGATGGGGGGATGACGTAAACAAGGCTATTTCTACTTATAGGGTCCGCCGTATCCACTCGGAGTGGCGTGGGTCTCCCAGATGTGCTTTTTACCCACCACACCCTGGCTCAGGATGACCTCAAACTGTCCCCAGATGGCATAGCCGCCTTCTCTCCAGTACGGGCTTGCCTCAAGCTCAGGTCCCACCCAGATAATCTTGTAGTGCCAGACCTCCGCTGAGCCGCCCGGCACCATGCCATTCCACTCATTGGAGCACCAGGCTTCAGGAGACCATGGAGCGCCGTGGAAGCGGGCATCATCCCACGCTTTGCTCCACTTCATCACCAGATGGTCGTTAGCATAAAACGTGTCTCCCCAGACCGTACCATCCAGCGTCCGGTCAACGCCGTCTGCCGCGCCGACAAAGATACGCGCCTGATAGTTGTAGCCGAATTCATCAAATCCCTTTCCGGCTGGCTGTGCGTACGCCGGAACGGCAATTGCCAGCATCAGCAACAGCATCCCGACTACGATAATGATTCTCTTCATACCAAGCCCTCCTTTAAAAAATTAAAACCGACCTTTTCAGGGTCGGTTTCACTATTGGCTCGCCGCCACCCCAGTGACCAATCTCAGGGGGCGGGTCAGCACCCCCCACCCACTATCAACCTCATTAGCACTCAGCAAAACGACTATATCACCGCGTTGATAACCTGTCAATAGAACAATAGTTCACTTAAATCGTCCTCTTTTTGACGGGACTTCCGGGTATCTTTATCACCCGCTTCCTCTGCCATTGCCACTCTTTGAGACAGTCCAGCACCTCTTCCTCACCCGGCTCGTTCCAGTGGCTGTAGAAATCAGCCAGATAAAATCTGGGCGCGGAACTGACCACGTAAGCCACCACCTTGCTGGCGTGTTTTTCCAGTTCACGGAACGCGTGCTGAGAAGCAATTGGCACCGCCACGATGATTTCCCTGGGACGGCGTTTTTTTACTGACTCCACCGCCGCCCTCATGGTATAGCCAGACGCCAGTCCATCATCAACAATTATCACCGTCTTGCCCGTGACGGACGCCGGCGGCAAATCCCGGTGGTAAAACAGGCTCCGCTCGCGGATGCTCTTCCTGACACTGGCGACCTGGAAGGTTATCTGGTCCTGGGTCAAACCGGCTTTTCTGACCATCTCATCGTTCAGAATCATGGTGCCGTCATCGGTCACCGCCCCGAAGCCGCCTTCAGGATGAAGGGGGAGGGGGATTTTACGGGAGATGATGAGATTGAGCTCGGCTTCCAGTGCCAGCGCTACACCCAGCGCGATAGGTACACCGCCATTGGGAATAGCCAGGACAACAACCGGCTTGCCTTTATAGTCCATAAGCTTTTCTGCCAGCTTCCGCCCGGCATCATACCTGTTTTCAAAAATTTGCTGTGGCGTTAAGAGGTGCATATCCCTTCTCCCACTAGACGATTTTGAATTCGTTTACGTCAACCAGCCCCAAATCGGTCAGTTTGAGCTCGGGGATGACTGGAAGCGCCATGAAGGAGAGCGTAGCGAAGGGTGCAGGAAGGGTTGAGCCAAGCTCATGCGCCACCTTTTCCAGCGTCTCCACCTTGCCCGCCACGGTCTCCAGCGGCGCATCGGAAAGGAGCCCGGCAATGGGCAATGCCAGAGATGCCAGCACTTTCCTCCCTGACACCGCTGCCAAACCACCCTGCATCTTTTCAATCTCTTTGACTGCAGTGAAGATATCTTCATCGCTTACACCGACCACGACGATATTATGAGAGTCATGAGCGATTGATGAGGCAAGCGCTCCGCGCTTCAGACCGAAGCCTTTTATCAGCCCCAGCCCGATTTTGCCCGTCGCCCGGTGCCGCTCTACCACCGCAATCTTCAGAATGTCCCTGCTGACATCTGAGATGATAGCGCCATCAGCAGTAGAGACTTTTTCTGTCCTTTTGCGCGTCACAATCTGTCCGGGGATAACTTCAATCACCAGACCCACCTCGCCACGCGCTTTGAGCCTGAGCTTTTCCACAGTGAAAGGCTTTATCCTGACCGTGCTGGCTACCCCGCACCGGTCAATCTCCGGCAAATTGAAGAGGGGTTCCCCATCTTTAGCTACCAGCCGACCGCGATAGAAAACCATGTGCGCCCTCAGGCTGGACAAATCATCGCACACAATGAGGTTGGCGAAGTAGCCCGGGGCTACCGCCCCCAGCCTCTCCAGACGGAAGTATTCAGCGGGATTGATGGTGGCAAGCTGTATTGCCCGCACCGGGTCAAGCCCGCGCTTGATTGCCTTGCGCACCACGGCGTCAATATCGCCATCTCTCAGCAGGTCAGCACAACTGCGGTCGTCAACCACGAACAGACAGCGTTTATAGGTCTTGTCAGTTACCAGCGGCAGGAGCGCATCCAGGTTTTTCTCTGAGGAGCCCTCCCGAATCATGATGAACATGCCTTTTGCCAGCTTCTCGCGCGCCTCTGCCAGAGAAATTGACTCATGGTCGGAGTGAATTCCCGCGGCAATGTAGGCATTGAGGTTCCTGCCGGAGACGCCCGGCGCATGTCCGTCAATTCCCCTGCCCTGCGCTATGTCAATCTTGCCCAGCACGCCTTCATCAGCGCCAATAACGCCGGGGAAATTCATCACTTCCCCCAGCCCGATGGTGTTCCGCCAGCGCAGGATGCGGCGGATGTCCTGAGGGCTGATGACGGCGCCGGATGTTTCCAGATGAGTTGCTGGCACACAGGAGGGAGCCATGAGGAAGAGGTCCAGGGGCAGGCGGCGGGCACAAGTGAGGACATAGGTAATCCCCGCCAGACCGCAGACATTAGCAATCTCATGGAGGTCAGTGACGATGGCAAGGGTGCCGTGCGGCACCACCGCCCGGGCATATTGCCCGATGTCCAGCATGGAGCTTTCCAGGTGGGTATGCCCGTCTATCAGACCGGGGAGCACGACTTTCCCGCTTATGTCAAGTATCTGCTTCGCGTCCCGGTAATCCCCGATGCCGGCAACGCGGTCGCCGGAAATGGCGATATTCCCGGACTCAATTTCCCCGTTGAAGGTATTGACCACCTTGCCGTTCGCCAGAATGAGGTCGGCAGGGCGCTCGCCCTTCGCCACGGAAATCACTTCTGCCAGCCTGGAACCCACTAGCTTTCCTCCAGTGCGAACACTTCAGGCAGGTTGCGGTATTTCTCAGCACAGTCCAGACCGTAGCCCACAAGGAATTTATTGGGCACCGTCAGCCCCGAATAGTCAATCGGCACGCGGACTTTTCTCCGCTCCGGCTTGTCCAGAAGGACGCACAGCTTAACTGAAGCCGCCTTTTGCTTCTTTACGTAGTCCAGAATGAAGCCCGTGGTCAGCCCGCTGTCAATGATGTCTTCTATGACCAGCACATGTCTGTTTTCCAGCGGACAGCGCGGTTCCTGCACCAGTCTGATATTGCCTGATGTTTCTGTGCCGGCGCCGTAGCTGGAGACGGTGATGAAATCTATCTCCAGCGGGAAGTCAAGCTCCCGCACCAGGTCAGCAAGAAACATAAATGAGCCCTTGAGAATGCTGAGCAGAAGCGGGTTTTTGCCCAGGTAATCCCGTCTGACTTCAGAGGCAATCCGGCTTACAGTAGCGGCGATTTTTTCCCGGGAAATAAGGAGGCGGAGCTCCGGCTGAGAAACCATTGCAAGAAGATTATAGCCTTTATCTCCTGCTTAATTCAATAGAGCGGCTGGGCGGACCCATACTTGACAAAACAAGAGCAAACGTCTTAAGCTAAATACAGGTATTCCATCTGGTCGCTTCTGCACAGTCCATTTACGGCAGTCCGGCGACAGTTAGAAGCGGTTCTTGCAGCCAAGCTGGGCGGACTACCGGGTGGATGAGGTGTGGAAGTTGACTTTTCATTTTGGGTAACTTAAAATAGCAACGTTAATTTGCCCACATAGCTCAGGCGGTAGAGCACGCCCTTGGTAAGGGCGGGGTCATCAGTTCGAATCTGATTGTGGGCTTGTAAAGGGAGGATGAAATGGCTAAACAGAAATTTGTGAGGACTAAACCGCACGTCAATGTGGGCACCATCGGTCACGTTGCTCACGGAAAGACGACGCTGACCTCAGCAATCACCTTGGTGCTGTCAAAAGCTGGTATTGGTGGGACGCAGTTTACGCACTATGACCAGATTAATGCGGCACCGGAAGAAAAGGCGCGCGGCTTGACGATAGCCATCTCACATATTGAATATGAGACGGAAAAACGCCACTATGCGCACGTTGACTGCCCCGGTCACGCTGACTACATCAAGAATATGATCACCGGTGCGGCGCAGATGGATGGCGCTGTGCTCGTGGTGAGCGCACCTGATGGACCCATGCCCCAGACCAGAGAGCACGTTCTCCTCGCCCGGCAGGTGGAAGTCCCGGCAATTCTGGTCGCCCTTAACAAGGTTGACATGATGGAAGATGAGGAGCTTCTTGAGCTCGTTGAGGTTGAAGTCAGAGACCTGCTCAACAAGTACCAGTTCCCTGGCGATAAGACGCCGGTCATCCGCGTGAGTGCACTGAAAGCCCTTGAGTGCGGCTGTGGCAAGAAGGAGTGCAAATGGTGCGGTCAGGTCTGGAAGGTCATTGACGCCATTGACACCTTCATCCCCACGCCGGTCAGACCAAAAGACCAGCCCTTCCTGATGGCGGTGGAAGATGTCTTCAGCATCAAAGGGCGCGGCACTGTGGTCACCGGCAGGGTTGAAAGGGGTACCGTGAAGGCTGGCGATGAAGTAGAAATCGTCGGTCTGCATCATGAGCCCAAGAAAACCGTCGTCACCAGTTTGGAAATGTTCCACAAGACGCTGGATTACTCCGAGCCGGGCGATGCTGTCGGCTTGCTTCTGAGAGGCATTGAGCGCACTGACGTTGAGCGCGGGCAGGTGCTTGCCGCACCGGGCACTATCAAGCCTCATACTTACGCTGAAGCGCAGGTCTACGTCCTGAGCAAAGAGGAAGGCGGTAGACATACCCCGTTCTTTAATGGCTATAAACCGCAGTTCTATATCCGGACCACTGACGTAACCGGCTCCATTGAACTGCCGCAAGGCGTGGAAATGGTCATGCCCGGTGACAATATCACCATGAAAATCAAGCTCATTTACCCGGTAGCTATTGAGAATGGTCTGCGCTTTGCTATCCGTGAAGGTGGCAGGACCGTGGGCGCCGGGACTTTTAGCAAGATTTTAGAGTAAATCATGGCTAAGAAATCTGAGGCGCGCGGTATTATCTACCTTGCCTGTACTGAATGCAAGGAAAGAAATTATACCACTGAGAAAAACAGGAAGAACGATTCCCAGCGGTTAGAGCTGAAAAAATACTGCCCCCGTTGCCGTTCACATAAGCTTCACCGTGAGGTGAAGTAGGCAGGGCGGAAGTGGTAAGGGAGGCGTGTAAGCAGTTCCGGCGTGACACAGCAAGCTGAAGTTACTAAAAGAATCAGCTCCCGGTTCAGGTTCATTGGTGAGATCACCGCTGAGCTGAAAAAGGTAGTCTGGCTCTCCAGACGGGAGATTGTCTATCTTTCCGCTCTGGTTTTGATTGTTTCAGTGGCGGCGGGAGCTTTTCTCGGAATTTTTGACTACGTTTTTACCGCACTTGTTGAGAATCTCTTGGGCAGATAACGCTGGCTTTATTCCCATGATTGCTACAGGCAGATATACGGTTTTGGCTTACAAGCGAGGTTTTTGTGGCGGAAAACGGGACTAGCTGGTACGTCATTCATACCTATTCCGGGTATGAAGAGCGGGTAAAGAAAAACCTGGAACAGCGCGTGAAGTCACTGGACTTCAATAAGGAAATCCGTCAGGTAGTCATCCCCACCGAAGATGAAATTGAGGTGCGCAGCGGTCAGCGGCGGACGGTGACCAAAAAAATTCTGCCCGGCTATGTCCTGGTGCAGATGAAAATGAGCGACCAGAGCTGGAGCGTGGTGCGCAACACCCCCGGCGTGACCGGCTTTGTGGGCAGCGGTGGCAGACCCACTCCCCTGCAAAAAGAGGAAGTGGACAAGATATTGAAGCAGATGGCGGCAGAAACGCCCAGGGTAAAGGTGGGCTTCCGCCGTGGCGAAAGCGTGCGCGTCACAGATGGTCCGTTCATTGATTTTGTCGGCGTCGTTGATGAGATAAACACGGAAAAGGGGAAGGTGAAGGTGCTTCTCTCCCTCTTCGGACAGGAAACGCCGGTGGAACTGGACTTCCTGCAGGTGGAGAAGCTATAAGGAGCAACTATGGCAAAAAAAGTAAAGACGGTTATCAGACTGCAGATTCCGGCGGGGCAGGCAAACCCGGCTCCCCCGGTTGGTCCGGCGCTAGGCCAGCACGGCATCAATATCATGGGATTCTGCAAAGAATATAATGAGCGCACTAAAGCCCAGGCCGGGTCAATCATACCGGTGGAAATCACGGTTTATGAAGACCGCTCCTTCACATTCATCACCAAAACGCCCCCGGTCACTGACCTCATCAAGAAAGCGCTCAAGATAGAAAAGGGGAGCGGCAACACCGGTCATGAGGTTGTGGGCAAGCTGACCAAAGAGCAGTTGCGTGAAATCGCCAGAATTAAAATGAAGGACCTCAATGCCAATGATATTGAGGCGGCGGAAAAAATCGTTGCCGGCTCGGCGCGCAGTATGGGTGTGCGGATAGAATAAAAGATTTACCGGAGGACGCTTATGGCTAAGGTAAAAATCACGGTGGTCAAAAAACTGAACAATAAAGAAATGTTCGGCAATTCACCACCGGTTGAGTCCACCCTGCCGCCGGAGTGCAATCGCCTGGAGCTGGGGCAGGAGTTTATCAGCGATGAAGGTAAGTGCCCTGAAGGCTTCTGCGCCTGGGCATTTGCAGACATCCAGCGGGACATCACTCACCTGCGCTTCGGCGGGGATTTCCCCTGGATAAAGCAGAAAGGCATGATGCTCTCCTCCTGCACTGATGGCGTCCGCCCGGTCATTTTCAAGCTGGAAAGAATAGACTGAGAAATATTTTGATTATCGTCCCGGTCAGAGTTAGGAGTAACCATGGCAGTAAAACACGGCAAAAAATATCTTGAAGTAGCCAAGCTTGTTGACAGCGCCAAAGCTTATGAGCCGCTGGAAGCCATAGAGCTGGCGAAGAAGTCAGCCCGCGCCAAGTTTGATGAATCAGTAGAGCTTCATCTCCGCATGGGAGTTGACCCGCGGGCTTCAGACCAGCAGGTGCGCGGGGTAGCACTGCTCCCGCACGGACTGGGCAAGAAAATAAGGGTGCTGGTCTTCGCCCAGGGTGAGGCGGTAAAGATTGCCGAGCAGGCAGGAGCAGATGTGGTGGGCGGCGATGAGCTCATCAAGAAAGTAGAAGAAGGCTGGACTGAGTTTGACGTGGCGATTGCCACACCGGATATGATGGGCAAGGTGGGGCGCCTGGGCAAGGTGCTGGGGCGAAAGGGCCTCATGCCCAATCCCAAAGCCGGCACCGTGGTCCCGGCAAGCGACCTGCCGCGGGTTATCAATGA
This sequence comes from Dehalococcoidales bacterium, assembly GCA_034434915.1. Classification (GTDB taxonomy): domain Bacteria; phylum Chloroflexota; class Dehalococcoidia; order Dehalococcoidales; family RBG-16-60-22; genus DAOTYE01. The sequence goes on from DAOTYE010000004.1 coordinate 79,327, forward strand.
CTCCCGCAAGGGACGGGTGGAGTTCAAGCTGGACAAGACCGCTATCATCCACCTCGTGTTGGGCAAAGCCAGCTTTGATAGCAAGGCGCTACTTGACAACCTGACCGCGGTCATTGAAGCTATCATGAAAGCCAAGCCCGCCGGGGCGAAAGGACAGTTTGTCCGCAGTGCTTACCTTGCCACGACCATGGGACCCGGCATCAAGCTGGACCTGAAGACCACCCTGGCCCTCACCGCAAGCTAACGGGAAGATTTTACTTTTTTAACAGAATAAGGTAACATAAAGCAGTATCCTGAGACAGTAGGCGCCGCGAGGCTTAATGAATGCCTGCCGAGGAGAAACACGGAATACGTTTGGTGAGTCCTCGTGCGTGGCACGGGGACTTTTATTTTCAGGAGGTAGCCATGCCGACCGAAAAGAAAGCGAAAGCGATTGAACAACTGAAAGACCTGTTCACCACCAGCAAGGTGGGCATCCTTACTGATTACCGCGGCTTGAAGGTGGGTGAAATCACTGACCTGCGCCGGACTTTCAAAAAGTCTAATATCCATTACCAGGTGGTGAAGAACACCCTGGCGCGGATTGCCGCCGAGCAGGCTGGAAAGAAGCAAATCCTTGACCTGTTTGAGGGTCCGCTGGCGATTGCCTTCAGCCAGGGTGAGCCGAATGAACCCGCCAAAATTCTGGTGGATTTCATGCGCGCCACCAAGCTGACACTGGGAATCAAAGGCGGCTTCATGGGCGACAGGGCACTGACGCCAGCTGAAGTACAGGCGCTGGCTACAATCCCATCCCGGGAAGTGCTAATCGCACAGGTAATGGCGGGCATTCAGGGACCCATCGCCGCGCTGGTGGCATACCTGGGTTCACCGATAAGCGGTCTCATCAGTCTTTTACAGCAGAGAATGAAACAGATGGAGGGTAAATAATATGGCAGAAGAAACAAAAACCACCGAGGCAGTAAAAACAGCAGAAGAACCCAAGAAAGCGGCACCGGCAGAGGCCGCAAAGTCAGGCGCAATTAGCCAGGTTCTATCGGCGATTAAGAGCATGAGCGTCCTGGAGCTGTCCCAGCTGGTGAAAGCGCTCCAGGAAGAGTTCGGCATTTCCGCCGCTCCGATGGTTGCCGCCGCTCCGGCCGCAGGTAGCGCACCTGCCGCAGGTGGCGCCGCCGCAGAAGCTGAAGAAAAAACGGAGTTCACTGTCATCCTGAAGGAAGTGGGCGCCAATAAGATTAACGTCATCAAGGCAGTGCGTGAAGTTACTGCCCTTGGTCTCAAGGAGTCCAAAGACCTGGTTGAGGGCGCGCCCAAGCCCATCAAAGAAGGCGTGAACAAAGATGAGGCGGCGGCGATCAAAGCCAAGATGGAAGCCGCAGGCGCCAAAGTTGAAATAAAATAACCGCGATTTAGATAATCAGGGGAGAGGGCATTCCTCTCCCCTACCCGGTTTCCCAGGAAGCTGGCTTCTCTCACCACCACCTAAACTGAGGGTGAGGAAAGTCTGCTTCTTCTTTTTAAGCCTTTACGGCTATAAGACGACAGGAATATCAAGCGCAAGCCAGACCGCAAGCTCCCTATTGCAATTACCGAGCAAATAGCCTATAGTAACCAGAAGAACAGAGCAAGGAAGCGTAGCCATGACTTTCACAGATTTTCTCCTGTTAACTGGCATCGGCTTGCTGTTCATCATCCTCGGCGTGATAGGCATTCTGTGGGGGATGAAAGAGGAAAAGAGCTACTATAACAAGCTGGCAGAAAGACCCGGTGATGTGCGGGAATTCGTGGAGAGGACGCCCCGGCACCCGCAGTTGACAGCACTGAGAATCGGCGGGTGGATTGCCATCGCTGTCGGCGTGGTCCTGCTCGGCATGGGACTCATATTCTACCTTACCGGTAAATCTTAAAACCGCTTACGGTGCGGGTTTTTCAGCGCCGCTCAGCTTGTTCAGGTCAGCTTCAATGAGAAGCGCATTCGCCCTCAGCCGATTTGAGGGGATCACCTTTCCGTCCGGATACACAATCCATTCCGCCTGCCGCCAATAATCTCTCCCTTTGAAATCAGCTATGCCGGTCATATCAATGGTCACATACCATAGCATCGTCCCGTCCTTGAACAGCTTCTGCTCTGCCCGCCAGTCATCCCCTGCGGCGTAGAACTCAGCCAGGTAGGTTTTAGCGCCTGCGCTCTGCGCCAGGCTCAGCAGGTGCTCATAGACGGCGAGTATTGCCCGGTCAGCCGTGGTGACGGTGGTGGGAGAGACGACTTTTTTCTCCGCCGGCTCAGTTGGTTGAGGGACCGGGAACTGCCCGAAGTCCGCACAGCTGGCGGCAATCAGCACAATCGCCGCCAGCAAGACAGTAGCCAGTGTTAATTTCAGGCGGTTACGCATGGAAATTCTTCTCACCTTACCAGTCTAGAACAGGCAATCAGCTAAGTCAATCCTCCGTCCGCCTCGGGCGGTACTGTATGGCTTCCGCCACGTGATGCGCTTTGATGATGTCCCCATTCTCCAGGTCAGCGATGGTGCGTGCCAGCTTCAGAATGCGGTGGAAGGCGCGGGCGGAGAGATAAAGCTGTTTCATGGCGGCTTTGAGCAGGCTCTGCGCAGTTTCCTCAACCTTGCAGAACTCGCGCACCTCGGTGGGGGTCATCTCCGCATTGCAGGTGAGCCGGGTGCGATTAAAGCGCTTAAGCTGTCGCTCGCGGGCGGCGGCGACCCTCGCCTGGATTTTCGCCGATGGTTCGCCCAGCCGGTCGTCAGCCAGCTTCTCATAGTCAATATGAGGCACTTCCACGAAGATGTCCACCCGGTCCAGGAAAGGTCCGCTCATGCGCCTCTGGTAATGTGAGACGAGGCTGGGAGTGCAGGTACAGCGGCGGAAGGGGTCGCCATAGAAGCCGCATGGACATGGGTTCATCGCCCCCACGAGCATGAAATTGGCAGGAAAAGTTACTCTCCCCTGCGCGCGGCTGATGGTGACCACTTTGTCCTCAAGCGGCTGGCGCAGGACTTCCAGAAGTGATTGCCCGAACTCGGGCAGTTCATCCAGGAAAAGGACGCCGCGGTGGCTGAGGCTTATTTCTCCCGGCTTTGGGAAATGCCCGCCGCCCACCAGCCCGGCGCCGGAGATAGTGTAGTGGGGGGAGCGGAAGGGGCGCTGGCGCATCAACGGCGTATCCGAGGGAAGCAAACCGCTTACGCTGTAAATCTTGGTGACTTCCAGAGCTTCTTCATTGGTCATCGGGGGGAGGATAGAAGGAAGTGCCCGGGCAAGGAGCGTTTTCCCGCTCCCGGGCGGCCCGCACATAATGACATTGTGTCCGCCTGCCGCCGCCACCTCCAGTGCGCGCTTGACATGTTCCTGCCCTTTGATATGAGCCATATCAGTGGTAGGAGAGGCTGGGGGTGGAGCATCAGCTTTTTTGTCTGGCTGATAGGGGGAGATGCTTATTTCATTGCGGAGGAAGCTCACCAGGTGAGCCAGGGATGAAACCGGGATAATCTTTACGCCGTCAACCAGGGCGGCTTCTGCGGCATCAGCTTCAGGGACAATCACGGTGCTGATGCCAATATCCTTCGCCAGAGCTACCATGGGCAGGATGCCGTTAGTATGGCGCAGTCCCCCGTCAAGGGAAAGCTCACCCAGGAACAGCATTTGAGACACGTCAGCGGTAACCTGCTCTGAGCTGAATAGGATGCCCACGGCGATGGGCAGGTCATAGGAAGGTCCCGCTTTCTTGAGGTCAGCGGGAGCTAAATTAACCACGATACGCTTCATGGGAAAGAGACAGCCGGAGTTTTTGATGGCGGCGCGGACGCGTTCTTTAGCCTCCTGGACGGCGGCATCAGGCAAACCTACAATCGCCATCGCGGGCAAGCCGCTGGAGATGTCCACTTCCACGTCAACCGGGTGTCCGTCAAGACCGAGGACGGCTGCCGTTTTGACCTTGGCTAACATCGCTCTCCGTTCAAGTGGAGTTAAACCGGCGCACTACCGATGAGGCCGAAGAAGTGAAAGACAACGACGACGATGGCGGCGGCAAGCACGCTCCCCGCAGTGACCTGGGCAAAGGAATGCTGTTTCAACTCAATGCGTGCCCAGCCAACCGCCGGCAGGAGCACTGCCGTAAACGCACCAAGCGTGCCAAAGAGGATAGTAAGGACTGCGACCGAGCCGGAGGTAAAGGCGGCATGGAGGCTGATTTTCCAGAAGAAGTTAATGAGCATGAAGACCACCGTTGAGACAAGCGTGGAAACATATGCGGCAATAAGCACCAGCGGGGCGCTCAGATAGATGAGCAGGGCACAGCCAATCACCGTGCAGATGCCCGCCAGAGCAAAAATCTTGTGCCTCTGCCGCCGCATATTGATGAAAATGCCTTCAATCCTGTCGTTGCGCACCAGATAGATGATAACAGCCAGCACCGGCAGGATGCTGATGCCGGTCAAAATAAGCGCCCATTTCAATGCTTCAGAGACGGTACCGGCAGAGCTAAAAGAGAGCAGGAGAATAAGCAGAAAGCTCACTAAAAAGGGGTTGATAATGCCAGAAGTGAGCTGTGCCAGCCTTGCTTTCATCAGTGTTCCTCAGTTATCTGTCTTCTTATATACTAGCCTAGAGCGCGCATGCTTGGCAAGTGAAAGGAATGTTTACCCCTCTTATCCTTTAGTACTATGCTCTTAAGTGCGCTCCATTTGACAAAAGTATTTCATTATATTATCATATTAGCGTATAGTAATATAATTCTCCATTACACGTCCCAGGAAGGAAAAGATGGCGGAAAAAGAAGACCTTTTTGAGTTTTTCCAGCTTCAAGCCCAGCTCTGCAAGTCCATGGCTGACGCCAAACGCCTGCTCATCATTCATGAACTCCGCAGCGGTCCCAAATCAGTCAGTGAACTGGCTGAGATTCTCGGGCTGAAGCAGTCAAACACCTCCCAGCACCTCGCCATACTGAGAAAAGCCGGTGTCATCGTCCCGCGCCGGGAGTCCACCACGGTCTACTATCGCCTGGCAAACCCGAAGATTGGCGAAGCCTGTGACCTGGTGCGGGAAGTCATCAGAGACAACGTGCGGCGCAGTCAGAGCCTCACCGCAATGAGATAAAAGCAAGGAGTGTAAAATGGCGCAATACAAATGTCAGAAGTGTCAGAAAGAGTTTGAAAAAGAGACGTCCTGTTGCTCTGAAGATACTCCCTCATGCCCTGCCTGCGGCAGTAAAGAAGTTACAGAGGTCCAGAAACCAGCAGGCATCAATGAGGTTTTGCGCAGTTTCTTCGTACGCCGTGGCTGAGGCTGGTAGTACCGAGGAGCCGTGCGCTCCATTACTTCAAAGATTTTCCAGATGGGAGGTAACCATGGGGAAACTTAATTCGCATCAGCAGACCTTTTTGAGGCAGAGGTTTGGTGACCGCGTGACGTTCAGCCCCATTGAGCGGAAGCTCTATGCCCATGACATTGCGGCGCTTCCGGGGCTGATTAAGCCGCTGGTGGGTAAAGCCTTCCCCGTGGCGGTAGTCCAGCCGGAGACGGAACAGGAGCTGATTGACCTTGTCCGCTGGGCAAATGAACACAATATGCCGCTCACTCCCAGGGGCAAGGCGACCTCTGGCTACGGCGGCGTCATCCCGGTGAAAGGCGGCATTGTCGTTGATTTTCACTATATGAAGAAAGTGGTCAGCATTGATACCGCAGGGATGACTGTCACCGCTCAGGCGGGCATGGTCTGGGAGAAGCTGGACCGTGAGCTGGCAAAGAAAGGCTTTACGCTGAGGCTCTATCCTTCAAGCTACCCCGCGGCAACAGTCGGCGGGTGGCTGGCGCAGGGTGGAGCAGGCATCGGGTCGTATGAGTTCGGCTGGTTCCGGGACAATGTCGTCAGCGCCAGGGTGGTCCTCCCTGACGGCAATGTGAAAACTTTCAGCAAGGGTGAGCTTGACCTCATCTCTGAAGCTGAAGGCATCACCGGTTTCATCACTGAGGTCACGCTCCACATACAGCCTTATGAAGAGCTGGAGCTAATGTCCATCAGCTGTCCCGATGCCCACAATATGCAGAAGCTGGCGCAGGCAATCATAGAGCATAAGATACCGGTATGGTCATTCCTGTTCATCAACCCGCGCATGGCAGAGCTCAAGAATAAAGCCCCGCTCATGGAACATTACGGCGAGCCGGCGGAGAAGCGCGTCCTCCTGCCGGTGGCATATATCGTCACCCTCGCCTACCGCAAAAAAGATAGCCAGGCGGTGAAAGGAAAACTGCCCGGACTGATGAAGTCCTGCCCGGCGCAGTTACTCAGCGATGAAATCGCCCGGCACGAATGGAACAACCGCTTCAAGCTGATGATTGTCAAACGTCTCGGTCCCAGCCTGGTGCCGGCAGAGGTAGTCGTCCCCCTCTCACATCTCGGCGATGTCATGTCGGAGATAGAGACTAAAATCAAACAGCCGGTGGTCAAAGAGGGTGTCGTCATTCGGCAGGGGGCAAATGGTGAGCCTGAGGTAGTTATCCTCGGCTTCATCCCCAGCGACCAGCGCAAATTCAGTTACAACCTGGTCTTCCCGCTCACCCTCACCATTATGAAGATTGCGGAGAAATATGGCGGGCGACCCTATGCCACCGGTCTTTACTTCTCAAAGAAGGGAAACAAAGTGCTGGGCGCACCCCGCGTGGCTCAACTGCAGGAGTTCAAGGAGAAGTTTGACCCTCGTGGCATTCTTAACCCGGGCAAAGTGACTGACAGCCGGCTCATGGGCATGATGATTGGCATGGCGGAAATCATGGAGCCGGTGCTCAGAAGATTCGGCAATCTCGTGACGACCAATCTGGGTGAGGCGCCGGGTAAGGCGGTGCGCGGCATCCCGGCAGACGTCGCCTGGTATGCTTATGGCTGTTCCCAGTGCGGCTACTGCGTTGATGAGTGCGACCAGTTTTACGGGCGCGGCTGGGAGAGCCAGAGCCCGCGCGGCAAATGGTACTGGCTGAGAGAGTACATGGAGGGCAGGGAAAAATGGAACCAGTTCATGGTGGATACCATGCTCGTCTGCACCACCTGTGAGCTGTGTAACCGGCGTTGCTCGGCGTCACTGCCCATTGAGCCCTCCTGGATGAAACTGCGCGGCAGGCTCATTCATGAAGACAAGAAGATGACCTTCCCGCCGTTTGAGATGATGGCGGCGGCACTGCGCAAAGAAGGAGATATCTGGGCAGGCTATCGTAAGGATAGGACTGCCTGGTTCCCGCAGGACCTCAAAGAAAAGCACGGACCGGAACACAAGGCAGAAATGGTGTACTTTGCCGGCTGCACCGCCAGCTACGTGGAGCATGACATCGGCATGGCGAGCGTAAGGCTCCTGGACGCCGCGGGCGCAGATTTCACCTATCTCGGTGAGAAGGAGAACTGCTGCGGCACACCCATGCTTGTTGCCGGTCTGTGGGACGTTTTTGCCGAGACGCTAAAGAAGAACATCAGGGCGGTGAAGGAAGCCGGCGCTACCACGGTAGTTACCTCCTGCCCCGCGTGCGATATGATGTGGCGCCGCGTCTATCCCGAATGGGCGAAGAAGCTGGGTATTGAGTACAATATCACGGCGAAGCATTACAGCGAGGTGCTGGCAGAAAAGATTAAGTCCGGGGAGTTCGCCTTCCCCAAGAGAGACGGTCAAACGGTGACGGTTACCTGGCATGATTCCTGCCACATCGGGCGGGTGTCCGGCGTCTATGAGCCACCGCGTGAGCTGATTAAGGCAATCCCCAACGTAAAGCTCTCAGAGATGGCGTATAACCGCGAGAATGCACACTGCTGCGGTAGCGTGCTCACCCTCATCAAAGAGCCACCCGTAGCCGCGGAAATCGGCAAAGACAGGCTTGACGAAGCGGTGGCAGCCGGCGCCCAGAAGGTGCTTGCCCTCTGTCCCTGCTGTGAGTTCCAGTTGCGCGTCAGTGCTAAGAAGAAAGGGGTGCCTGTGGAGGTGGTTGACCTGGCACGCTTTGCCTCATCCGCCCTCGGCTATGAATTCCCTGACCCCAACCCGGAGGTGCACCGGCAATGGGCGGTCTTTGAAGCCATGATTGCCCTCATGACACCGCAGGGCTTTGCCGACCTGATGGGCACCATGTGGCCAGAACTCATTGATGCCATGCCGTTCAAAATGGGTCTTATGATGCGCTTCATGGGCAGGAGAATGCCCTTTGTGCTCAACCTTATGAAGCCCATGTTCCCCATCCTCTTCCCGCGGCTCCTCCCCATGATGATGCCTAAAGTCATGCCGGTCATGCTTGAGCGCGTGGCGGCAAAAATACCCATGCCAGACTATATGAAGGAGCAGATGCCTGAGCTCATGCCCAAGGTCATGGACAACCTCATGCCGCACATGATTGGAGACGTGGTGCCGCTGGTGACTCAGCCGATGATTAACTACCTTAAGTCAGACACAAAGAAGAAATAAGCGCCCGGGGAAATGAAGAGGGGGTCAGAAACCCCCTCTTTGTTTTTAAGCAAACTTCGCCTTAATGTTTACCTATGAGTTCGCTGACATGGCGCAGGGAATCACTGGCGCGGTTGACACACACCAGGCTGTCAATTACGCAGTCAATAACGTTCCTCCTGCCGCCATTGCTGGACTCCTCCCGGAGCAGGTGCTTGAGCTCGGCGTCAAGCCCGTCCAGTTTTTGTAGCGTTTCTTTTACTCTGATAGCGTCCACCTATCGCCCCCTTACCAATGCTAATGCCGAAACGCCTGGCGACATCTTCAGCCTACCCGCAGTTTAAAGCGTGCTAACTGTGGACTCAATAGGCTTCTAATACTTGACGCCCCAGCGTGACCTCCCTGAGAGGTACAGGAGTACTTAATAGCATCTCTTCTTCTTTTTCTGCTAGCTGGCTAGCTGAGAACTCGTATCATCTCCCTTTTTCTCGCTTGACAGCACCGCCAGTGACGCTATACCCGTCTTATCAGGAATCAGGGGATAAAGAGGTAACTCAAGATAAACGGCGTTCATGAAGAAGAATACCTCATCACCCCGGACGCCGGAATCCCCAGGACCGTCATCAGACATGCGGTGAAGAAAAAACGGTTGAAGCCGTTCACCAGCCGTTGCGATGGATGCGGGACGGGTCAAACCGGTCTGCCGGCGGCTTTTTCTCTGCCGGGTAGCCAATTGAAATAAGCGATAGTGGGACAATGTGCTCCGGCAGGTTCAATAGCTTTTGCAGTGCTTTGACGCGTTCCTCACGCGGGTAGATGCCCAGCCACACCGCCCCCAACCCCCTGGCATGAGCGGCAATGAGGATATTTTCCGTTGCCGCAGAGCAGTCCTGGACCCAGTAGCCCTTAAACGATTCCGCCTGCAGGTCCCCGCAGACCAGGATGGCTACCTTCGCGTGGGGAAGCATGCTGGCATAGGGATGGAAGCGGGGTATCTCAGCTAACAGTTTCCGGTCAGTGATGACAATGAACTGCCACGGCTGCTGGTTCCCGGCAGAAGGAGCGCTCATTCCTGCCTTGAGCAGTTCTTCCACCTGTTCCCCGGAGACAGGCTGGTCAGTATAGCGGCGTATGCTCCGCCGCGATAAAATAGCTTCCAGCGCATCCATGGCTTTTTCCTCTCAGATGAGCTATTTGTTTACCTGGCGCTCAGCTCTCTCGCCTGCCCAGGGCAGTTTTAACATCTGTCCCTGATAAGCTTTCACCATGAGCACCACCCATAGCACCAGGGCAAGCATGCTGATTATCCAGGCTAAGACGCTTCCGATGAGCGGTATCACGTTAAGGACAATAATCACGATGTTTATGATGCCGAAAACATAGATTGACTGCACGGCATGAAAACGGACAAACCTGTTGTCCGGCTCAATGAGCAGGAAAATCAGTCCGCTGACCCACCATGCCACGTAGCACAATAGCCCGGCAATATTTTCCGGAAGCCCGGTGGACGTTTTCTCCATGTCAGCCTCCTTTCCCGAGAATCAACCATACTATACCACAGAACTGAATGGATAATAAAAGGTTCATTATTGACAATCTGCCGCACTCTTGTGATAATTTGGAGATAAGAGGTGAACCATGCCAAGATGCCCTAACTGCGGACAAAAAACCGCTCGCACGGAGGACTGGGTATGCCAGTGGTGCGGATACCCGCTTCCCTCCGGCGGCTATAAAAAAATAGACAAGACCTATAGACAGCTAAGAGACGAGGAGAACTTCGGAGCGGCTCTGGATGAGGTTGAAGAAAAGGTGGTTGAGCCTGTTCACAACGCTGAGCCTGAGCCATTCCCCCGCCGTCATCCTGAACCGGAGGTAGAGCCAGTGCGTGAGCCCGAGCCTGAAACGGTGCCCGAAACGGAGCCTGCTTCTCCACCAGCACCCGAGCCTCCAGCCCCAAGCCTGCTCTACCAGACGATAGTGTCACCACCACGGACAGCCGAACCGGCAATGCCTACCCGCCCGGAGCCCGTTTCTCAGCCACTATCTCAGGTCTCTCCACCACGTCTTGAGCCGGAGACTGAACTGACACCGGGACCCGCTCCCATTGCATTGCCACCACAGAGAGAGCAGGAAACAGGCACGGCTCAGTTTACTCCGCAAGCACAAGCCATGCCTGAAGCGCCACGCCCCGTACCACCTGAGCCTGAACCAGCAATGCAAACGGTGACTCCACCATCTGCGCCGGCTCCACTGGTAACACCACCGCCTCAGCCCCAACCGGTGACAGCGCCCCAGAGACCTAACCCTCTGCTGACCCAGCCGGCGATTCCGGACAATACGGAAATCAGCGCCGCTGAAATAGCCGCCGCCTACCATGCAGATAAGGTGGCGGTGGATGCTAAGCTGAGGAACAAAGTCATCAGGGTCACCGGAGCAATCGGCAAAATGGTCATCCGGGAACATCTGGACATCGTTTATCTCATCCTGACTGATGCGCACCGTTCTGATATGTGGAACATAAGGTGCACTTTTGACAAAAAATACGGCACACAGCTCAGGCGGTTCAACCTCGGTGATATTGTGACCATCCAGGGTAGATATGACGGCTATGAAAGAAACATCATTCTGAAAGACTGTGTGCCCTAGGGGAGACCGTGCCGCTCATCCTAAAAAAGCTTTTTCAAAGAAGATTGCCAGACGGTGAGTACCTCCATCTAAAAGCTCCGGTATTGAGCCTGATTCCGAGTGTAAAAACGCCGCTGAACAGAAGCCCGAAAAGAAGCAAACCCCCAGCTCTGGTCAGCCATTTTCCGCCCTGCTCAGAACAGCCGGCGCATCGTGCGGTTTTGCCAGGCGTTCTCCACAGAATAAGACTCCCTTGACAAAGGTAGAAATCCTGCTTATAATCAGTATCAGTAATTATTACTGATAACGTAAAGGCGCGCAGAGCGATTAGACGGCGAGACGCCAGCCTGAGGATGCTCAGAAGAAACCACCTTCCATCCCACTGCCGACCGGATATATGATGCGGCTAGAAAAAAACCTGCCCGTCCTCAGCAAAGGGACTGTCTCACGCAATACTAAGGTGTTACCAGAGATGGGGCTGGTCTCAGAGCTTAACCTTGATGGCACCATCAGCAGGTTTGCGGCACGACAGAGCCGCCGCTACCACTTCAGAGGCGATAGGTGCGGAAAGCGGGGGCCAAAATTTCCCCCACCAGCTTGAGCCGGTGGTTATAGCCTGAATGGAATACACTCAAAAAACAAAAAATTAATTAAGGAGGGAAAACATGAGCAAATCACTCAAAGGAACACAGACAGAGAAAAATCTTCTCACCGCTTTCGCCGGAGAATCCCAGGCAAGAAACCGTTACACGTACTTTGCCAGCGCCGCCCGCAAGGAAGGCTATGAGCAGATTGCCAATATCTTTGCTGAGACGGCAGAAAATGAGAAGGAACACGCCAAGGTATTCTTTAATTATCTTGAGGGCGGAGATGTGGAGATAGTCGCTGCGTATCCCGCCGGCATGATAAAGGACACGAAGTCAAACCTTGAAGCGGCTGCCGCCGGCGAAAAGATGGAATGGAGCATGATTTATGCTGACTTTGAAAAGACAGCACGTCAAGAAGGCTTCCCCAATATCGCCACCTCATTCAAGGAGATTGCGGAGGTGGAGGCGTTCCATGAAGGACGCTACCGCAAGCTGATTAAGAACATCGTCAATGGTGAGGTCTTCAAGAAAAAGACACCGGTTAAGTGGCACTGCACCAACTGCGGTTATATCCATGAAGGCACAGAGGCACCGAAAGTCTGCCCCGCATGCAAACACCCGCAGGCATTTTACGAACTGCTGGCGGAAAATTATTGATGGCAAGCGATAAAAACCAGAAGCCATCCCGCCGCTGCCCTGAGAATAAAGCTGAGGTAAGTCTCTAAATAGCATTTCGTGCAGACGCTGATACAGGGTTGCCTTTCCGTAATAGCGGGCGACCCTGTATTCTCAGATATAATGGTGGCATGTCCGCGCTCTCAGACAAATTGAAAAGAAAGCTCTTTATTATTGCCGGCACTATGTCTGTCAGTATCGGAATAATCGGCATCTTCTTGCCGGTCCTTCCGACCACGCCTTTCCTGCTGTTAGCCGCCATCTGCTATCTGCGCGGTTCACCGCGGCTCTATAATGCCCTTCTATGCAATCGGTTCGTCGGTAGCTATATCAGGAATTATCTGGAGGGCAAGGGCATGCCCCTGAAAATGAAAGTTTTGACTCTCAGCCTGCTTTGGGTTGCCATAATCAGCACTGCTTTCTTAACCACGGATAGCCCGGTAATCAGAATTATACTGGCGGCGGTGCTGATTGGTGTTACCATTCATATTATCACCGTGAAGCCCAAAAGAAGAATGTAAAATCCAAGGCTTCAATCTTCTTACTGAACCAGTCCGGCACAACGACAATATAGACTCAGCTGAAGCCCGCCAAAGCAGATTATCAGGTTAAGGACTGAAAGCCTTTTGCCAGTTGCCAGCTTCAAAGCAACCCGAGCTTCAAACCCGTAAACCGATATTCAAGCATAAACCAATCAGCATCACACCCCCGCCAAGAATTACCCTAAAAGTCAGGAAATTGCCCAGCTGATGACCCCGTATTTGATATTCGGGACTATTTTTATTCCAACAGCGGACAAACTGACCTCTCGCCATCCAGATGAAACCAGTAATGGCAGGGCTCATGCCGGATATAAGCTGACCCATGCGCCAAATCTGCTATATTAAGCAAACACATTTACTATGCCCTCATTTGCGCCGTATATGATGAGATATCGCATTGGCTATCAAAAATTGGGCTGGCAAATCCCCTATTAACAACAATAGCCACCCAGCAAGAAAAGAAGGTGGCAAAAAAGGAAGATGGAGATTTGGCAAGATGTTCAATACCGGGGCTTCACGTCAGGAAGAAGTAGCGTATTATGGACGGTCCTTGGTTACTTAATTGCACTGACAATATAGGTCTCCCGTGTTTCAAAAAAACTTATGCCTGTGAATCCCGCCTGACACACCATTCTGCTCATTTCGTGGTTATCTGGAATAATATCGCTGGATAGAACGGCAATCCCGCGGTGAATTGCATTAATTTCAGACCGGCCGGAGGTATGGCAGATGAATAGTTTGCCGCGCGCCTTAAGAATACGGTAGATTTCACATAGGACTCTAAGTTTATCTTGAAAATGGGGGAAGCTTGCATGGCAAACCACGGCATCACAAGTTCTGTCCGGCAAGGGAACGCTGGTTATGTCCGCGTTGACAAAGTGAATATTTCCGTTGAAACCTTTGGAACGAGCTCTTGCTAACATTTTCTCAGCACAATCCACTGCAATCAGCCGCCCGGTTTCGCCAATTTTCTTCAGCAGGTAAGGAATGAAAACACCGGTCCCTGTGCCGGCATCAAGCACAGTGGCGCCGGGCGCAATGTCCAGCCTCTGAGCCAGACGCGCAAGCCTGGCTGAATCCCTCTCCGCGGCTACTTCATCCCAGGTTGCCGCCATCTGATTGAAGTATTCTCTGGACACTTATTTCGCCTCCAAGAGCGGCTTATTTTGCCAGCGCTTCACTTTCCTTTTCGGCGAGAAAATAACCGCGAGCATGAAGATTAAGGAGGAGGTTACTACGATGGTAGCGCCGCTGGGAATATCAAAGAGATAGGAAAACAGCAGTCCCACCCAGCTGGAGAGAACGCCAAAAATTGCCGAAAGAAGAAACATACGTTTCATGCTATAAGTGAGCTGGTAAGCGGCGGCGGCTGGGTTCAAGATAAGGCTAAAAATAAGCAATCCTCCGATAGAACTGAAAGATGCGGTGATAGTGGCACCTGTTAAGAAGAGGATGCTGTAGAGCATGACGGTGGCGGGTATCCCCACGGCGCGCGCCATATCCCTCTGGAATATAGTTGCCTGAATCTCTTTATAAAATAGGATGACGATGCCCACTACCAGAACAGCCACCACGCCCAGCACGATGATGTCTTCCCTGGTATTAGTCAGAATGCTCCCCCACAGCAATTCAAGAGCCGCGGATTTAGGTCCGGGCATCAGCCCCATGAACAGAAAGGCAAGCCCCAGCATAAGAGAAAAAATCACCCCGATTGATGTTTCTGGATTAAGCTCGCCGCGGTCGGCAAGGGGACCCACGATAGCGGCTGCGCCGAGACTGAAAGCGAAGGCACCAATCATAGGATTAAAACCCAGCCACAACCCCAGCAACGCTCCCGCAAAAGCGGCATGTGACATGCAGACGCCAATAAAGGGCATATGCATCAGCACCACAAAAACGCCAATGATGGAGCAGGTGATGCCGCCGAGAAAGGCGGAAAGCAGAGCATTCTGCATAAACTGGTAAGTCAAAATTGACATATCCATGCTTTAGAATCTGGTTTTCAAGCTAGTGCGGCTTCCCGGCGTCTTTTTGCCACTTCAGCGATGGGCAAATCATAAAGCTGTGCCAGCTTTTCATCAGTGAGCTGTTCTTTAGTTGAGCCTTCATCCCAGATAAACCCGTCTTTCATCAGCACTATCCGGTCACAGGCGATGGGTAGGGCGCTTAAATCATGGGTGACGAAGAGGGTAGTCAGTCCCCTCAAATCATGAATCCTCTTAACCAGTTCCATGATATCAGTTTTCGCCTTCCAATCCAGGGAGGCCGTCGGCTCGTCCAGCAGGAATATCTCCGGCTCCTGAGCCAGACAGCGGGCAATGGCTACCCGCTGCTGTTCCCCGCCAGAAAGATGCCCGATAGGCCGGGAGGCAAGATGAGTCATACCCACCAGTTCCAGTGCCATATCTACAATTTTCCAATCGTTCCTCTCCGGCTTGCGGAACAAACCGAGACGGCCGTAACGCCCTATCATCGCCACTTCGCGGACGTTTATTGGCATTCTGGGGTCTATACTCTGCACCTGCGCCACGTAGCCTACTTTTTTTCTTAAAGAGTGTCCGTTGCCCGGGGCAAGTGTAAACCCCAGCACGCGCACTTTGCCCTGCAAGAGCTTACCCATCCCATTGACAATGGTAAGCAGAGTAGTCTTGCCGGCTCCATTAGGGCCAACGATGCCGACAAATTCTCCCCGTCTCACCTTTAGAGACACCCCGCGCAGAGCGATGTCCTCGCGGTAAGAAACCACGGCGTTCTCAATGTCTATCGCGCAGTCACCAGAGTTTCTCACGCTCACTCCAGTACGCTTCTATTTGCCAATTGCGTTTGCGATGAGCTCAATGTTCTTATCTAGAGCTTTTTCCCATGTCTCAGTATTCTCATAGCCGCCCGGGAAATTAGAGAGCACGATATGCCTGGCGCCAATCTGTTCGGCTAAACTCTTTCCAGCCTCCCCACCGGTCTGCATATTGTCTATCACCAGGGTGACCTTCTTTTCCTTGCCTTTGTCTATCAGGTCTTTTACTATTTGGGGAGTAAAAGTCTCAGGTCTGCCGTAGGTGGCAATGACGTTAAATCCCGCCCACCTGACGAAACCAGCCTGTTGTTCATCGCACAGGACATTGACCGCTGACAGGTTTAGCTGGCTTAATTTTGCCTTAACCTCTGATTCTTTAGCTGATACTGCAGCCTTGTAGTCAGCGGTAGCCTTCTGATATGCTGCGGCGTTGGCAGGGTCTATCTGTATTAGAGCAGCGGCTATTTTATCAGCGGCGTCCCGCTGTACCGGCGGCGTCATCCAGTTGCCCGCCATCTCAATCTTGACCGTGGTGAGGTCTTTGTTATTAGCAGAGGCAATCAAACTATCAGAGAACTTTTCACCCTGCCAGTTATGGATAAGAAACAGCCTGGCATCAGCCAGCTTCTGGATATCTCCTGCTTTGACATCAAAGTGTCCCGGGCACTGAGCTGGAGGAATGATATTGACCACGCTGACATTATCACCCCCGATGCGCTCAACTATCTGGGCAATCAGAGAGGTGCTGGTAACCACCTTTAATTTAGCGGAGTTTTCTGAAGAGCATCCGCCAAACAGCATGCTCCCCGCTAAACTCAGCACCACAAGGATGGCGATGATGACCCTGAATTTTTTCATGAACCTAAGTCTCCTTTCTACCAATGATTATCCCGGCAGTTTTCAGCCATCTTTATCTTCTCAGGACTTTTCTTAGAACTCCTTTAGGGTCACTGACCAGTAGCATGATTTCCCACGCCAGAAGAGCAAAAACAATTACAGCAATCCCGAGCAATGTTGCATCTAGATTTATTTCAAGGAAGTCTCCTCCTTCAGCCAGATATGCCATCACGTGGTCAACGAGCCACATGAGCGTTGCTCCCCAGAGCATCAAGCTGAGCGAGCCCAGCTTATATTTATCTTCTGGAGCTTTTGCATACCATATCGCAGTGGTGATTACCGCCGCCAGGGTAGTCATCAGGAGCCACATTATTCACCTCCGCTGATGGGCTTAACCTCAGCTTCAGGCGTAGCTTTAGCTTTTGATTCAGCAATCAGGACCATCATTAGCCAGATTATTGTCACGGTTACAGCCATGGCTACGCCAATTGTCGCCATCTCGTGAAGCATTGGCGCTACATTCGCCGGATTCTCCATTGCTGTCAAGAAGGGAGGCCAGGGGACAACTTCACCATGCCATACATGCTCCAATACCAGCAGTATAGTTCCGCCCCATAACAGCTTATTCAGCCAACTCAATCTCCGGCTCCAACTCAATCCTTCTTCTCCGGCCTTTTCCCCAGGAGCTTTCTTCTCTTTACCCTCCATAATTTTCTGCACAACCGTGGTTACAATTGCCTCACCCGCAGGTACCAGAAAACAAGCCACGTCTCTTTTCCTCCTTTTTTGACAGGTGCAATAAAATCAGTCAGATGTGCTGTCTTTTGCTACTGCCTGTGAACAAATAGCTAACAATGCCATTGCAAAAGCTTCCATTCTGTTTATATCAGGCCAACCCATGACCGGGCGAAATCCACAGGCCGTCTCAATGAACAGCATCACTTCACCGGTTTCCTTTGATACTTTAACTTGGAGATTGGCTAACTTAGTTTGCATCCAGTCCCTGAATCAGTTTGCAGTTTGTAGCAAGTGCACTCAGTTGCAATGACTGGGCAAAAAATATATACTCCCTCATCTGCCCTTTTCCCCGCAGCTCTTACAGAGCCCGGTGATGACAATGTGCTTCAAGTCAACATGAAAGCCGTACCTTCTGGCTAAGGAATCTTTGACTGAGGCGAAGAAGTCTTCATCAAGGTCAATGGTCACGCCGCACTTACGGCACACCAGGTGATGGTGGTGTCCTTCCTCATCATGATGGTAGATGGCGTGGTCACCCAGCTCGCTTCTATATACACTGCCTGCTTTTTCCAGAAGGTCCAGAGTGCGGTAAATGGTTGACTTATTGACCCCGGGCATTTTGGTCTGGACATATGAGATTATTTCCTCAGCAGTCAGATGTCCTTTTGCTTGGTGAATAACATCCGCAATCAGCATCCGCTGGGGCGTTAGCTTGAATCCTTTTTCTTTTAATGCGGTGAGACAACTCATTGCTTTTGCACCTGGTTGCAATTATATAGCCGGCTTTTGTCGTTGTCAATCCTCGCCTATTGTGATGTCTGATTGCGCTCTCTGAAGGCAGACGCGGAGCCACATCCTGGAAGACGTTTACAAAAGGGAGCGTTAGTATTCCATCAGTTCTGGGCAGGCATTGTGCGGGGCTTACCTTTGTGCTTGATTTTCAGTCCTGGCAGTACGTCACGAAATCACTGAACGAGAATTTAGGTCTTTAAAAAGGCGTATTAGATTCATTCAAAGCTGATTAAAGGTAATATTTATTATTACTGTGGTGGGCCGTCATGTACAAAAGGTAAAACTCCTACCGTCTCCGCCGGCGCATTGTCCGGCGGTATCGGGATTGTGTAGATCACCTTCATCTCTGAATCATCTACCTCAATCCGGTCAACAAAGGACTTCAGGAAAACCTTCTGCTCGACGATTGACGACTCCTCAAGCAGCTTCTTAAGGTCCTGCACGTATTCTTTCACTACCGACGGGTCGGCAAGCTCGATTTTCTGGCATTTAAGCGCTTCTTCCGCCTCCGCTTTAGCCTTCTGCAGTTGCTCTTTCTTTTCGAATAGCGCCTTTATCCTTGGAGCAAGTTCGCCACCTTTAAATTCTCCAGTCTCTAAGGCATCGTAGAGCTTCCCCAGCCGGCTGTCAACGTCGGCCATCTCGGCATTAATGATGTCAATCCTGTCCTGCTCATCGTGGCATTGTTGAGCCAGTTCCTCGTTCGTAATTCGGACCACGTCCTCCAGGTTATCCTCGGTGAGGATATACTGCTTTATTTTATCGACGACAAAATTCTCTATCCTGTCTTTGGGCAGTAGCGGGGTTGTGCACAGCCCGCGTCCTCTCCTCCGGGCATTGCCGCACATATAGTAGAAGAATTTCCCCGACTTCACGGCGTGCCCGATCATGGCGGCGTTGCAGTTCTTGCAGCGCATAAGCCCGCTGAGGATATATTCACTATGGACTACTCTCGGGTGAGTGATTTTAGGAGCTCTTGTCCCCAGCGTCTTCTGCACCTTTTCAAAGGTTTCCCGGTCGATAATCGGTGTCCAGGCATTCTCCACCCGGATAGGTGGCAGGTCGTTGTTTATTTTCCGCAGTTTCTGCCTGTCCCATATTAGCACGCCGGTGTATGCCTCGTTCTTGAGGACCTTGTGCACCGCCGTTTTGCTCCACTGGTTCTTTTTCCGGGTGATAAGTCCATCCTGGTTCAGTCCTCTGGCAATCTCTAACAGCCCTTTACCAGCCAAGCACTCTTTGAATATCCTCTCTACAATTGGCGCCGTTGCCGGGTCAGGCTCAAGCTTCACCCTAGAAACACTTCCGTCCTGAACCTTTACTCTCCGGTAACCATAGGGCGGCGGCCCGCCGGGGTAGAAGCCTCTGGAGGCACTCTCCCTCATTCCCCTGGTCACATCCTGAGACAGGTTAGCCGAGTAGAACTCGTCAATAACTTCGATGATTCCTTCGAGCAGTCTCCCTGAGGGGGTGTCTTCCAGTGGCTCATTGATGGAGATCACCTGAATGCCTTGTTTTCTGAGCAGGGATTTGTAGATTATGGAGTCTTCCCTGTTACGGGCGAACCGCGACAGCTTCCAGACAAGAATTGCCTCGAAGGGAGCCGGTTTTTGCCTCGCGGTGGCAATCATCTGCTTGAAGCCCGGCCTGTCGATTGACCGCCCGCTCTCTGCCTCATCAACGTACTCTTTAAACACAACGTGTCCATTGCGTGAGGCGTACTCCCTCAGCGCCTTGAGCTGGGCTGAGATGGAGAGGTCGATGTCTTGCTTTTCTGATGATACCCGAGCATAAATCGCTACTTTCATATGAGTCTCCTTTCATGGTATTTGTTGTCCTAGCCCATCAGCTTATATACACAGACGACCTTGTATCCAGATTGGTCAGACTATCAATTTGTTTCTGGAGTAAATGCGAATCTTTAGCGCGTACGGCAACCAGAATCACCCTGTCTCTTATACACATCTCCGAGCG
>DAOTYE010000005.1:0-5737 GCA_034434915.1 Dehalococcoidales bacterium
TCATTTTCCATCTGGCGGCGAACCCTGACGTAAGAAGGAGCCTGGAAGACACCGGGCTTGACCTGAGGCAGGAAACCATCGTTACCTATAACGTCCTGGAAGCGATGCGGCTCAACAACATCAAAAAACTTGTCTTTGCCTCCAGCAGCACGGTCTACGGTGAAACTGCCCCAATTCCTATTCCGGAAGATTTCGGTCCGCTCTTGCCCATTTCGCTCTATGGCGCCGGGAAGCTCGCCTGCGAGGGTCTTATCAGCGCCTTCTGCCATAGCTTCAGTATGCAGGCATGGATTTTCCGCTTCGCCAACATTGTCGGCACGCGGCTTACCCATGGTGTTATCTATGATTTCACCAACAAACTGAGGCGCAATCCAAAAGAGCTGGAAATCCTGGGCGATGGTGAGCAGAGCAAACCTTACCTTCATGTTGATGACTGCGTTGATGGCATGCTTTTTGGAATCAAAAATGCCATGGATGTGGTCAATGTGTTCAATTTAGGCTGTGCTTCTGAAACTAAAGTGAAAGAAATTGCCCGGATGCTCGTGGCGGAAATGGAATTAAAGGGGGTTAAGTTAAGGTTCACCGGTGGTGAGAGGGGCTGGCGCGGCGATGTGCCTCAGGTCAAACTCAGCGTGGAGAAGATGAAGAAACTGGGCTGGCAGGCGCGCTACACCTCTGATGAGGCGGTAAAAAAAGCAATTAAGGAGATTGTCAGGGAGCGGTAACGTCATGCAGGCGGTGGTTCTGGCGGGCGGGCTCGGCACCAGACTGAAGCCTTTCACAGAAAAATTGCCGAAGGTGATGGTGCCGGTAAATGGCAAGCCCTTTCTCTTTCATCTGCTGAGGATGCTAAAGGATAGAGGCATTGATAATGTGGTCTTGTGCACCGGCTATCTGGGTGGAATGGTGCGGGACTTCTTCGGTGATGGGGCGATGCTCAGCATGAGGATACAGTATAGTGAAGAAAAAGAAAAGCTCCTGGGCACCGGGGGGGCTTTGAAACAGGCTCAGAGTTTGCTCCAGAGGTATTTTATGGTGATGAACGGTGATACCTATCTCCCGCTTAATTATCGTGATGTGGAAAGAGCGTTCATACGAAGCGATAAACAAGCCCTCATGGTGGTCTATGACAACAATGAAGATACCGGTGTGAAGAGTAACGTGACACTGGACGGCAAGCTCGTAAGCAGATATGATAAACAGGGCGGTGACCCACATTTGCGCTATGTTGAGGCGGGTGTGCTGGTGCTGAGCCGTGAGGTACTGGAACTGATACCGGAAGGGCAGGCTATTTCCCTGGAGAGAAGCATCTACCCCATTTTGATAGCAAGAAAACAGATGGCGGCATATGTCACGGCACAGCGTTTCTATGACATAGGCACACCTGAGCAATGGCAGGTGTTTGAAAATTATCTTCAGAAGGAAAGACCGTGATTATCACGCGCACCCCGTTCCGAATCAGCTTCGCCGGCGGCGGGACTGACCTCCCGGATTTTTACCGCCGTCAGGCGGGCGCGGTAGTCAGCACGGCAATTAACAAGTACATGTATGTCATCGTCAACAGGCGCTTCACTGATGCCATACGTGTAAGCTACTACGCGCGTACGGAGTTTGTGGACAATGTGGATGACATCCAGCATCCTCTGGTGAGGGAGGCGTTGAAGCTGACAGGCATAAGCAGGGGAATTGAAATCGCTTCTATCGCTGATGTTCATGCCGGAGCAGGACTGGGTTCTTCCGGTAGCTTCACCGTGGGTCTGCTCAACGCACTCTATGCTCTGAAAGGCTTTTCAAAATCAGCTGAGGAGCTGGCGCAGGAAGCCTGTCGTATTGAAATTGATATCCTCGGTGAGCCGGTGGGTAAGCAGGACCAGTATATTGCGGCGTATGGCGGTTTCCGTTTCATCCAGTTCAATCCGGATGAGTCTGTAAATACTGAGCCAATAGCCTGGTCAGAGGCAAAAAAGTCAGCGCTGAAGCAGAATTTGCTCATGCTGTATACCGGTGATGTGCGGGAAGCGCGTCACATCCTTCATGAGCAGAAAGAGAACATCAGTAAGCGCGGTGTGATGGCATCATTAATTAGACTGCGTGATATGGCACTGGATTTGAAGCAAAAACTGGACCATGATGCTTCACCGGACATCATCGGCGATGTTTTGCGTGAGGGCTGGCAACTTAAGAAAGGTCTTGCCAGCGGCATCAGCAACGACCGCATAGATGAAAGCTATGAAAAGGCGCTCAAGGCGGGCGCCACTGGTGGCAAGATTCTGGGTGCGGGTGGGGGAGGTTTTCTGCTCCTTTATTGCCCGCCGGAGAAGCGGGATGAGGTAAGGAAAATGCTGGGCGACTGGCGCGAGCTGGAGTTTGAATTTGAACCCGAAGGTAGCAAAGTCATCTACATGGTTTGAATTGCGGAGGCAGTTATGGTACAGGAATATATCGCAGGTGTCAAAGAAAGCCTGAGCGAGGTATCCGCAGAACAGGTGGAAGAAATAGTTGACATAATAGTTAACGCCTGGGTAAGACGGAAGAGAATCTTCGTCATGGGCAATGGTGGTAGCGCCACTACCGCCTCACACTTTGCCCGGGATTTACAGATAGGTACGGGCAGGGAAAACAAGCCGCGCATCAGGGCGGTCTGTCTGACTGATAGTGTCGCCCTCATTACTTCCCTGGCAAACGACAAGGACTATGCCTCAATCTTTAGTGAGCAACTTACTGACCAGTTGGAGCCCGGAGATGTCGTCATTGGCATCAGCGCTTCAGGAAACTCGCTCAACGTCCTTAAAGCTATTGAGTATGCCAGGGAAAAAGGGGCAATCACCATCGGGCTGGTGGGCTTTGGCGGCGGCAGACTCAAGGCATTGGCAGACAAGGCGATTGTTCTGTCAAAGAAGGACTACCGTCAGGTTGAAGATGTCCACATGGTCCTGGCTCACGTTATTTCCTGTCTCGTGGGAGAGAGAATAGCACATGGCAAGTAAGGCAGTCTTTTTAGACCGTGACGGCACGATGGCGATAGACGTGGTCTATTGTTCGCGTCCGGAAGACTTTCATCTTTTCCCGGAGACTGCGGACGCAATAAAGCTATTGCGAAAGCACGGGTTCAAAGTGATTGTTATCACCAATCAATCAGGTGTGGGGCGGGGTTATTTCACCGAGGAAGCTCTGCGGCGCATTCATGAAAAAATGGTCGGAGAGCTGGGAGCTAAAGGTGCCAAACTTGATGCTGTTTACTATTGCCCGCATCATCCTGATGACCACTGTGAATGCCGCAAGCCAAAGCCGGAAATGGTGCTCCGGGCAGCCAGAGAGCATGATATTGACTTGGCTCGTTCTTTTGTGGTGGGGAACTCTGCCGCGGATATTGGCTTGGGCAAGTCGGCAGGCTGCCGGACAGTTCTCGTGGCGCGCTCTCTATCTGAAGTAGAGGCAAACTTGCTGAAGGCAGATGCCGTGGCTACCACGGTGCTGGAAGCGGCAGAGATGATAGCAGGATGGAGCGCTGATGAGCGCTGAGTCTCCCGACAAAGTCAATCTTGCTCTCGTTACCCAGCCTCTGAGCAAGGGTGGTATATCCATTCTTAAAAATTACCTTGCCCTTATTGGCTCACTGGTGGGAAACATTTACTTTATTACTGATGGTTTTCCAGAAACGGAAAATAAGAAACTACACATTCTGAAAATAGCCGTAGCCGATACCGCTATGAAGTCAATCATTCTCCGGACTCTCCGCCTGCTGTGGATTCAAATCAAAATCTGCAGACACTTATTAAGAGTAGCCGGTGAGATAAAGGCGGTGTTTTTTCATATCGGCAGTGACTTGTATCTTCTGCCCATGGTGTTTGCCAAACTGCTGGGCAAAAAGACGGTCAGGTTTGTCGTCGGGCGGCACTCAAACTTCAGCAAGATAGAGTATGGCTGGATGGGTGGTGTCCTCGTGCCGATTTTCCGAATTATTGAGGGTATCAGCTTTCGCCTTGCTGACCGCATCAATGTGCTTTCTCCAACTGCCATCACTGCCATGGCGCTGGAAAGGTACAGGCATAAGATAACTGTCAGCGGCGCACAATTCATTGATGATAATGTGTTTCGGATAATAACGCCTTTCAAAGAAAGGAAAAACGTGGTCGGGCACATCGGCGGTCTCGGACCCAGAAAAGGTGCTTTGAACTTCGCCCGGGCAATACCTTTAGTGCTCAGAGAATGGAATGATGTTGAGTTCGTCATCGCCGGACCGGGTTCACCAGATGAGCGCCGGATGATTAAAGCAGAGCTTGAGAAAGGCGGGGTTTCTTCCAAGGTCCGGCTGGATAACTGGATTCCGGCTGAAGAGTTCCCGCTCAGACTGAACGAGCTAAAAATCTTTATCCTGGCATCTTATGAAGAAGGGCTCCCGGCAGTCCTCCAGCAGGCGATGGCGTGTGGAGCTGTCCCGGTGGCAACTGCCGTGGGTGGCATACCAGACCTGATAAAAGACAGGGAAACGGGCTTTCTTCTGGCGGATAATTCCCCGGCAACCATAGCGGCCACCCTGCTGAAAATCCTGAAGCATCCTGACCTGGAAAAGATTTCTGATAATGCCCGCCGGTATATTATGCAAGAATACAGCTATGAAAAATCAGTAGCCAGGTGCAGAGAAGCACTGTCTTTTTTGCAGGTTGAATAGTGATGTCCGGACGCATTATTAAAATAGTCAGCATTTCCAGTTTCATAGCTCTTACCACTGCCATCCTCATAGCACGTAGCGCACCGGCAGACGGCTATGAGATATCAATTTATACTGCAACTCCTTTTGTCGTGTGGGTGGTTCTGCTGGCGGGTATGCTATCCGGGATTGGTATTATCCTTTACTGGTTTACCGGCGGCGCAGAGGCAGACAGTTACCAGTGGAAAACGGGGCTTTTGCTCCTTTCCTTCAGCTTCATTACGCTC
The DNA here is from genome assembly GCA_034434915.1 of Dehalococcoidales bacterium. Classification (GTDB taxonomy): domain Bacteria; phylum Chloroflexota; class Dehalococcoidia; order Dehalococcoidales; family RBG-16-60-22; genus DAOTYE01. The sequence continues at coordinate 4,939 of DAOTYE010000005.1, forward strand.
CTTTCCATTCACATTTTCCGCGGATATGCTTTTTACGGCAAGGCTGATAGCGTAACCCATCTGGCGTTCGTGCGTAATGTCATTCTAAATGGTCAGACATTTAGAGAGAATATCTATCCCGTTACCCATATTTACATTGCCCAGCTTTCACTCGTTAGCGGTATTTCACCTGAAAGGCTTTTCAGTCTTTTACCGGTCTTTTTCAATATGCTCTATATTCTCCTGGTTTATCTTTTCTCTCAAGCTTTATTGTCCAGGTCTGGCTCAATCGTGCTGGCGACGACTGCAGGCGTTTTGTTGCTTTCCGGGATTAGCGTAGGCTCAGTCTATGCGGACCCAAACTCCCTGGCTAATCTCATCTGGCCCCTGGCAGTATTGCTCTATGTTAGAGAATCGTCTGCAGATGAACCGTTGAGACTGCAAATTACATTTCTCCTTGTGATAATGCTTTTTCTCCTGCCGCCGTTCCATGTTATCTCTGCTTTTGCTCTCCTCATTGTGGTTGGTACTTTTTGGGCGCCGCCGTGGCTTTACGGTCTGTCAGGCAGAATAAAGCGCACAGTAATTGACTACCGGTTTGTGGCACCGGCTTTCTTTATTCTTCTAGTCTGGAGTTTTTCCTGGATAAGGTCATTTTATGTCTGGGAAGCTATGTTGAGAGCTATGCGCACTGCTCTGGTTGAGGGTGGTGATGCTGGTTGGGCGGGCCACCTGAGCAGTCAGATGGCAATGGCTGGTCAATTCGGCTACAGCGTGATTGAGTATGTCCTCAAGGCGTTTTATGCCGGCGCGGTCTATG
>DAOTYE010000006.1:0-2669 GCA_034434915.1 Dehalococcoidales bacterium
GGTGAGAGTCGGGGTTGGAGCCGGCGGGATGGTTACCGGCGGCTGAGGATTCACGATTTCGGTCGGAATCTTCTCCAGCGGCTCTACCGTGAACGAACCCGTAGCGGACCAGTTGCTATGGAGCGGAGCGTTCGTGTCCACTCTCAGCCTGTAGTAGTACTTGGTGCCGGGCATCGCGCCGGTTGCCACACTCGCAGCCAGGTCGGCAGACGTGGAGGCAGCCACGACAATGGCATTGAAGACGGGTCCGTTGAATGCCTCGTTGTCAGCCACCTGCAGGCGGTAGGAGGTGGCAACAGTGGTGGCACCATGCGGGCGCGCCCAGGAGAAGGTGACGTTGTACGGGACGCCGCTTGCCGGGTTGGTCTTGACGGTTGACGGGGCAGAGACCACCGGCTTGACCGTATTCAGGCTGTCAGTATAGACACGGCAGTCAAGATTGACGGTGGCGGCTTCATAGTACCAGATGGTGGTGGAGCCCGTGCTCAGGCGCATGGCGTTGGGCGCAATGACAGGGAAGTTAGCACCGTCAAGAGCCGTGTAGCTCCAGGTGGCGGTGGTGGCGGTGGGGTTCATGGTGCGCCCGACGGTCATGTCAGTAGCGCCGTCTGAGAACATGACATAGAGGGTGTCCTCAGAGTAGCCAATACCCCTCGTTACCGGAGCTGTGCTGGTAGCAGTACCCAGCGCGGCAATGGTGTACCATGAGGTGCTGGTGCCAATCTGCCACCGCTGGACGACATCGTTGCCGAGGGTGCCGGCATAGATGTAGTCACCGGAAGCAAGGGTCTTAGCCGTGGCGATTGCCGGGAAGGCACCAGCATGGAGCTGGGCGGTGATATTGGTCCAGCTCGCATTGCCGTCAACGGAGTAGGAGATGTAGCCCAGGAAACCACCGACAATGAGCTGGTCCTTGGCAATGCTGACGATGGAGTAGCAGGTATCACCGCCGGAGAGGCTGGTGCTCTTGGCATCGCCCCAGGTGAAGCCCTTGTTGGTGGTCTTGCTAACCGAGTTCTGACCATCCTGAGCCACGTAGGCGGTATCAATGCTCTCAACCGCCAGGTCCTGGATATTGTAGCGGCTGGCGCGCGGGAACCATCTGCCGCCGCCGTTTTCCGTGAACCACATGTTGGTGCCGCCAGCGCCGGCGCCGACGTTCGCGTCAGCGATGTAAAGGACATCTTTGTTGTCCATAGCACCGCGGACGATGTAGCCAGCAGTACCGGTACCAGCCATGACCCAGACTCTTGCCCAGTCAGAGCCGGATTTCCGCCAGAGACTGCTGTCCACGGTGTCATTGGTCATGACATAGACCATGGAGCCATCAGCAGATACCCAGAAGTCAGCGACGGTAGTCCAGGCAGTATCAATGAGGGCATATTCGTCAAAGGTGGCGCCGTTGTCCGCGGAGATGGCGAAGGAGCTCTCATTGCCGCTGACGCCAGCGACAACGTTACTGCCTGCCCAGGCGACAACAGTATCTTCATTGACGAGTGCTGCGTCAAGACCTGGACGCTTCAGGGAAGAGGCAGAGCTGACGGTGGGGTCAGTGGACATGGCATCAGCACTGCGGCGGATGGCGTTGCTTGCCCTGGGACCGGCAACCAAGTTGGTGCCGTTCCAGGCGACGCTCCACATGGCAACGTCCTGAACCAGCTGTTTGAGAGAAGTGTCCTTGAGTCTCCACAGACCGCCTCTTTCACCGGCGGCATCAGTGATGCTGGCGGCGACAAAGGCGACGCGGAGAGAATCATCACCGCCGAGGTATGCCGGGTCAAGGGAGATGGCAGCCTTGTCCACGGTGAAGGCGGCTGCGACTGCGGAAGCGGATTTGACGGTAACGGGATAACCGGTAAAGCCGGCAGTGGCATCCCACTTCTTCTGGTTGAAGCTCAGGATATGGAATTTCATCGCTGCCGTCTGACCAGCGACGCCGCCAAACTGCTCGGAGACGCAGACCGCGGTCAGGTCAGAGGAGAAGTACGGGGAGAAGGCGACGGCGCGGATGGAGTCAATTTCCGCCTCAGCGGCGCCGAAGCCGGCACCGAGACCGCCACCGGCGTTCCAGTTAGCATTGAATATGGCGTCAACCCACGCCGGGACTGCGGAGCCGAGGTCAAAGTAGAGCAGTCTGGGGTTGTCATTGTCACCGATTGGTGAAGTCGCGGCACCTGCGAAAGCGATGTAGCGCTTGCTGCCGTCCAGGCTTGAGATGGCGACATCGTAGACGAGGTTAGCCTGACCGGCGGCGGCGCCGTTCGGGAAATTGATGTTGCTGAAGCTGGAGCCACCGTTGGTGGAAACCGCAGCTTTGATGGTAGTGGCGGTAGCATCAACAACTACGATGACGTCCTTGTTGTCCGGCGCAACGGCGACCATGTCAACACTGGCGAAAGCGAGAGTAGCAGGAATGGTCACCTGGCTGAAGGTCTTGCCGCCGTTGGTGGACTTGAATAAGCGATTGCTTTGGGTATCAGCGACGTATATCGTCTGACCATCACTGGCAACGGCGATGTCAGTGACGTCGCTGGCTGCCAGAATCTTATTGGTGACATTGGTCGGGTCATCGTATCTGGACCAGGCGAGCTCATTAGCGGAAGCCGGGAGAGCCGCCACGAGCAGGCTGACCAGGATGGCGATGACTACGCCAACGCTCCAAATTCTTG
>DAOTYE010000007.1:0-35991 GCA_034434915.1 Dehalococcoidales bacterium
GCGGCTTGGGTCGCCTCAAGAAGCTGATGGATAAGGGTGGCCCCCAGCAGGGGAATCTTATTGGCTTCTGCGGCAGACAGAATAAGACCCAGGTCCTTTACCATCAGGTCAACAGTGAACCCGGGAGCGAAGTCTTTGTTCGCCGGGCTATCAGGGAGTACTCCCGGGACAGGCACCCGCGTCTGCAATACCCAGCTATTGCCAGAGCTGGCGGTGGCCACTTCATACAGCACCCTGGGGTCAGCGCCCAGCCGGGTGCCGAAGAGGAAACCTTCAAAGACACCCATACCTGCCAGTGCTGCCATAAGGTTGTTTGCCAGCTTCACCACTTCACCCATACCGACATCGCCCACGTGGAAGATTTTCTTGCCCATGACATCAAGGATGGGCTTGCATTTCTCAAAGACTTCTTTTTTGCCGCCTACCATGATGGATAAGGTGCCATCAGCCGCTTTGGGAGGAGCGCCGCTTACCGGCGCATCTATCATCTCAATCCCTTTTTCAGACGCGGCGGCAGCCACCTTGCGGGTTACCATCGGGTCTATGGTGCTCATATCAATAATCGTGTTGCCCTTTTTCAAGCCGGCAAGGATACCACTGGGACCGAACATCACCTGCTCAACATGAGGAGAAGAGGTAAGCATGGTGATGACTACCTCTGATTTTTCCGCTACTTCTTTAGGGGAACTGGCAGCAGTTGCCCCGGCGGAGACCAGTTCCTTCACCGGTTGAGGATTGATGTCATAGACGGTGAGCGGATACTTAGCCTTAACCAGGTTAAGCGCCATCCCTTTGCCCATGAGCCCGAGTCCAATAAATCCTATTCTTTCCATGTTTCTACCGCCTTTCTCTTTTAATTAATTATTTTACTAAACAAAAGTGAAAATCCGTCTGGGGTTTTCAATCATGATAGTATCTATCTGCTTCTGGGTCATGCCTTTGTCCCGCATCAGCGGCACGGCATAGTTCAAGATATGGGCATAGCCTCTGCCGCCATATTTCACCCGCCAGCATTTGAAACAGATATCCTGCGAGATGAGAATCTGCTTGAGGAAACCCTCATCAATAAGACGCATAATTTCATCCACGCGCCCGGCATCATTGGTAAGGTAAATGCCGGAGCCTTTGTAAAGAGTCATTGGCACATAACCTTCCCAGCCGAAGACGTCATACTCAAGGTAACAGCCTGTCTTGCCAATCTCCACGCGCGCCTTGTGGTCGCGGACGCGGTTATCAATGTGACAGATGATGACCCGCTGAAGGTCAGCGCCTGCTTTATCTAAGACGTCAATGGCTTCCAGCGCACCGATATTGTTTTTCCTACCCGGATGCACACTGAGCGGCGCGCCGGTCATTTTTTGAGCCAGGGCGGCCGCGCGCAGAGCTTTTTTCTCATTCTGATGCATCGGGTAGGAACAGCCTATCTCACCGATGAGTCCCGCGCGGATGGTCGTGCCCTGAGCGCCTTCCGTTATATCCCGGACAATCTCTTCTGCAATCTCTTCCTCTGATTTCTCCGCCAAGTCTTTGGGATGACTGCCCGCCAGGTAATGGCCGGAGCCCATGATGATGTTAAGCCCGGTAGCTCTTGAGATGCGGGCAAGCGCCAGCGGGTCGCGCCCGATGCCCACATTGGTTACATCAACAATGGTATTGCCACCAGCTTTTTTGAAAAGCATCGCCTCTTCAATGGCTTCCTGCTCATCTAGCATGTTCATATTGTCAAGGTTATTTGAGGGATGATGGTATAGCCAGTTCAGGATTTCAATGCTCACTGGCTGGTAGGCGAAGTGCTTATCACTGGCAGCAGGTGGTTCCACGAAGTTAGCCGCGCCGTGTGAAATAAAGAGATGTTCGTGAGGCAGGGTAATCCCCAGGTCACCAGGATTGATGAGTCCGAGCACGGTCTGGGCTTTGCCGGCGAATTTTGATATGGCCATCTTTTAACTCCTTACTTTAAGATGTTTGAGTAAAAGCAAGCGTGTCCCACAAGAAGAACTCAGGAAACTTGAGGCAATTCTTCATGGGAGCACGCTAGGTGCATAGTAGTCCACTTAACCCGGTTTGTCAAGGCTCAGTCAGTTCTGAAGCTATAAGAGTGACTGCCCCGTCCGCTTTATCTCCATCTTTTTGGGCGCGACGACTATGCCCGAAGGCGAAATGGAACAGCCGCGGCGCTTGTCTTCTTCATGGTCATAGCCGAGAGTGACACCGGCGTGAACTCTCACCTGTTTGTCAAGAATAGCGCGCCTGACGCGGGCTCCCGGCTCAATGATAGTATCGTCAAAGATAATGGAATGTTCCACCACCGCATCTCTTTCTACTATTACGCCCGGAGAAAGGATGGAATTATATACGGTGCCGCCGCTGATGATACAGCCATCTGACACCAGTGATTCCAGAATTCTTCCTCCCAGAATACATTTGGTGGGGGGCATAATGCGGTGATAGGTGCGGAAAGCCCATTTTTCTCCGTACAGGTTAAACATGGGAGCCACACCCACCAGGTCCATGCTTGCCTCGTAATAGGAATCAATTGTACCTACATCCTTCCAGTAAGAAGAATCTGAAGTCCGTTCCACCAGTATCTTCTCCCGGACGCCGTGCACCACTTCAGTGACCACATCCTCTATCCGGTTCTCTTTCTCAAAGTCATAGACATAAATACTCTTGTATTTCTTAATCATCTTGGGAATAATATGCTTGCCGAAGTCCTCCTCTTTTCCTTTCAAGACCTCTCTCAGGACGCTGGTGTTAAAAAGGTAGATGCCCATTGAAGCCAGGACGTAGTCCGGAGAACCGGGTATGGTCTTAGGCTCAGCCGGCTTTTCTTCAAAGCCCACGAGCCGGAATTTACTGTCCACTTCCAGCACGCCAAGTCTACCTGCCGCTTCAGTTTTCCTTGCCCTGACGGCAGACAGGGTCATGCAAGCCTTCCTTGCCCGGTGATATGATAAAAGCTGAGCGTAGTTCATTTTATAGATGTGGTCGCCGGAGAGTATCAGCACGTAGTCAAATTCATCTCTCACCAGATTCAGATTCTGGCGGACAGCATCAGCAGTGCCGCGGTACCAGACGGCACCTATCTTCTGCTGGGCTGGTATACAATAGACGAAATCTCCCAGCCCGGCGCTGGAAATACCCCATCCTTCTTGGATATGGCGACTGAGGGACTCAGAGCGGTACTGGGTTAGGACAAAGATTTGCCGCAGTCCCGAGTTAATGCAATTGCTCAGGGTGAAGTCAATGAGACGGAACTTGCCACCAAAAGGCACAGAAGCCTTGGAACGCTCTCTGGTCAGAGGTTGCAGCCGTTCTCCCGCACCACCTGCCATGATTATCACCAACGTTTTTACCGGCATCAGGTTCACCTCCTCCTGGCGTATTTTCATCACGCTTGAGCATGGCAAGCTTCTGCTTGACTTACACCGCCCTACTTATGGTATGGTTTCATCTGATATTTGTCAATAGTATCAGTTTGAAATCCCCTTTGAGACAAAAGACGGGGAAAGGGATATAATAGAGTCAATAGCTAATATCAAGAGCGGCCGAGGGATGAAGCAAACTCCTGCAACCAACAACAGTGACCGGTCTTCTCTGAGTCTAAAGGTGACCATGGCTTCCCCGGAAATCGCCCCCTTTGCCAAGACCGGGGGGCTGGCTGATGTGCTGGGTTCACTGCCAAAAGCGCTGGCAAAGCTTGGCATAAAGCTCACTCTCATCATGCCAGCACACCGTTCCGTGCTTCAGGGAAACTTCAATCTGGAAGACACCGGCATGCGCATTGTAGCGCCAGTGTCAAACCGGGAAGAAGAAGGGTGCTTACTAAGAACTACTATCAATGGTTCTATCCCGGTCTATTTTATCCGGCATGACCGTTACTTTGACCGCGAGCCACCCTACAGCACACCGAAAGGGGACTACCCTGATAATGCAGAACGGTTCGTCTTTTTTTCCCGTGCTGTCCTTGAAGTTCTGAAACTGGACCCCCCTGATATTCTCCATGCTCATGACTGGCAGTCCGCACTGGCAATAGCTTTTCTGAAAACACAGCCATATCTTTACCCGGAGCTCTGCTCAACAAAGACCGTCTTCACCATCCATAATCTGGGTTACCAGGGCATCTTCTGGCATCTGGACTGGCACCTCCTGAAACTGGATTGGAGCTTCTTCACTCCCCGTTTTCTAGAGTTTTATGGCAAAATCAACTTTCTCAAAGGTGGGCTTGTTTTTGCGGACACCATCACCACCGTCAGCCCCACCTACGCTGAGGAGATTAAAACAGCGGAACAGGGCTTCGGGCTGGAGGGAGTCCTTCAAGAGAGAGCGGCTGACCTCATCGGCATTCTTAACGGTGCAGACTACAACCAGTGGAACCCGGAAACGGACACGCTCATCAGTCAGAACTACCACCAGTCAGACCTCTCAGGAAAGCGAATCTGTAAAGCTGACCTCCAGCAGATTTTTAACCTTCCGCCCTTGCCAGAAGTCCCCGTCATCGGTATGGTGTCCCGCCTAACATCGCAAAAGGGGTTTGACCTCCTGGAAAAAGCGATTGACACGCTTCTTGAAAGAGATATACAACTCGTTATCCTGGGCACCGGAGAAAGCCGTTACCAGGACTTCTTCAGCAAGATTCCAGCCGCCTACCCCGGCAAGGCAGGAGTCCAGATAGCTTTCAGTGAACCCCTCGCACACAAGGTCATCGCCGGTTCAGATATGTTTCTCATGCCTTCCCGTTATGAACCGGGCGGGCTGACCCAGGTGTACGGCCTCAAGTACGGGACTATCCCTGTTGTTCGGGCTACTGGTGGACTGAAAGATACCGTTCAGCAGTTTGACCCGAAGACGGGAAAAGGAAATGGTTTCACTTTTGAAGGATACGATGAAATCAGCCTGCTAAATGCTTGCGACCAGGCTCTTGCTGTCTTCCTGGAAAAAGATACCTGGCGGGCGCTAATAAAAAATGCGATGGCGGCAGAGTTTTCCTGGGAACGTTCCGCCCACGAATATAAAAGCCTCTATCAGAAACTCCTGAAAAAGACGCATCCCCTTTTCCGCGGTTCTGAGCGCTACTTTTAGTCTGAAATGAGCTCAAGCGCGGCTACCGGGAACACTTTCAGTGCGTCCGCCAGCAGGATGTCAGCCCCCCTCTCGCGGTGCCCGGTGGTAACCGTCTCACCGGTGTAGAGATTTTTAAAGTTCTCCCCGGTTAGATTGTGTGGCAGGATGATATGAGTATCCCCCCACGCTTCAATGCCCAATGGCGGCTTAGCGCCATTGCGGGTCAGCCCTGCTATTAGCCTGGGCGCAATTACAATCAGCTCCCGCTTGCCTCTTTTCCAGGCAAAGGCACAGACGTGATTCTTCTTTGTGCCCGCGACTTTCAAAGGAATATAAGAGCCTTCATTAAAGAGCTCGGCATTGGTACGGCGGTAGGTGAGGGATTTCCAGGTGACATAAAGTTTTATGCGCCCGTCCCCGGCTCCAGCCAGCAGCTTTTTCGCCACGTCCACCTGACGGTAAGCTAACATCATTTTCTTTATTTGCTTGAGAAGATTTGCGCAATAGGAAAAATCCACCGGACGGCGGTTGTCCGGGTCAGTGAGATTGTAGGTCCATATTTCATTACCCTGATAAATGTCCGGCGTTCCCGGGGAAAACAGTTTGATGACAACTTGAGAGAGTGAATTATACCAGCCGCAGGTAACTATCACCCGGTTGAAATTCTTAAAATCGGAAAGGAAGGCATTTGACTCTGACGGTTCCAAGATTGCCGCGATAAATTGGCTGATACCCTGCTCGTAAGCAGTGTTAGGGCTGACCCAGCTGGTATGAACCTTGGCTTCTCTTACTGCTTTGAGCATATAAGTCTGGATTCTCTCAAGGTAAGACGCCTGTTCTTCTTTAGTGATATCCTCCCAGGGATATGTCCCCAGCAGTGTCTGATAGATGAGATATTCCTCATTGCCATCTGGGATGATATCACTGTTCACCGCAATCTTCTTACTCCGGTTCATCCGGCTCCAGCGTGCCAGAGCGGCGCGCCATTCTCTGGGCATCTCTGACAGTACGTTAATCCGGGCGCGGACGTCCTCACTCCGCTTGGAATCATGAGAGGAAGTGGCGATAAATGAGTGGGGTCTGGTTCTGTGCTTGATGAGATTATGACGCTGAAATTCTTCCACGGAGGTGCCAAATCTCTGCGGGTAACCTCCCACCTCACAAAGAGATGCCAGCGGATTATAGAGATAGAAAGCGGTATCTTCCATGCCTTTTGCCATCACGGGACCGGTAAACTGCTGGAAGCGCATCACGAAAGCACGCTGGTCATTGAGAGCTTCATCGCTGAGACCGGGAGGGTACTGGAGCAAAAGCGTGTTTCTGACAAAGTCAAAGATGGCGGAGCTCACTGCCGGATTGCGTTTCTTTGCTTCAAAAATGGCATTATTGATGACAGCCTGGTCACTTTCATCAACAGTGTCCTCATAGGCATTGATGTACGTGCGATAAACCGGAAAACAGGCGATGACTTCGCGTATGGCATCTCGCAAGCTGTTCAGCGTGAAATCACGGTACTGCCATCTCTTTTCCGCCAGCTTGCTCAACTGGTGAGCCAGAATGTTGATTTCAGCAGACATGGTGGTTCTCATGACCAGATTCTTACAGTGGTAGACAATATCCGGGAAATCCGTCATGTTATGGGTGAACCAGCGGTAAGTATCCAGCATGGCTCCCTGATGGCTTCTATCAATGAAAATCTGGTTCAGTGCAATCATGAACTCATAACCGGTAGTACCATCTATGGGCCAGCTGTCCCGCAGAGCTTCTTTTTCACTCAGAATCTTCTCCACGACGACAAAGACGGGTCTTATCGCTGGTGAAGCAGGATTACTGGCTCTTTCCTGGTCAAAACGTTGGGACAGTTTTTCTTCCAGCTCCGCACGGTCAGCCTTGGGGAATTGGATATCAAGCTCAGCTTTGCGCAGGCAGAGGTCAACCCATGCCGCTTTTTGCAGCCGCCAGAGGTAGCTTTCCGGGTTGAAAAGACCATCTACATGGTCAATCCTGACACCGGTTATTGCTCCTGTTACCAGGAGCTCTCTCAGTAGACGGTGGGTCTCACTGAAGACCACAGGGTCCTGCATCCTGAGTGCCACAAGCTCATTGATGTCAAAAAACCGGCGGTAATTAATCTCTTCTGCCGCAACCCTCCAGTAACTGAGACGATATGCCTGCGCTTCTAACAGGTTGTGGAGACGGCTGAAGCTGTAGCTGTCCCCCACTTTGCCATTAAGAATCTTCACCTCAGCGTCAATCGCTTTCTTGATTTCCTCGTTTTTCTGATAAAGTCCCCACAGGCGCCTCTCTATAATTTCTCCTTCACGATGCCTTTCCGCACTCTTCTCCGGGGTGGTCTCATGGCGCTCCGGCAGGTTTTTGCAGGCAGTAACGATACTCTGTAACTCCAGATAATCAGCATTTTCCGTGCCAAGAACTGATTGGAGCGTGCTCAAACACGAATCAAGCACTGTTACAGCAGTCTTGGGGTCAATGGGAAGGCTATGATTGTGATACTTGATGGCAAACGCACCCTCCTCAAAAGTGAGCACAAGCATCCCTTTTTCCAGCACCACGCCATAAAGGTCTTCAAGAATTGGCAGGAGGACCTTTTGATGCAGTTCTGGCTTGATTGGCTCCCAGTCAATGTCAAAAAAACGGGAATGAAACGAGCTTGGTCCGTTTTTCAGGATATCCTGCCAGCGGGGATTGTCAAAGATGCCCATATGGTTCGGGATGAAGTCTAATATCTGTCCCATGGTGAATTTCTGGAGCTGACTGACAAAATGGTTAAAATCTTTCCTGGAACCAATCTCCGGGTTAATGGCATTGTGGTCAGAGATATCATATCCGTGCATACTCCCGGAACGGGCTCTCAGATAGGGAGATGCGTAACAGTCCGTGATGCCAAGCTCATACAAGTAAGGAACAACCTTGCTGGCATCACGGAAGGTAAAGGAACGGTTAAACTGGAGACGATAGACAGATACGGGCAAGCGCTTGCGTTCAGCTACCCCTCTCCTAACGGACTCTACTAACTCATCAATAAAAGTGTCATTAACCATATCACGTGAAAACTGGGAGGAACAGGCAACCTTTATATCCTAGAGCTAATGAGTGAGTAAGTCAATAACTGCCAGGTGTAATACCGCCACTTAAATCTGCCCCGGGGACTCGTATCGCCAGCTTTTCTCCAAGGAGGGCAAACTGCGCCACCCATTCCTGGGCTTTCTTCTGCTTGCCGGCTTTTTCTTGATATTCACTGAAGACTGTTTTCAGCATCACGTAATACATGTTTTGGACTTGCCACAGGTCTATTGAGAATGGTAAAGACTCCGCCAGCTCAATGGCAGACGCCACTTCTTTTAACTTAGCCATGTCCTGAGGATTCTGCGCAAAGTCAGCCATCTTTTTCTCAATGGAGCGCTGGAACTCGTAGCTCAGCCCGCTAGCATCAAGGGCAATCCGCCATAAGTTCGCTTCCCCCAGCAGCCTTTTCACCTCATCAGGATTTAATACCTCGGCGGTAAGCGCCCGGCGGAGGTCAATGTTCACAATGAACTCAGCAGTTGACTCCAGCGCTTTGGGTAATGAATGTTCCCCCTCAGTGAGGAAACGCATCAGCGGATAATGGGCATCATACAGTTGGCGGTATGCCAGTTCCACCTGAGACAGGGTTGACTCAAGAATCCTGTCCAGGATTTTCAAACGTTCATCATGGAAGAGGGAGTTCAGGGAATAGGTGGGGGTGCCAAAATGTTTATCAAGAAGCCTTATCACCTCCGGGAAATCAGCGGTAGAACAGGCTTGCATAGTCTCCTGCACCATCCTCTGGTACGGTTCGTCGCCCATAAAGTGCCTTACACCAGCATTGACGTTATGGTCTCCAAAATGAATGACACCGAAGCTAAGCGTATCTGACTCTCTGGTTATATCTGAGGTAACCTTAACCTTGCCCACCGCTACTTTTGCCTTTCCACAATCAACAGTCTGATAGTCCTGAACATCAATGCTGTAGCAATAGATTTTAGCCCTGTCCTTGTACTTTTCAAAGAGTGAGCTTATGGCATAGTGAGCGGCAACCTTGGTCAGGTCAACCATTCCTCGCTTGACCCACTTTTCATAGATGCGCCGTCCATTGCCATGCTCTTTCACGTTACTCTTTGCCGCCTCAAGCAAACTAAGAAAATGCCCTTCAGTATCATTGCCAAAGAGCTCTTCTGCCAGCTGGACTGCCCGCCCGGCATATTGAATAACCTGAACCGTTTCAATGCCGGAGATATCATCAAAGAACCAGCCACAGCTGGTATACATCAGCATGGCATGTCGCTGGAGCTCAAACAGCTTCAGCGCGCGGATAGTATCTGCCTCAGATAATTCCCCGGCGGCGTGCTTCTCAAAAAAGCGCCGGAGACTCTTGTCTGACCGCTCCAATATGACATCTATGTAGTCATTTCTGGCTGACCACGGGTCTTTCACGTACTTTGCCGCTTCTTTTTCATACTTTGGTGCCAGGGTGTCTCTCAGCCAATCCAGTGCGGCACGCAGAGGTGCCCGCCACGCCTGATGCCAGCCGGGGTTTCCCCCGGAGTTACAGCCGCAGTCGCTCCGCCAGCGCTCTATGCCATGAGAACAGCTCCACGATGTATTTTCAAAAATCTCAACCTCATGGGTGGGGGGATTCTTTTCCAGATACTCGCCGTAGTTGGTTATCTTTGCCAGCTTGTTAGCCTCAATATGGTTGATGGCGTATGCCAGTGCCATATCGCCGAAACGGTGATGATGACCATAGCTTTCACCATCAGTAGCGATGTGAACCAGCTGAGACCAGGTGCGCTGGTCAAAGAACAATCCGGTCAGACGGCTGGCAAAGTTTTCGCCTTTGCTAAGCAGACCTTCAAAAGCAACCGCACGAGATGCCGGACCGTCATAAAAGAACAGATTAAGGGCTCTGTCTGAGGGTAATCTCACCTGGTATGCCCTGGTAGGGTCAATCCGGGCTCCGCTCACATCTTCCCATTTATCCTCGCCGATTTTCCTCACCCGCTTTGCCTGATGCGGGGCAAGAATGGTGAACTTAATGCCCAGCTCAGCCATAATTTCCAGTGTCTCCAGGTCAACCGCAGTCTCAGGAAGCCACATTCCCTCTGGCTCACGCCTGAAGCGGCGCTTAAAATCGCTAATCCCCCAGAGTATCTGCGTATACTTATCCCGCCGGTTTGCCAGGGGCATTATCATATGATTGTAGGCTTGCGCCAGTGCTGAACCGTGACCTGAATACAGCTTCTGGCTTTCAATATCAGCGCTGAGTATAGCTTCATAGACCTTAGGTGACTGTTTCTCCAGCCATGAAAGCAGAGTGGGACCAAAGTCAAAGCTGATGCGGGCATAGTTGTTCACAATAGCCGCAATTTTTTTCTCATTATCCAAGATGCGAGAGGCGGCATTGGGTGCGTAGCACTCTGCAGTAACGAGCTCGTTCCAGTCATGATAGGGGTAAGCAGAACGCTGAAGCTCCACTGCCTCAAGCCAGGCGTTTTCACGCGGCGGCTGATAAAAATGCCCATGGATGCAAATATAGCGCTCTATGAAACACCCTCCCCGTTAAGGCTAAGATATGAAGAGGATACGATTCTTCTGCTCAGAGTTAAACTTGTCGCGGACGCAGGCAGAAAACTTGTCTACTATCCAGGCGTAATACTCGGGAGGAAGCGCCTCGGGGATGACCTCCGGCACCTCATTGAAGGCATCAATAATCCACCATTTGCCAGCCTCATCCAGACACCACTCAACCACGTTGACATCAAGGTCAAGCACCTCGTTCAACTTGATGGTCAGGGTGACGAGATTGTCATATGCCCCGCCTATAAGTGACTGGTCGCAGTACTGATAGTGCCCCATGGAAAATGGCTTGGGCGTCCATTTAATGAAGAGCACATCCCGTTTACCGATACAGAAAACGCGGAAATACTCTTTATACCGTATCAATTGTTGCACAATCAAGACATACCGGGAAGATAGTGCCTGATAGAGGTTTTCCAGCTCGCTAAGGGCATTAATCACATAGACATCCTGCCAGGCATACCCGTCAAAAGGCTTGAGGATGCAGGGAAGCTTTATTTCCTCCACCACACGGGCAAGGTCCGGTGGTGACACTGTTTCCTTTAGCTCTTCTATTACCTCTTTATCAGGTAAAATGATTGTCCTGGGGAAAGGCAAGCCAAGGCGATTACCCACATTGGTATCAACGAGCTTATTGGTGGCGGTGGCGGTGAAGGGGTTATTAATGACATACGTGCCGTTGAGTGCCAGGTTCTTAAGGACCTCTTTTAAAAAGGGATAGCTGAAACTGAGCCGGTCAATTACCACGCGGTAGTCACGGTGAATGGGAACCCGCTCAGCACTGAGAGAAAGGAATTCCACCGGCATGCCCTGAAGGCGGGCAATAACATCATTGATAAATCGGTCGCTCCGGTACTCCAGAATGCCGATACGCTTTTCGTTCACGTCATTTAATAGTATAGTCATCAGATACCAGCAGGTCAACCGAAAACGGAACGGCTGAATGCAAATGACCGCCGCATGATGTAGAAAGACCAACGCCGCGCATCACAGTCTGATTACTTCCTCCGGATGATAGAGCGCCAGGAAAAGAAGCATATAGTCCTTCAGGTGACGTGTGATAAGGAAATGCTGTCTGACATGTTCACGTCCGTTGTTGCCCAGCCATCTGGCATACTCCGGATTGACGAGTAGCTGTCTGATGTCATAGGCAGTGCCGGGAACACCGTATGATAGTAGCCCGGTGAACTTGTTCCGCACCTGGAGAGGAATACCGCCCACCGCAGACGCAACCACCGGTTTCCCTTTCCACAATGCCTCGCTTACCGTCAGCCCGAAGCCCTCACTTAAGGATTTCTGCACGATAATGGTTGCCGCTCTCTGGAGAGCATTAATCTCAATGTCACTGTTCGGCGGGATGAGCAGAACGTGGATATCAGGATTATTGCCTGCCCTCTCTTTCACCTCTGCCAGCACTTTGTCAGATTCAGGGTCATCAGCCGCTGTTCCACCGGCGAAAACAAGACGGCAATTGATGCTCTTCCGCACCATCTCAAAAGCCTGTATCACTCCCACCGGGTCCTTCAAATAATCAAAACGTGATACCTGAAGAATGATGGGTTTATCTTTGGGAATCCCATATTTCTCAAGGACAGCATCAATCGTCTGCTGAGGTAGCTCCCGGTTCTTGTCACTCAGGGGGTCAATGGACGGAGCGATGAGGAACTGACGTATGGGAAGCTCGCGGGAGAAAGAGGGGGCTGAAAACACCGCCGCATCATACTGCACTACTAGAGGTTCAAGAAAATTCCAGACCTCTTTGTTCGGGTGAGAGATATCAATGTGACAGCGCCATATCCATTTCTTGCCGATTTTCTTTTTCTGGGCAATCAGACCCGCCGGCTGAGGGTCATGGATGAAGATAACATCCCCATAAAGCTCAATCTCATCAATGTTCTTCTGCGTGGTTTCCATAAAGATTTCAAAGTCCCTGGCAGAGATTCTCTCCTGCCTGCCGTGAAGAGCATTATGAAATTTCTTGGTCACACTGAAGAACTCGTTGCTCCCCTTGATGACGTTCCAGCGGGCGTCAACACCAAGTTGTGTCAGCAGTGGCACCATGCGGGTCAGAATCTCTGCCACGCCACCGCCGACAAAGGTTGAGTTAATGTTCTGAATGACCTTCCCGGACAATCTGGCACCAAGCAGTCTGAGTTCCTCAAGGGCGCTCCTGCCTACAATCGGCTCATAGTCCGCGAGGTTTATCTGATGTGTTTTTCTATACGTTGTATCAGTGCTGATCGCAGTCCCTCCAGTGTGTAAGTGTACGGGTCAAGCTGTGCAATTTCATCTGCCAGTTCCTTTTCACCCAGGCTATCCTGTAGCCAGATGGAAAAGTCATTAAGACCTCTCCCCAGCCTTAACCTGGACTCAAAGATATGATAATAGAGCGACCCAAGGCTTATTTTGCGCAATGCCTCAGCCAGTTCTCTTAGGTCATGAACAACGTAAGGCGTGGGTAGAATAACGCTCACCGATTTCATGAAATAAAACTCCCTGCCGGGCATGGCTTCTCTGAAGTTAGAACCAGTGGCAAGATATTCTTCTATCATCGCTACCAGTCTTTCCCTCAGCGCCCCCATGGTGGGGAAGGCAAATGTATCAACCGCCGCCAGCCTTTCTCCCATCACCTCATCACCCAGGGCATCAGCTACCCAGAGAGCAAAATCGTTAGATGGTTCAGACCTCAGATAATGTTGCTCTTCCAGAAAGTGGTGTGTATGGAAGTACACCACTGAGTCCGGAGCTTTTTTCAGATAGTCAGCCAGCTCGCGCAGGTTCCTGGCTCTGAGCCCGGTCAACTCCGTCAAATGGGTGCGGGTATTAAAGCGAAAGGCTTCCTTGGCTTTCTTCAGCTGGCGTCCGTAATTGACTACTGTGTGCTGGAGCAGGCGGCTATTGGGCACGCTGACGGTACTGCCGTCCAGAGCTTTAATCTGGATGGTGCTCCAGGTGATGGCGGTAACGTATCCCTCCTCTCCTGTTTGAAGTTTGATGTAATCACCCACCTTAATTTGCTCTGATGAGGCGAGCTGAAACCCGGCAAACAGGTCAGGGGCGGCATTTCTGAAAAGCAGCGCCAGCGCCAGCACCGCCACTCCTATCAGGAGAAGAAGGGGACTGGTGGGCAGACCCCAAATATCAAGGACAATAAGCACACCGGCAAGAATGACAGTAACCCTAGTCACGTTGATGATGAGGAGCATTACGGAACGGGGTACTTTTAATCTGGCAAAGTATAGTCTAATCAATTGCTCGGTCAGAAAAGTGATGGTCCACACCAGGGTCAGAATAAAAAGACTGCCGATTATTTTAACTGTAAGAAGCTTGAGCCCGGCAGGTGTGGTAGATACCTGCACGGCGACCAGAAGACTGAGCATGATGACCCAGGAAAGGGAAGGACGGTGTACAGCCCTCGCTACCACCCGGCTCCCCACCCATTTTGACCGCGCTACCCAATTGGCAAAGGCGCTGTCAATAACCCTCCTCAGCCACAGCCCGGCAACATAGATAGCCAGAAAAGCCACCACTGGAATGACTATCCGCAGCCAGTTTTCCGTCAGCCATTCTATCATCTGAAGCATTACCTCACGGCGCTATACCGCGCTGACTATTACATTCTAACACACAATGTATACTATTCGTTTTTGCTCGCCCCAAATTTAGGAGGCGGAGCATCAGCAAAGTAGACTTTGGTGTGGGGCCAGGAGAACTTTATCCCTTCCGCATCAAAGGCTTTCTTCAGCCGCAGGCGGAGCTCTCCCATGACGTCCCATTGTTTGATGGGCTGGGTATCACCAAGTATCTTGATTTCAACGCCGGAAGGTCCCAGATTATCCACCCGCAACACCGAAGGTGCTTTGATGATTGCTGGTGCCCATTGCGGGTCCGCCGCCATTTCTCCACCAACGCGGTTGATGATTGAAATCACGCGCTCTAGGTCCTCTTCATAAGCCACTGCCACATTCACATTGACCCTTGCCCAGCCCCGGGTGAAGTTGCTGGCGACGCGGATTTCGCCGTTAGGCACCACGTGGACGATGCCGTCAAGGTCTCTGAGAATCGTCCGCCGCAAGTTTATATCTTCCACCAGCCCGGCAACATCTGCAATCCGCACCACATCTCCCACGCGATACTGGTTCTCCAGGATGATAAAAAGCCCCGCCAGCAGGTCTTTCACCAGGCTCTGGGCACCAAAGCCGAGGGCAATGCCCGCCACACCAACGCCGGCAAGGATGGGGGCAATATTGATATTGAGCTCTGAAAGAATCATAAAGGCGGTGATGAGGATAGCGGATATTTGCCCCACGCTCACGAGCACCCTTGACAGGGTGATGCCCCTTTTCTGAAACTCACTTTCAGTCTCCCCTTCCCGGCGTATCAGGGCGTTCATAATGAGCTTAGGCATAAGCTCCCCGATGGCTATGATGAATATCACCATGATGCCCAGCATGAGCCCAATGCGCCACCCGTGCGCAATCAGCCAGGTAGTGACGGGAGTAAGACTGACATTCCATATCTCAAGAGTAACAACAACACCACCGAAGAGAGCAACGAAAACGATGAATAGCTTGACCAGCTGGAGTGTACGCCGGTTGAAACCAGCCTCTTTTTTATCCCGGAGCAATCCCTGCGTATACCATTTGATTACCTCATTGATTAAAGCGGCAAAAAGATAAATGCCCAGCAGGCTTAACGCAGTGGACAGCACCCGTATGAGGGGCACACCTATAGCTGGTTTAAATGGAAGAAAGACAGCGGCGATAAGCAGACCGGCGACTGTAAGCATAGCTACAATCGGTTTCACGCTGAGCGAAATCAATGTTTTATATATCCGGCTTTTCACATTGCGGAGAAGTCTGTAAAACCACTTAACAATTAAAGTGCTGAAGACCCAGGCAAAACCGGTGAACAGCACGAACACGAGCGAGGCAATCAAAATCTGGCTTAACTCCAGCCCGGTGAATATCTGCTCAAGCATAGTGACCTCTCATTTCCAGATAGCGTTAGTCTAATACGGCGGTGCCATGTTAGCAATAGCTTTTCATTGACTTTGTGTTTTTCCATTGTATAATGGAACAGGTGCGTAAGTCTATGGCACTCCCCGGCATCCGCCGCTTCACGGTAACATCACTTACGCGCTTTTAGTTTGCCGGTCCTGTCAGGAAAAGCTACACGTTAGATAAAGCAGAGGAGAAAGGCATGAAATTAGCGCAGAGAATAGCTGGTCTGGGCACAGAGGCGGCTTTTAATGTGCTGACTCAGGCTCAGGCGCTTGAAGCCAGAGGAATGGACATCATCCATCTTGAAATCGGCGAGCCTGACTTCACCACCCACCAGGAAATCTGCCTGGCAGCCGGGGAGGCTTTGAAAAAAGGCTATACCCACTATTGTAACCCGCAGGGAATAGCGCCTCTCCGCGCCGAGATTGCCGCTGAGTTAAAAAAGACGTACGGAATTGAGGTAAACCCGGAACGCATCATGGTGACACCCGGCGCTAAGCCCGTCATTTTTTATTCTGCCTTGGCACTCCTTGAAGCAGGCGATGAAGCCATCTATCCTGACCCGGGCTTTCCCATTTTCAGCTCCATGATTAGCTTCAGCGGCGCCAGACCGGTGCCTCTGCCCATGCGTGAGGAGCTTGGTTTCCATCCTGACATTGATGAGTTGAAAAAGAAAATCACCGCCCGCACCAGGCTTATCATCTTGAACTCACCCCACAATCCCACCGGCAGTGTCCTCACTGAGGAAGAGGTACGTGCCATTGCGGACATCGTTAGAGAGCATGACCTCCTGGTGCTGTCCGACGAGGTGTACGACCATATCGTCTATGACGTGAAACCATTCAGCTTCGCGCGCGTCCCGGGCATGCTGGACAGAACCATCCTGCTCAATGGCTTCTCAAAGACCTTTGCCATGACCGGCTGGCGTCTGGGCTACTCTGTTATGCCTGAGAAGCTGATAGAGCCGGTAAAACGCCTTATCATCAATAGCGTCTCCTGCACACCGCCGTTTATCCAGCATGCCGGCATTGAGGCGTTAAAAATGGCAAATAGCTCCGTCTCAAACATGGTTGCTGAGTTCAGAAAGCGCCGGGACCTGATTGTAAATGGGCTGAATGAAATCCCCGGCTTCAGCTGTCACCTTCCTCAAGGGGCTTTCTATGTTTTCCCTAATGTAAAAAACACCGGGATGACCAGCAGACAGCTTGCCAGCTATCTACTCAATGAGGCTGGCGTGGCGGGCATTGCCGGTGCTGACTTCGGGAAATACGGTGAAGGGTATCTCAGATTGTCTTACGCGGCTTCAATAGCGACTATTGAAAAAGCCCTGAGCAGAATAAAGAAAGCGCTGAGCAAAAGGCAGAACCCGGGTAGTTAAGCCGTATGAACCCGTGCCCAGCATAAGTAAAACTTCTATATCTGAATAATAATCCATCTGAATAATAAGCCGCAGAAATGCCGGCGGTGTTTGCGGGTTTGCTTGTCTATCTGCCACACCATCTCAACAATGTTTTTGGGAAAAGGGCGTACGGGATACAAACCCAGCCATCAAAAGAGGCAGATTTGCGTTATAATATATGGTAGGATATTCAGGTTGGGTGAGGAGGCGCGGGTTTGCATATCTCCCGCCGCGAGTTTATCAGACGGCTGGCAGTAATCAGCTTTGCCACGGCGCTTGCCGGCAAACTGCTTGCCTTTCTTGGCTGCAGTCTCGTAGAGAAAGGCGAGCTCACTCCCTCCACTCTGAAGCCTTCACCTGAGGCTGTACCACTCGCACCGCCAGCCGCTATTCCTGCTTTACCTCTGCCCACCGCTCCAACGCCACCGTCTGTAGTCGCCTCGCCAGATACTTATCTGGCAGTGGTGAGAGGTAATAATCCTTCTGACATGGTTGAGACCGCCATTAAAGCACTCGGCGGGATTGAGCGCTTTGTAAAACCGGGAGATGATGTCATCATCAAGCCCAATATCTGTGTGGCTTATCATTCCTATGAGTATGCCGCCACGACCAATCCAGAAGTGGTAGGCACAATTGTAAAGCTATGCGTCGGCGCTGGAGCCAGGCGGGTGAGAGTGATGGACCAGCCGTTCGGGGGAACGCCGGAGCAGGCATACGTGCGCAGTGGCATTGATGCCGCGGTGAAGTCAGCCGGCGGCACCATGGAAGTGATGAGCCGGGTGAAGTTCAGAGACACTCCAATCCCGGACGGCAAAGATATCACCCGCTGGCAGGTCTACGGCGATGTGCTGGAGGCAGACGTGCTCATTGATGTGCCCATTGCCAAGCACCATAGCCTGGCACGGCTCACCCTGGGCATGAAAAACCTGATGGGAGTCATCCTCAACCGGGGGCAGTTCCACAGCAACCTGGGACAGCGCATTGCTGACCTCACCAGCCTTCTGAAGCCAGACCTGACTATCGTTGACGGGGTACGCATCCTGATGAACCACGGACCGAGCGGTGGTGACCTGAATGATGTCAAGCTGGCTAACACCATCATCGCCAGCCGGGACATCGTCGCCGCAGATGCTTATGCCGCCACCCTCTTCGGCTTGACCGGTGAGGACATACCCGCCATACGCGCCGGGGCGCAGATGGGTCTGGGCACAGCGGATTTGAAGAGCGTCAAGATTGAAGAGCTGGTAGTGTAAAGTGGACATAAAATCAAAAGGATGGGCAGGCAAGGACAAATGAAACGGTTAAAGAAATGGTACTGGCGGCGCCGGACAGTCCAGATTCTGGCTCTCGTCCTCTTTTTCTATTTGCTTCTGGGGACGAGTCAGGGGAATACCATGTTTCTGCCACAGGACCTCTTCTTCCGCCTGGACCCACTGGCAGGCTTAGCCGCCATGTCCGCCAGCAGGTCATTCATTGTGCCGATGCTCCTTGGCATGGCTGTTTTGCTGCTCGCTGTGGCGACCGGTCGCTCCTGGTGCGGCTGGCTCTGCCCGCTGGGGACGGCGCTTGATTGGACACCATCCAGACGCCAGCGTGACAGTGACGTTCCTAAAGCGTCACAACTCAGGCGGGTAAAGGAGGTTTTCTTCCTCATTATCCTGATTGCCGCCGCGTTTGGCAGTCTGACTCTCATCATCCTTGACCCGATTACTTTACTCGTGCGCTCTGCAAGCAGTGTGGTCTTGCCTGTGTTAAGCCTGTTCGTCACCTCGGCAGAAACATGGCTGTATCAATTCAGTTTTATTCAGCCGGTGGTGGGATGGTTTGATGGGCTTGTCCGCAATACCCTGATTACTGATAACTCTTTTTATTTGCCCAACCTTACCGTGGCGGCAATATTTATCGGCGTGCTGGCGCTCAATGCTATCCGCTCCCGCTTCTGGTGCCGCTATCTCTGCCCCCTCGGCGGACTGCTGGGACTGCTCTCAAAAATGACGCGGCTTAAACATCAGGTTGACCACGGCGCATGCATCTCCTGCCGGCGCTGTGCCCGCATCTGTCCCACCGGTGCTATTGAAGCTGAAAAACAATTTCATGCCAACCCGACCGAATGTATCACCTGCCTTGACTGTGTTGACGTCTGCCCCAAGAACGCAGTCAGCTTCCGCTGGAAATCGGGATTGCCTGAGCTTCAGCGGTACGAGCCGTCCCGCCGGCAATTGCTGGCATCGCTGGGGACGGCGGTGATTGTGGCGCCACTCCTGCACTTCACGGCTGGCGTTGATCGGAAGGAATCTCTCCTGGTGCGACCTCCCGGTAGCAGTGAGAAACTGCTGACGAGCCGGTGCATCCGCTGCGGGCTCTGCCTGAAGGTCTGTCCCACCGGCGGTCTTCAGCCGAGCCAAAGCGCAACTGTCTGGGAAAATCTCTGGACGCCGGCGCTTGTCTCCCGCGTGGGACACTGCGACTATTCCTGCAACGCCTGCGGGCAAATCTGTCCCACCGGCGCCATTCCAGACCTGACGCTGGCAGAAAAGAGGCGGACGGTGATGGGACTTGCCAGCATTGATGAGAAGCGCTGTATCCCCTTTGCCGAAGGACGTGACTGCATCGTCTGCGAAGAAATGTGCCCGGTGCCCGGAAAAGCAATAGTGCTGGAGAAAAAGACCTTCGTTAACTCTGAAGGGAAAAAGACCAGTGTCCTTCTCCCCAGGGTAAGACCGCATTCATGCATTGGCTGTGGCATCTGTGAGCATTATTGCCCGGTCAGGGGAGAATCAGCCATCCGCGTGTTCCCCTCTGCTCACAGCCTTAACGGAGGCGGAGGTCAGCGCAGGCGCGGTCAGAGCACTTAGGGCAGAGAGATGGCTGGCCAGGTCTTCCGGTAGGTGTTCATAAAGGTCGTAATGGACTGATATACCTCAGCGCTGAAAGGTTCCTTGCCTGTCTTTTCTTTATAGAACACCTCCGCCTGCTTCATCAGGGCCATCTCTATGTCCTGGGGTGCGTTGCGGACATAGAGATTATAAGATTTGATTTTCGCCAGGGCTTCCACATCTTGCTGCCATGTCCAGGCGTAGAACCATGGCGTCAGGGCTGACATCTCAGCTTCCACTACCCTCTTCAGTGCGTCCGGCAGCGCCTCAAAAGCTGGCTTACTTATGGTGATGACGCTCCAGTCTACGGGCTGGCGCACGGCAGAGAGATAGAGATATTTGGTTACCTCATGGATGCCGCCCGCCAAGTGAGATGCCAAGCTCCCGATGGCACAGGCTTCAATTTCTTTACGCTCTATAGCGCCGCGGACCTCGCCAATCGGCAGAGATACCGGAGAAGCCGCCAACAGCGCCAGAACATCAGCGCTATCTCCGCCCACCGCAATCTTCAAACCCTTGTAGTCAGTTATTATTTCAATCGGCTTGACCGCCTGAAAGAAGACTGCGGGAGGAGTCAACATCCCCTGGAAAACCATAACCTCATGCCCGTTTACCATGCGCTGAGCCAGTGCTTTGCCTCCTCCCCGCTCCCACCAGATGATAGATTCAAAAGGGGTCATACCGCCAACCTGGTACGTGAACAGCGTTGCCGCGGGAAATTTGTCTTTCCAGTAGTAGGCGGGGCTCACACTGCCTTCCACGATGCCTGCCTTCACAGCATCAAACTCTTTGGTCACCGGGAAAAGTTTCCCCGCCGGCTGTGGTTCAAGCACAAGCTGACCGCCGGCGCTTTTGGCAACTCTTTTGCTAAGCTCTTCCAATCCGGCATACCATGGCGAACTCTCCGCTACATGTGCCTGGATTTTCCATACAATCGCCTTGGGTGGTTGTGCCGGGGCTGGAGACGGTGGTGGTGTGGGTGGGGGGATAGGCGTCGTTGGTGTGGGTGTTGGAGTGGGTGTTGGCGCGGGGGCAGGCACCGGTGACGGTGAAGGCGATGGAGAGGGTGAAGGGATTGGTGCAGGCGTAGGTGACGGAACCTGAGGTGGCGCAGGAGAAGGAGACGGCGGTGGAAGAGGTTCTGGTTTAGAGGCACAGGCGCCTGCGATAATTACACTCAGCAGAACCATGAGCGCGGAAAGTATTAAAAGACCATTTCTTTTCACGTCAGCCCTCCTCTAAAAGCGTGCTTGAGTCTATTCCTTTTACCCAACCTTATCACATACCTGCTTTACTTTTGAGAAAAGCCCTCTGGAAGACCAGCACCCACCAAAGAACTGCAGTGCAGGCAGTGGAAAACGAGGCGAGGTACAGCCTGAGCGTGGCAAGACAGACGATAAACACGGTAAGGATGAGGGAGGTGGGGATGCTGGTGAGGAAAGGAGGTTTTTCTCTGGCTCTTATCATGGGAACGATTGATATACCGAGAATGATGCCGCCAATCATGAGCACATAATCCTGCCAGACCATGGTTCCTCCCAACTTCTAGCG
The DNA here is from genome assembly GCA_034434915.1 of Dehalococcoidales bacterium. Lineage (GTDB taxonomy): Bacteria > Chloroflexota > Dehalococcoidia > Dehalococcoidales > RBG-16-60-22 > DAOTYE01. Next base: position 21,513 of record DAOTYE010000007.1, read on the forward strand.
GTGACGCTGGAATAGCCGCCGCAAAGGCGATTGGTTTTGTGGGATAAGTGGCGTCCCCGGGGTGATTCTAACACCAGACCAGCTGTTTGGAAGATTGCATAGAGACAAGCTGGCATATGGTTGCAAGACCAACCGCTTGCCTCCTTTCCCAAAAAGCTTACCAGCTTGGTTGGTAGATGTCAATCTTGGATAGGGGAAAGATGAATACCGGACATAACATATTGGTTACTGCGACAGATGGAAGCGGGAACTGCTTTAATGCACCGATGGAAAGCCCGGGGAATTCTCAAGCAGGCACTAATCAATTGCGCCACTATCGTATCCGCTGAGAAGCGATTGAAGAAGTTATTGAACTTCCTTGACTTTTGTTACTCCTTGCTTTTTTAGCGAGGTATTTTATTTGTTTACCTGCCCATAAGCTCTTTTTCTCTGCTATATCTCCTAGTCATTATCGCCGCCATAGAGAATCCTGGGGTGACACAGCAGGTACATAAGTGAGCCAAGGAAAGTAACGAATACTATGACTACAGCCCAGACCCATTTTCTCTCCCCGATTACCCGCCTTCTTTCTGCCAAATCGTGCAGTAACATTATTGCCAGCACCCAGTGCATTGTGCCGAACAACACGAGCGCCAAAATCTGCTCTGGTTCCATGCTCCCAGTTTCTCCTATTTTTCCTGCCAAGCAGATTATAAAGGAGAAAGCGCAAGAAAACCATATAGGGAACAAAAGGAGCTTGTAGAGGCATATGGTTACCAGAGTTCAGATACTGGGCTCTGATACCTATACTTTATGAATTAACCTTCTTGCGATGCGTGATATTTCTGAAGGTAGCAAGCTGGCAAACCATCCCATTAGAGTCAGTATACGTTGAAGCCATCACCTCATAGACTCTGCCGTCTGGAAAGGCATATTCCCACCTGGCAACTTCACCACCGATAACGCTGGGCAGTTTACAGGCTTCACATGGTCGGTCAAGGTTATGTAGATACTGATAGCAGTAAGAGCCGATGCCTTCACCGAAATCCCTTATCATGCTGGGATTCACAAAAAGCACCTTATAGTCCGCTCCGGTAAGGATGACTCCGTCCTCCATTCTCGTTAGAATTCCGAGCCATTTATCCCTTTCGCGCGCAAGCGAAGTCTCCAGCTGAGTCTGCCGTTCAGACTTATTTCTTATGATTCCGGTGAGGACACCTATAGTACCGGCAACTACAGTAAAAAATATCATTCTGAGTATGGGGTCAGGATAAGGGGATATGAAAAAAGCACGGGGCAGAAAGACCATAAAGCTTACTATGGTAACGATTACTGCCCCCTTGACCCTGCCGTGATAGCCGGCGTAAATTATCGGTGCCAGAAACAACAGCCGATGCACATCATGTATCCCGTAGAAGAATTTCAGACGCAGTGACTCCCATGTTGCCCAGTCTACCAGCTCTCCAAAGTAGTAGAACAGGGTGCAGAACAACAAGAGCAAAGGCAGGATGAATAACCTGAATTTATGCCTGCTGGTTTCATCCTGCCCTGCCCGGTTGGTATTGGTTCTGCTGTTTTTTTGCTGGGACATCTCCATCATCAGTGTGGAGTGAGAAGGCGTTTACTTAGTTCCGGCGATTGCCCGTGCCCTCTTCCGGGCAAGCCGCCCCGCCCATGCCTCCTTTACCGCGGCATAGATTCCACCGATATTCAGGTACCAGACGAAGGCTGCCGGGAAAAGGATGATTGGTATTGCTACCACCAGTGCCACAACAATCTGCCATTCCATTTTTCTTACCTCCTATCCTTTTGTTTTACCTCTCCATCCCCTCTTCTTACTTTCACTCTCAGATTACCACCACCTTAGCTACTCCGGCTTCCGCCATGATACCTAATTTTTCACTTCACAAAACACCTAAACCATCGCTCATGCTCTAGTGATATCCGCTTACTCATAGTTGCGGAGATAGGCAAATATGCCTACTACCTTCGCTGGTTGCTTGTGGTGCTCCTAGCTTTGTAATGCCGGTATGTTCTACCAAGTAGTATGCCTTCCAGTATTCTGTCACGGTGCGGTCACTTCCGTTATTGATTCATGCTGAGCTATAGGTAAGAACCGGTAGGCAAGCCAGATTACAAGCAATGCGTCAGCGACGAGCGCTGCCGAGATGGCAATCTCCATCCAGTGGGGGAAGTAAGTAAAGCCCGGCCGCATTGCCAGAGCCAGCATGCTCACATTGAAACGGTTAAACATCAATCCGATGACGACCAGCACTGCGCTCCAGAAAACTCCACTCCGGCTTTGCCTCACGCTGGGCATTGAGAACAGAAATATGGGTAAAATAACCCCGATGATAATTTCCCCCCACCACAGGAGGTTCTGTGGATATGCGGAGAAGATTAGTCCTATTTCTCCTGTCGCTGTCAGGTCGGTCAATTTCAGCAGCAGATAGATGCCAAGAATGTAGGGAATCGCCCGGCCCAGCCCACTGAGAATATCCAGAGGTAACTTGTGGCCAAAAACTTTGCTGCTGAGCGTTGTTTCAAAAATTACCATCGCTGGTCCCACGGCTATTGCCGAGGTAAGGAATAGAATCGGCAGTATCGGTGTGTACCATAGAGGATGTAATGTCTCCGGCATCATCAAAAGCATTGAGCCCAGAGAGGACTGGTGTAAAGTTGAGAGAACAACACCGGCAATAACCAGCGGTATCTGAATTGCCCGGATAATCCGCAAAGGGATTTGCCAGTTGAAGCGCCTGACTACAGGAAGATTGCTCTTGCTTAAACCTTCAAAAACTGCGGGGCTGAATTCCAGAGCCAGAACCACGGTATATGTCATGACACAGACCGCCACCTCAAATAGTGGCGAATGTACGTTCCAGTAGATAATGGCATGCCAGATGTACCACGGTTGCCCCAGGTCTATAAGAAGGGCAAGTATTACCAGTGTGTAACCCAGGAATGCCGTCAGGATAGCCGGTCTGGCTACGGCATGATATTTTTTCTGGTTGAAGAGGTAGACCCATCCCGCCAGGGTAAATCCTCCTGCCGCCAGGGCAACGCCGCAGTAAAGGTCAAAACTTATCCAGAAACCCCAGGGGCGCCCATCGCTCAGGTTGCTGACGGCACCGAGCCCATACAGGTAACGGATGACCATCGGGATGAGTCCCAGTATCACGATTACGGTCAGAATAGATGTGCCCAGAGGAAATCTACGTTTCTGTTGCATCATTTTGTCAGCCTCGCTTTTTCTTTTTCATCCGCTTCCGCCTGGCTGGGCTTTTGCCGCCGTTTGGTGAGCCAGTAGATGCCAGCCATGGCTGCCGCCACACCCAGCAGTACCGGCGGTACGGCGCCCATGGCGCGCGCCACATTGACAGTTACCGGCACAGGACCGAGGGCGGGGAAACCCAGCTTCTCAAAGGGGACGGGGGAGAGATACAGCCAGGATGTACCGCCCACCTCTTTTTCTCCATAGACGTGGTCTACATATTTCCCGGGCTCGGCAGCAATTCGTCTGTGTGCCTCGGAGATAAGGGCATCCCGCTCGCCGAACTCCAGAGCGCCGGTGGGGCAGGTGGTGACGCAGGCTGGCTTGAGACCGGCACCCTGCCGGTCAGCACAAAAAGTGCACTTGCGTATCCAGGGCATTGGCTTATCCCATTCAAAGTTCGGTATGCCGAAGGGACAGGCAACCTGGCAGTAACGACAGCCGATGCATTTACGGTCATCATATGTTACCGGTCCATCCGGACGCTTTTCAAGAGCACCAACAATACACGCTTCCACGCAGGCCGGATGCTCACAGTGCATACACTGGAGTTTATTAAAGACCCATCGGAACCTGCCATTGTCTTCAAGTTCAGTAAAGTTTATCTTGGTGAAAGTATAGGCGTCCATTTTAGGGGGGTTCTCGTATGAGCCAGTGTTGGTAGTGGTCACGGCTGGCAGTCCATTCCACTGCTTGCAGGCCACCTGACACGCCCGGCACCCTATACACTTGGTTGCATCACACAGCACCGCTTTACCCATTTCATGCCCTCCTTACATTGCACAGGAACGTCTTGTATTCCGGTATCGTGGTGTTGGCATCGCCCACGTGGGGAGTGAGAATGTTGCCGCTGTCTCCTTTCGCCATGCCACTGTAACCGAAGTGCCAGATAATGCCGACATGGTGAATGTTCTTCCCTCCTACTTTAAGCATCCGCAGGCGTCTGGTGACCACAGCCACCCCTGTTATTTCGCCGCGCGCCGAGCTGACCACGACTTTATCTCCGTTCTTGATGCCCTTCTCAGCAGCCAGCTCCTCACCAATCTCCACATACATATTGGGCATAAGTTCCACCAGCCAGGGCAAATTACGGGTCATGATGCCGGTCTGCCAGTGTTCGGTGCAGCGATAGGTAGTGCCGACATAAGGATATTGACTGGATGTGCCGCGCTCATTCATGTAAGTGCCGATAAAGGCGCAGGGATTATACTTGGTTGACGACATCAGATTCTTGTCTAATGGGCTTTCCCATGGCTCGTAAGCCTCTGGTAGCGGTCCCTCCGCAAGTCCATAGCCCCAGAGACGGGCGACACCTTCCGGCTTCATGATGAAAGGCAGGTACCTGGCTCCTTTTTCCGATTGGTTTATGGGCGGCCAGCCACCATCAGGTACGTCACCCTGCCATTTTTTGGTTACGGCGTCATAAGTGATAACAGGGTGCTCACCGTCCCACGGTCTCCCATCAAGGTCAACAGATGCCCGGTTATAGATAATTCTCCGGTTAAGCGGCCAGCACCAAGCCCATCTAGAATACAGTCCAATCTGTCCGGGATGGGTGTCAACTGCGTCACGGCGGGCGCACTTGTTTCCTTCTTCTTCAGTGTAATGGTTGCAGTACAGCCAGTTGCCGCAGGAGGTGGTGCCGTCATCTTTCAGCGCAGTGAAGCTGGCGACCAACTTGCCGGTAGTAAGGTCGTAGCCGTTTATCTCTCTTGCTACAGCATCGGCGGTAATGTGTTTGCCGTAGTTCCAGTTAAGGTCAAGCACGGGCTTTGCCTGAGGCCGGCTATCTGCGCTGTAGAGCTCTTTCAGCTTTAGCATGAGAAGGTTCATAATCTCCAGGTCAGGCATGGCTTCTCCCGGTGGCTCTACTGCTTTATGGCGCCATTGTGCCCAGCGTCCGCTGTTGCTGATACTTCCTTCTTTTTCATAGGAGCAGGCGGCAGGGAGTATGAAAACCTCTGTCTTAATGTCAGACGGATTTACTCCAGGTCTTTTCCAGAACTCTGCGGTTTCGTTCATCCAGATGTCGGCGACAACAAGCCAGTCCAGTTTCTCCAGAGCTTGGCGTGCCGCGTTGGAATTAGGACCACCCGCCGCCGGGTTTTGCCCCCAGTTCCAGAGCCCCTTGATTTTGCCCTGTCCCATGGCTTCAATCATACCGATGTGAGTGTAGTTTACACTCGGGTCAATTTTGGGCAGGTAATTGAAGCAGAAGTCATTGTCCCTGGTGGCGGCGTCACCGTACCAGGCTTTGAGCAGGCTGACGATGTACTTTCGGGCATTGCTCCACCAGTTAATACTGGCATCACCCGCCAGACCCCGGGGTGTGATGGTGGCATCCGGATGTTTGCCGGTACGCTTCAGGTATTCATCAATGCTCGTATCACTTTCAACCGGAATATTAAGATAGCCAGGAAGATTGTCTGCCAGCAGCCCCATGTCAGTGGAGCCCTGCACGTTGGACGTGCCCCGCAGGGCATTTATGCCGCCGCCAGCGATGCCCATGTTGCCGAGCAGTAGTTGGAGTATGCCGTAAGCCCTGATATTCTGGGTGCCGTAGGTATGCTGAGTGGCACCCATGGCATATAGAATGGTGCCAGCCTTGCCTTTTTGCCCTGTAGCGGCATAAGTGCGGCAGACCTCCAGATAGACATCCTTTGGTGTGCCAGTAATACTGCAGACGGTATCTACGTCATAGCGGGAGAAATGTTTCTTGAGCAGCTGGAACACGCAGTTGGGATGCTGCAGAGTCAGGTCAGTAGCCGGAGTTTTTGCGTCAGCATATTTCCAGGTGTTTTTTGCAGTGGCGGTATACTTACCATTAATCACTTCTCCAAATAGCCCATCATTGAAGGTAAAATCAGGATTGATGATGAAGGCGGCATTGGTGTACTGCTTCACATATTCCATGTTATAGTTATCCGGGTTTTTCTCCATGTCATCCAGCACATACTTAATCATGCCCCCGATAAAGGCAATATCCGTGCCAGACCTTATTGGAGCATAGATGTCAGCTTTAGAGGAGGTGCGGGTGAAGCGGGGGTCAACGCTGATGAGCTTCGCCCCTTTCTCCATGGCTCTGGTAATCCATTTGAAGGATAACGGGTGGTTCTCAGCAACGTTGGAGCCGATAACCATGATGCAGTCAGCATTTCTGAAGTCAATATAGTGGTTGGTCATGGCTCCTCTGCCGAAGCTTTCCGCCAGACTGGCGACGGTAGAGGAATGTCAGAGACGGGCACAATGCTCCAGGTACACTATCCCGAGGGCACGGTTCATCTTCGCCAGTAGATAGCATTCTTCATTGTCCAGCTCACCACCGCCAAGGCTGGCAATGGCATCAATACGGCTTGCCTTAGCATTCCAGTATTTGTCACGGGTGTCTTTAACTCTCCTGGCGATGGTCTCAATCATCCAGTCCCAGGTCTTTTCTTCCCAGTCGGTGGCATGTGGCGCCCGGTACAGCGGCTTGGTAAGCCGGTACGGGTTAATCCTGCCGTCTACCTGATGAATCTGAGACATCGCCTGCCCTTTGGGACAGAGCGCACCTTCATTGATAGGATGGTCAGGGTCTCCCTCAATCTTGATGGTACCGTCCTCATATGACGTTACAATCGCCCCACAACCAACAGAACAGTAGCAGCAGACAGTAGTTGTCTCTTTAACCTTTTTCTTCAGCGGGAAATCCCTGGGGGCGGCTGATACAGCATTACCGGACAGGAAGCCGATTCCTACCACCGCGCCCAGACCTGCCCCTGATAGCTTCAAAAAGTCCCTACGGTTCAGTTCCACAAGTCATCTCCTTTCCACGCTACTAGGGAGCCATAACCGGGCAATGATTCTCTAAGACTTTTCGTGCCATCACTGAGTTTTCACCAGATGCCGCCACACAAAACGGCTGAGGGAGACTAAGCCCCATAGGCCCCCAAAGCATGACCACAGCGATAGCCAGCGCTATCAACACTGCTCCAAAAGTCGCCGCTATCCCGTGTTTACCACACCCTCATGAGCGTTTGCGTGCAATAGGCTATTTTTCCAGAGGTTGCTCCTGAGCCATCACGGGAACATGCTGTCCAGCCTCTACTGTCCCCTTCTTGCTCTGCTTATGGGCGGCCTGTCTCTCCTTAATGGCGTCATAGATACCACCCAGGTTGAGATACCAGACAAAAAACACCGGAATAAGGATAACGGGAATCACTATCACCAGCGCCAACATGACCTGCCACGTCATGAGTAGCTCCCTCCTTCCAGCACTGTTCTGTTCGTTTCATTTCTTGTGTTCTCACTTCGCTTTGACAGCTTCCTTGGCTTCCTTCTCACGGGCAACTCTCTTCGCCCATGCCTCCTTTACTGCGGCATAGATTCCACCGATGTTAAGGTACCAGACTAATGCTGCCGGGAAAAGGATGACGGGGATGGCTATCACCAGCGCTACTATAAACTGCCATTCCATTGCTCACACCTCCTTTCACACCCAGATTTGCCGGAGGTAAGAGGACTATGGAGCTAAGCCGAAGAGATTTTTCTGTTCCCCTCACTTCCCCTTACCTCCACTATTAGCTTACTACTCCACAGATTAAGCCGGCTTCCGCCGTGATACCTATTCCTGTTTTCCAAGATATAGGCATAAATACCTATTTCCATCAGTCACTTTTAGGTAATTATGGCATTGAGCACTTTACCCATAGGGTGTATGATAGAGATGACTGAATAAATGAGACGCAGATATGGACAAGATTAAGATTTTGATTGCTGACGACCATGCCGTGGTGCGGGAGGGAACGCGGCAGATTCTTGAGCGAGAGCCGGATTTGGAGGTAGTTGCTGAGGCCGCTGACGGGGAAGAAGCGGTGAAGCTAGCGGGTAGCTCCAAGCCAAATGTTGCCATCATTGACATTGCTATGCCCAAGGTCGATGGTATTGAAGCCACCAAGCAAATCAAGGCGCTCTATCCTGCCATAGCCGTGCTGATACTTACTGCCTATGATGATGACCAGTTCATCTTCAGCCTTTTAGAAGCAGGAGCCGCTGGCTACCTTCTCAAGAGCGTCCGGGGGCATGAGCTCATTGATGCGGTACGGGCGGTATATGCTGGGGAGTCAGTGCTTCATCCGGCAGTTGCCCGCAAAGTGCTAAACCGTTTTGTGCCTCCTGCTGGCAAAACGGCAGAGCTGAAGCCTTCAGCAGTGCTGAGCGAGCGAGAGATGGATGTTCTCAAGTTGGCAACCAGAGGCTTAAGCAACCAGGAGATAGCCAGGGAACTCTGTCTCAGTCTACGCACCGTTCAGGCTCATCTCGGGCATATTTTTAACAAGCTAGGGGTCAGTTCCAGAACTGAAGCCGTGGTGCGTGCCCTGAAAGAGGGCTGGGTTAACCTTGAGGATATACCCTGAAGAATAGCGTTTGGGGAGGCACCTGAGGCACTGATATGGCGCGTTATCCAGCAATAAGCCGATTGGCACAGATTGTCAGTAAACCCGCTTTCTGGCTTATCTTCACTGTACTGGTATTGATTACACTGCCGCACTACGCCGAGACCCTGGAGCACCCGGCATTTCTCACTCAACTTACTCATAGCCTCGGTATAACTCGCCATGCTTTTGAAAGAGTCCTCTACCTGGCGCCTATCGTGTGGGCTGGCTTTTTGTTTGGCTGGAAAGGAGCATTCGCGGTCTCTCTGGCGTCTTTAGCCTGCATGCTGCCCCGTGCTATCTTCATTTCAAGACAACCCACAGACGCACTTTTTGAAACCGGTGCCGTTTTCATTATCGGCAATGTATTGGCAATCAGTTTCGGTGCGCTAAGCAGGGAACGAGAATATCGCACCCGGCTAGAACAGGCGAAGGCGGAAATTGAGGCCAACTTCGCGACCATAAAGGAAAACGAAAAGAGGCTTGCCTGTCTTCATCAGATATCAAATAGCGTCGCCCAGTCTCTCCAACTGGGGCAAGTTCTAAGCAATGCTATTGACAGCGTTGTTGAAGTCATGCGGGTGGATGTTGGGTGGGTATTCCTCTTGAACGAAGATGGCAGCGAGCTTAATCTTGCCGTCCACCGCGGCATTCCTGATGATTTCGCTGATGGTATAAACAGACTGAAGGTTGGAGAAGGCTTGAGCGGGAAAGTTGCCGAAACGGGTGAGCCCTTGTTTGTTGAGGATGCCTCCCGCGACCCAAGATTAACCAGAGAGGTGGTGAAGAAGTATGACGTACACTCAATGCTCATCGTACCTCTGACATCAAAAGGAAAGGTAAACGGCACGCTGTGTGTCGCCATGCGCAGTCAGCGTCAATTCCAGCAACAAGAGATAGAACTGCTCATTGCCATTGGCAATCAGATCGGCGTTGCTGTAGAGAATGCGCGTCTTTATCAAAGACAGCAGGAGGTTGCCGAACGGTTGCGGGCAATGCAGGAAAACTTGCGGATACAATTACAGCAGGTGAGCAGAGCTCAAGAGGAGGAAAGAAAGCGCATCTCTCGCGAGCTACACGATGACAGTATTCAAGACCTGATAGTGCTATCCCGCCAGATAGATGCTCTTGCCGCCAGTGAAGACCTGCCCGAGAACCACCGTCAGCATCTAGAAGAATCACTGAAAAAGATAGAAAGCATCATGCAGGGAATACGCCGCCTGAGCCAGGACCTGAGACCAGCCGCCCTGGACCGTCTGGGCTTAATCCCTGCCCTGGAATGGCTGGCATCTGATATTGCCAGATATTCAGGGCTTGCCATAAAGGTCAGCGTGTCAGGTACGCTACGCCGGTTCCCAGAAGAGGTGGAGCTGGTGCTGTTCCGCATTGTTCAGGAAGCCCTGAGAAACGTGTGGCGGCATGCTGAAGCAACAGAGGCTAGCATCAAGATTGATTTTGATAAGGACAAGACAAGAATAACCATCAGTGATAATGGCAAAGGGTTTAGCCTTCCCGATAGGATAGGTGACCTGGCTAGGGATGGTAAGCTTGGTTTGGCTGGAATGCAAGAGCGCGCCCAGCTGGTCGGCGGCACACTAACCGTACAATCTCAGCCGGGTAAGGGGACGAGCATAGTCATAGAGATACACAGCCAGCACAATAGCTCGTCACAATAACTCATATTGTGCAGGCAGGCGGTATAGTGGTAGACAAACCGGACTTGCTATTTGTGACCGAATCCGAACCAACGAGTCATCACCCCATATTGACGCTCCAATTTGAGTCTGCTATCCTGTTTTATGATTGAGAGTCAGGAGGATTCATATGGAAGCCTACTGTGTCAAATGCAGAGCCAAAAAAGAGATGAAGGACGCTAAAGCCATCACCATGAAGAATGGCAAACCGGCTACTCAGGGGGTCTGTCCCGCCTGCGGGACGAAGATGTACGTCATCGGTAAGAAGTAGCCCTTTTGCGGCGTTGAAAATCCAGACAAAGGTAAGTCGGCACTCGGCTTTTTCCTTGAACTCCAGAGGAGAGCTATAAGGTGATAGCTTGCGCTTCTGGCCTCTTGCCCGGCGGAAACAAACTGACTATAATTTTTTATAGCACAGTCTTACTATGGCAGGAGGTTGCAGTGTATGGCGGAGAAGAAGATTCTTATCGTCGTACCACCCTACAATTTCCATGACCATGAGTATGAGACATGCCGCCGCCACTGGGAGAGCCGCGGCTATAAAGTGACCGTAGCATCGCTTGAGCGGGTGACTGCCAGAGGCGAGCAGGACACCGCCGTGCCCGTGGACATCGCCGTGAGGGACGTTAAGCAATATGATTACGATGCCATCGTCTTCATCGGCGGTGAGGGAGCAAGACTGCTCTTTGATGATGATAAGGTGCGCGAGCTCGCTAAAGATGCCAAATACAAAGTGCTCGGCGCCACCGGCAATGCCACTATTCTGCTGGCGCTGGCAGGTGTAGCGGACGGCAAAAAGGTGACCGGTCCCCCTGAGTCCGCCGGCTGGCTTGCCAGAGGCAAGGGAAGCTACACCGGACAGCCAGTACAGGTGGACGAAAAGCTGGTCACTGTCCAGGACACACCGTTTGTCCATGAGTTTGCCACGGCAGTAGTGCGGGTGCTGGAGAAATAACTTCGCAAGAAGTCAAACTCCAAAACAATTAAAAAGTTTCAAATTTGGCGGGAACCAAGCTTTATCAGCGGTGGCATTTTCATCTCTATCAATACGTAGCCTAAAGGAGAGGACAGATGCCATCATTCATCGGGTTTGTGCCGACGCCGGACTATTGCATTGGCGCTTTCTTTGACTTAGCCCCTGTTACTTCATATGACGTGGTCTATGACCTGGGCTGTGGAGATGGCAGGATTCTATTTGCAGCCCTGGAGAGAGGTGCCGGCAGAGTCGTCGGGATAGACCTTAACGCCGACCTCATCGCTACAGCTCAGGAGACCGCCAGAAATAGAAAACTGGAAGAGAGAGCCAGTTTCATCAATGCCGACTTCATGGAAGTGAATCTCTCAGAAGCAACGTTAGTGCTCTGCTATGTCAACACCGCCGCATCAGAAGCCTTGAAGCCCAAGTTTGAGAGGGAACTGAAGCCTGGAACCAGAGTGGTTGTAGAGGTGTTTAGCATCTCCGGGTGGAAGCCGGTGAAAACACTGGAAAGAGGGGGTAAGACATTCTACCTGTACATCATGCCGCCTCAAAACGGACGAAGATAGACGCGGTAGCGGTCAAAAAGGATGCTGGGTATTTTGGGATGACTTATAAGCACTTTCTGCGCCTGGCAGTGATATTGACTCTTGAGCGGTAACTTTGCGGCAGGGTGTCATGAAAACCGGGATGATGGTTACGGAAAAGCGGCAGGAATCTTTGATTGAAAGCAGGTGGGTCAGAGTCGGTGAAATCAATACGCACTATCTTGCGGGTGGCGAAGGCTCATCACTCGTTCTCATTCACGGTGGGGCAAGCTGTGCTGCCGACGAGTGGCGCCCTAATCTAGAGCCTCTGGCGCAACACCACCGCGTCTATGCTCCGGATTTGATAGGCTTCGGCATGACCGATAAGCCGCAGGCGGATTACACCTTTGATCTTTTCTATTCCTTCTTCGTAGACTTCCTTGATGCCCTGAACCTTGAGAAAACCTCTCTCATGGGACATTCTCTGGGTGGCGGCATCGCCTTAAGATTCACTTTAGAATACTCAAACCGGGTGGAAAGACTAATCCTCATTGATAGCGCCGGGCTTAGTGAAGACATAGGATTGGTTGGCAAATTAGCCATCCCCCTGTTCACACTGAAGGCGAAACTGAAGAGTGACGAACGGTATCTGTCCATGGTACGGAACTTGGCAAAAAGCAAGATATCTTTCCTGGACAGGTTGCCTGAGATAACTGTGCCCACACTAATCGTGTGGGGCGAATGGGATGGATACCTGCCCGTGAAATTGGCACGTACGGCGCATTCCTTGGTCAATAATTCCCAGCTCTGCATCTTTGAGAGGTGCTGGCACGCTCCTCAGAGAGAAAGACCTGAAGAATTCAATCAGCTGATTCTGGATTTTCTGCGACGGTGAGAGTCAATCATGGTTTCACTTTCTGGCTCTGGGGAAGCTATAAACGTGGCTGACTGCTGACCAGGATGCCCCGCTAAGTATCTGTTTTTTAGGGTCAAACCTGATGGATAGAGGGATTATTCAGATGGCAGACGTATTGACAACAAGAGGAGACCGGGGTTAAAATTATTATGGAGTCAAGTGGTACAACCGAACATGGTAATGGGAGGTGGTACTATGAGGCTTCACAAGGTATATGGGGTCTGGCAGATGGATAGTTGAAGCCCTGCCTGTGGCAGGGCGGGCGGAACTCGCCCCAGCTCGTGTCAGTGAGTTGGGAACCGGTCTCTGAAAAGAGAGGTTCAATGCGGCGAGGTAACCGCAAGTGGGCGATGGGGCGAGGAAAAAACAAGATGGCAGTCGCAAAAGCGATTGCTATCTTTATTTTCGGATACATCACGGCAATACCCTGAGAAAAGGCATGCCCTGGAGTGTTTGACGGTGCGAACGGGACCAAGCCCTGGCAGAAGCCTTACTCCTGCTAGGTACTGCAGTTGATTGAGATGCTCCTTCACCAGCTTCATCCAGATTTCAGGCGCATGAAGAGCATGTGAAAACCATATTTATCTGAGAAAGGAAAGTCCATGGAAAAGATGCAAAATGGTTCTATTCCTCCGGTAAGTATTGATGCTTTACTGCCCGCAGAAATGGCGCATAAGGCAGAGGAGATTGGCGTCAAGAAAGCGAACCTTGATACCCTCAGCATGTTTGCTCTCGCGGTGCTGGCTGGTGCCTTTATCGCCCTTGGTGCTATCTATGCGACGGTTGCCTGGACTACAGGCGGGGTCCAGATTTCTTACGGCGTGAACCGCATCATTGGCGGCACGGTCTTCAGTTTAGGTCTGATACTGGTGATAGTGGGCGGTGCTGAGCTGTTCACTGGCAACACGCTGATTATTATGGCATGGGCAAGCCGCAGACTCTCTTCTCTGAAACTATTACGCAACTGGGGCATCGTTTACTGTGGGAACCTGGTCGGCGCTGTTGCCACAGCCCTGTTCGTTTTCTTTGGTAAGCAGTTCATGATGGGCAACGGCGCCGTCGGTGTGACTGCCCTGAATATCGGCTTGGCGAAAGTCAATCTTGATTTCCTGCAGGCGGTGATGCTGGGAACGCTGTGCAATGCGCTGGTCTGCCTGGCAGTGTGGCTCTGCTATAGCGCCCGTACCACCGTGGACAAAGTCTTTGCCATCATTTTCCCTATCAGCGCCTTTGTCGCCGCCGGGTTTGAGCATTCGGTCGCCAATATGTATTTCATACCCATCGCCATCCTCATCAAATATGGCGCCCCGGCGGCCTTCTGGCAAATTTCAGGAGCCAATCCCGCTACCTATCAGGGGCTGGACTGGTTCCCGTTCCTTTTCCGCAACCTGCTACCAGTCACCATCGGCAATATCATCGGCGGGGCATTGATGGTAGGTGCCGTGTACTGGCTCATCTATCAGCGCAAGAAAAGGCAGGTCTAGCTGAAATAACCTTCCCTTCATCATGAGTTCACATTTTACGTGGAACTTCCGTAACTGTGCCCAGTAATCTGATACAGGCGCTTTGCCCAGCGGGTTCTCTCTGACCTCAGCCATCTCAGGGCGATAGCGCTTTATTCTTTACCTGAAACGCTTGACCGAGGCATACTGGCGGCTGAAGAGGTTTTTGGTTTGCGGCAAAAGCCATAGCGTCCCTG
>DAOTYE010000008.1:0-18817 GCA_034434915.1 Dehalococcoidales bacterium
CCCACTTCGTTCCACTACTCCCTCTTTCCGGTTACCTACGCCGGACTGCCTCGTTTTTTCCTTAAGGCTTTCTCTCAAATCAGGGAGCTCGGGAACCTTCAGTTCCAATTCAAGCTTCTGTATTCCCATCACCTCCTCTCTTACCTTAATTCATATTACTGCTCTATTGCTCTGGAGTCTGTGATTTTTCTCACACTGAGGCGATGACTTTGGGAATGCTGTCTCCCTGCTGAAGCGGTGTGGCGGTAATAAGATAGTAATAGCGCCCCGAATCCCTGACGGAGTCAATGCTGAAACCTGCCTGCTCTATGAGCTGACATGCCCTATCTTCGCTGAACCTCCTCTGCAGGGGCGGACCGAACTCCATGGGCTCTTTCTTCCAGTCCAGGTTCACCAGATGCCCGCCGGTCTTGAGCATTCTCCTGGCATTGACCAGGACCTGAGAAGGGTCTCTGAAATCATGGAGCACAATGCCGAAGAAGACGATGTCAGCACACGCCTCGCAGGGGAGAAAACTCTCCGCCTCACCGATGAAAGCCTTCACGTTCTTTAAACCTTCCTGACCTGCTTGCGCCTGCAGACTGCGGATTGCTTGAGCGTCTATGTCCACCCCGTAAACCATCCCTGTATCACCGACAATCCTTGCCGCCGGCAGAGCGAAAAAGCCACCACCACAGCCCACATCCACAAAGGTCATGCCCGCCTTCAAGCCTATCCCGGCGAGGATAGACTCTGGCTGTTGCCGTTTTCTCCGGTTGTCATCCTGCGCGGGGAAGCGCAGACCACTGTGCCCATTCATGTGCACCATCACCCCTAACTTAATACTATCACATAGCGCGAACGAAACTGAAAAAGCGCTCATTGACAATTGCTGAGAATTGGTGCTATCTTAATTCAGCAACTCCTTTTTCCCTCTTACATGACTGAGGTGCGTACCACGCCGAGCAAAAGCACAGCAGTGAGACCGGAAAATATTCTCCAAAATTGCGGAATTAATTTCTCTGGAAATAAGTAAGGAGGCATGATGGCACAGAACCAGGTAGTAGTCCCCTGGCAACCCCTTCATGAGTTCGCCACTGAGGTCTTCACCCGGGCTGGCTGTTCCCGGAAAGACGCCAGCATTGAGGCAGACGCCCTCATCTGGGCTAACCTGCGTGGCGTTGACTCGCACGGCGTCCTGCGCATCCCGTGGTACGTGGAAAACATTGACAAAGGCATCATGAATCCCAAGCCTAACATCAAAGTATTGAAAGAGACGCCGGCTACCCTTTTCATTGACGCCGACAAAGCTCTGGGCCCAGTGGTCACGGTCTATACTGTTGACCTCACCGTAAAAAAGGCAAAAGAGATTGGCATCTGCTGGTCACTGGTGCGCAATCTGACCCACCAGGGAGCTCTGGGCTACTATTCCCAGATGATGGCGCTGAAAGGTATGGCAGGTATCGTCTTTGTCTGCAACCCGCCAAACATGGCGCCCTACGGCGCTAAAGCCGCCGGCGTGCATAACAGCCCCATCGCCATCTCCGTGCCGGCAAAGAAACACCACCCGCTCAACCTTGACATGGCGACGAGCGTCGTGGCGGGGGGCAAGCTATGGCTGGCGGTGGACAAGGGCACGCCTATCCCGCTGGGCTGGGCGCTGGACAAGGACGGCAATCCCACCACCGACCCCAAAAAGTATGCCACCCTATTGCCGGTGGGCGGGGCGAAAGGCTCCGGCCTAGCAATGATGTTTGAATGTCTGACCGGAGTCATGTCAGGCAATCCTCTTCTGGAACCATCGCTCCGGGGCAAGGCAAAAGAGGTGGAGGGCAAGACTGACGTCAAGTGGGAGAAGCCGGGGCTGGTGCCGCGCCATAACCAGAACAGTGTGGTCGCCGCCATTGATATCAGCCACTTTACTGACCTGGAAAGCTATAAGGAGCACATTGACAATCTCATTGACGGCATCAAAGCCCTGCCTAAAGCAGAGGGCTTCAATGAAATCCTTGTCCCCGGCGAGCCCGAGGAGAGAACGTATCTTGAGCGCAGTAAGAAGGGCATTCCATTACCTGAGGGCACTATCCGCAACCTGAGGAACGTTGCCACCAAGTTTGGCATCAAGCTACCACAGGGGCTCTGATAGCCGGCATATGACCGGATTAAATTTTTAAAAGGAGGTGATAGGAGACAGAAACAGCATTTTCCATAATCTGACCATGACAGCAAGCAAATTTTAGAGATTGGAGGTTTCATAATATGAAAAAGAGAATCATGTTTCTGTCGGTGGCGCTCCTCGTGATTGCAAGCCTTATCCTCATCGGATGCGCCAAGCCCGCGCCGACTCCTGCGCCTGCACCTGCACCGGCACCATCTCCTGCCCCCGCCCCTGCTCCGGCTCCTGCGCCGACACCGTCACCATCTCCTGCCCCGGCACCATCACCATCACCCGCTCAGCCTGCCCAGGTATTGCGTTTTGTCGCCCAGTGCCAGACTGCGGCGGGCGATACCCAGAACGAATGGCAGCACAAGCTGATCAATAATATCAATGCCATGTCCGGCGGGCGCCTCAATATTGACCTGAAAGATGGCGGCGCCATCACCCCGATGGGCAAAGAGATTGACGGTATCATTGCCGGCACACTTGATTACGCCATGACGCCTTATGCTTTCACCAACCACCTCTTCAAAGCCGCTGAAGTGTTTGGCGTTCTCGCTGCCGGTCTTACCCCGCACCAACTCCTATCCTGGATGCTCGCAGGCGGCGGCGATGCACTGGCTAAAGAGCTGTATGCCACAGTCAAAGTCCAGCATGTCGCAACGTATGGCGTCCTGACTTCAGAAATATGGTGCCACAGCAATAAGGAGCTCAAAAGCCTGGCTGACATCAAAGGTCTCAAGATACGCGCCGCAGGCGCACAGGGGGAAATCCTGAAGCAGATGGGCGCGGCGGTGGTCTTCATGCCCGGTGGCGAAATCTATGAAGCCGCCAAGAGAGGCACCATTGATGCTTTTGAGTATGACTCAGCCACACCAAACTGGAAGATGGGCTTCCAGGAAGTCGCCAAATACCTATACGTCGGCGCAAACCGCGCCCCGGCGGCACATGGTTTCATGATGGCTACGCCCAAAGCCTGGAGTGCCACACCTGATGACCTGAAACTGCTTATCATTGAAGCCAATAAAGCCAATGCCATAAACTACCTGGCTTTCCTGATTTCTCAGGACGCCATTTACCTGAAGAAGTTCAAGGACTATGGTACTATCGTCGCGCCCATTCCGAAAGACATTGACGCTGAGCTTCTCAGGTTGGCACCGCTCTATTATCAGAGCATTGCCGACAAAGACCCGCAATACAAGAAAATCTACGAATCTACTCTGGCATGGAAGGCAATCTGTGAGGAGCAGGGCTATCATTAGCCACCCTTAAAGCAAAAGGTCAATCCAGAGAGTAGCTCCCCTGCCCCGGTTTCCCCGGGGTGGGGGAGCATCTGAAGAGCAGGTGAGTAATGAAGCAATTATTGCACGCCATTGACCGGATAAACGATTTCCTCGGCGGCAAGGTAATGCACTGGTTCACTGCTGTGCTGGTGCTGGTTCTGACATTTGAAGTCACTTCCCGGCACATCTTTAATGCCCCCACCATGTGGGCAAACCAGCTCAGTATGATGCTTACCGGCGCCATTATCGCCATGGGGTGGGGTTTTGTCCATCTCAAGGGCGAACACGTCAGAGTGGATATCTTTTATACTAAATATTCGCCAAAAACAAAGGCGGTCATTGACATCATCGGCTATGTCATTATCTTCTTTCCCCTTTTTACGGCTCTCACTTTTGATGCCTGGAAATCAATGCTTTACTCCTGGAAGATTCGGGAGGTGATGACAGAAACTTACTGGTTTCCTCCGGTTGGTCCCAGCCGCACGGTAATCTTCATCGGTCTGGCGCTCATCCTGCTACAGGGGGTGGCGCATTTCATCCGAGACGTGTATCGCGTGGTAAGAGGTAAGACGCTATGATGAATTTGAGCCCGGAACTGGTCACCATACTCCTATTCGGCGGTGTGTTGCTGGGCGTTTTTATTGGCTTGCCGATAGCTTTTGTTGTCGGTGGAGTAGCTTTAACAGTCGGCTTTCTTGTCTTCGGGTCATCGGTTTACGCCGTACTCTATCAGCGCCTCTTTTCCCTGGTTCACAACTATACCCTTGTAGCGGTGCCGCTCTTTATTTTCATGGGGATTATGCTGGAACATTCCGGTATTGCTGATACCATGTTTGACGTGCTGTACCTATGGCTGGGCAGATTGCCAGGGAGTTTAGCCATCGTGACGATTATGATGGGCACCATTCTGGCGGCATGCGTGGCAATCATCGGCGCTTCCATCAGCATGCTGGCGCTCACCGCCCTACCACCCATGATGAAACGCGGTTATGACAAAGCCCTTGCCTGCGGTGCCGTTATTTCCGCGGGCTGTCTTGGCATACTCATCCCGCCAAGCATTATGCTGGTTATTTACGGTCCCATGGCGGGCATATCCGTAGGTAAGCTGTTCATGGCGGCGATTTTTCCCGGGTTACTCCTTTCCACACTATACGTGGGTTATGTCGCCATACGCTGTGCTTTACAGCCCAGCATGGGTCCCCCCCAGACTGCCGAAGAACATGCTCAGGTATCCCTGGGAAAGAAAGTATTCATGCTGGTTAAGTCCCTTTTCCCCCCGGCTATCGTTATCCTGTCTGTGCTGGGCGTCATCTTCTTCGGCATCGCCCCACCGACAGAAGCAGCCGCCATCGGCGCCTTTGTAGCGACCCTGCTGGCGATAGCTTACCGTAAATTCACCTGGAAAGTGCTCGGCGAGACCACTCTGCGCACCTTCCGCCTCACCAGCATGATACTCCTCATCGGCGGTCTATCCTTTGCCTTTGTCGGCGTCTTTATCCGCGCCGGGTGCGACCGCGTGATATCTGAGACGATTCTGGGGATGCCCGGCGGCAGATGGGGCGCCTTCAGCATCATCATGTTGATTATCTTCGTCCTGGGGTTCTTCATTGACTGGATTGGTATTCTGTTCATCATGATTCCCATCATCTCCCCGGTGGGGAAAGAACTGGGCTTTGACCCGCTCTGGTTTGGTCTCATGATTATGGTGAACCTCCAGACGGCATTCATGACACCACCCTTGGCACAAGGCATCTTTTTCCTCCGGGGTGCCGCGCCACCAGCCCTGGGCATCAAGATAGCAGATATCATCCGTGGCTGTGTCCCTTTCATTGTACTGGTGCTGGTAGGGCTCGGGCTATGCGTTGCCTTCCCGGAGATTATTACCTGGCTGCCCGGCAAGATGATAAAGTAAAGAAAAGTAAATAGCGGAACTCATACGAGAAAAGGAGAGCTATGGTCAGTAGCAGTATGTCAATTGTTGCACCCGAGGCATTGAAGAAGTTCGCCACAGATATCTTCACAAAGGCGGGATTGCCTGCTAAAGATGCAGAGACGGTGGCTTCGGTCATGCTCTGGGCTAACCTGAGAGGCGTGGACTCCCATGGCGTTCAGCTAATTCCCTGGTATGTGCAGGGGATTGACATCGGTCACATGAAAGTGAAGCCGAACATAAAGGTGGAAAAGGAAACCCCTGCCACCATGCTCATTGAGGCTGACCATGCCCTCGGTGCGGTGGTTACCGTCTGGGCAATGAATCAAGCGATGGAGAAAGCAAAGAAGACCGGCATAGGCTGGGCTTTCATCCGCCACAACAACCACCAAGGTGCTATGGGCTACTACTCCCAAATGGCGGCAGAGAAAGGAATGGCGGGAATAGCCACGGTATGCAGTGTGGTGAACATGGTCCCCTTCGGGGCTAAAGCCATGGGCATCTCCAATAGTCCCATTGCCATTTCTGTCCCTGCCAGGCGCTACCCGCCGATGACCCTGGACATGGCGACGAGCGTCGCCGCGGCATCAAAAATCATGCTGGCGAAAGACAAGGGCATCTCCATTCCGCCGGACTGGGCGTTTGATGCTGATGGCAACCCCACCACCGATCCCAATAAAGCGGCGATGTTGCTTCCCTTCGGCGGGGCTAAGGGTTCAGGTCTTTCCATCATGCTGGAATGCCTGTGCAGTATCATGGTGAATAATCCCCTTCTTGAGCCGGTACTCCAGGGCAAAAAGCCACCGCTGGGGCTGAAACCTTTTACCCCTGAAACCATCCCCCTCCACCTCCAGAACAGCATTGTCGCCGCTATAGACATCAGCCACTTTACTGACCTGGAAAGCTACAAGGAGCACATTGACAATCTCATTGACGGTATCAAAGCCCTGCCTAAAGCAAAGGGCTTCAATGAAATCTTTGTCCCCGGCGAGCCCGAGGAAAGAACGTATCTTGAGCGCAGTAAGAAGGGCATCCCGATGGCGGCAAAGACAATCGCCAACCTGAAGCGCATCGCCGACCGATTTGGGGTGAGCCTGCCGCCGGGAATGTCATAATCATCATGAAAAGCCTGTCAAAAGAGCAGAGCTTCCTTTACTATGCGCCGGATAACGTGCCCGCGCTTGAGGTATCTCCCGGGGAACTGTTTCAACTGGAGACGCCTAGCATCCTCACGCACATTGAAAACTTCCCGCACAATATAACCGTCCCGGTGACCGGTCCGGTATTCATTAAAAGCGCCCGCCCCGGCTCTGTGCTCAAGGTGGACATCAAAAAAATCAATCTAACTGCCGGCAAGGGAGTGGTGGTTGTCCTGGCGGGTAAAGGAGCTTTCGGCGACCGCATCTCCAAAGCGAGCTACAAGGTGGTGCCATACGATTCAAAATACGCGTACCTCAATGACCATATAAAAATGCCCCTGCGCCCCATGGTGGGGAAAATAGGCGTCTCGCCTGCAGACAGGAAAATAAACTGCAATACGCCCGGTCCTCATGGCGGGAATATGGACATTACTGACATCACAGAAGGGGCAGCGGTCTACCTGCCGGTCTTCGTGGCGGGTGCGCTCTTCGCCGCCGGCGATGTCCATGCCGCCATGGGCGATGGTGAAAGCCAGGGCTCAGGGGTGGAAACAGAAGCCATGCTCACCCTGCGCTGTGAGGTGATTGATAAGATTAAGCTGACCCGTCCGCTTGTGGTGAATGAAGACCACGTCATGACCGTGGGTGAAGGCAGAAACCTGGAAGAAGCCTATCACATCGCCCTTGATGACATGGTGAAGCTTCTCATGGATACCTTAAGCCTGGATTTTGTTGATGCCGGCATGCTGGTGAGCAACGCCGGCGATATTAGAGTCAATCAAATCGTGAACCCGCTGGTGGGAGTGCGGGTAGCTGTCCCAAAGGCGCTCCTGCCCGCAAACAGCATCCCATAAGAATTAAAGAAGGAGGAACACATGGCACTCAACGTAACTTACAACTTCAAAAAGAGGCTGGCAAAAGGAGACATCGTTTACGGACAGACCATCGGTCCCGGAAACGACCCCGATAAAACGGTGAAGGCGCTCAAAAACTTCGGCTTTGACTTCATCATGATGGAGAATGAGCACAGCCTGCTGGACAAGGAGACCATCTACCGGTTCATCAAGGCGGCACGGGAATATGAGATGCCCATCTGGCTCAGACCGGAGGAGAACAGCGCCAACTTCCGCTGTTTTCTGGACGCCGGCATCAACTGCCTGATGCTACCCCAGACGGATACCGCCGAGGAAGCGGAAAAAGCGGTCAGCAAAGCATACTTCCCGCCGCTGGGCAATAGAGGGTCAGGTATTGGCATGAGTCCATACCTGCTTGATGGGCAGGACCCGGAACAGATGCCGCTGAGAGACGTCATGGACTATGTCAATAATAATGTGGGTCTTTTTCCGCAGACAGAGACGCTGAAAGCCATCGGCAATCTGCCGCGAATCCTCAGCATAGAGGGCATCACCGGCACCATGGTCGGCACGAATGACCTGGTCATTGACATCGGCGATATTCCACCCAAGGCGTTGAGGGGAGAGCTGGTCTCCACGCCATTCATTGAAAGCAAACTGCGTGAGATTGCCCGGATTTGCAAAGCTGCCGGGAAGTTTGCCGGCATCGGCGGCTTCGGTCCTAAGGGGCTTTCCAAGTGGGCGAAGGAAGGCTACCAGCTATTCACCCTCGGCTACGTCATTGACGGCAACGTGGACAAGCTCAAACCGAAGATTGACGAAATGAAGGAGCTGGTCGCCAAGGTCATGGGCAAGTAGCCATCACAAGCCAATGGCACAGCCGTCTTTGCGCGGGTCAGAGCCGGCAATGTAAGCACCGTTTGCCGGGCTAATCATGATAATCTGCCCGCCGCCAAACTGCTGGGAATAGGGGTCATCCAGTTGAACGATTGGGTGGCCCCTTCTTTTCAGTTCAGCAATGGCCGCTTGCGGAACTCCCGGCTCAAAGGCACAGCCCTGCCTTGGATAGTAGCGGAAGCGCGGCGCGTCAAGCGCCGTCTGCACGCCCATGCTGAAGTCAATGAGATTGGCGAGCACCTGAACATGACC
This sequence comes from Dehalococcoidales bacterium, assembly GCA_034434915.1. Taxonomy (GTDB): domain Bacteria; phylum Chloroflexota; class Dehalococcoidia; order Dehalococcoidales; family RBG-16-60-22; genus DAOTYE01. The sequence continues at coordinate 8,493 of DAOTYE010000008.1, forward strand.
CTGGGGCTGCATGAACCCGCCCATCACTCCAAAAACGTAGCGCGGCTCCCCGTCTTTGAAAACCATGCCGGGGATGATGGTATGGTAAGGGCGCTTGCCGGGAGCAAGGCAGTTCGGGTGAGTGGGGTCCAGAGAGAAGAGGGCACCGCGATTCTGCAGACAGATGCCTGTCCCTTCCACGACGACGCCTGAGCCAAAGGCATGGTAGAGGCTGTTAATGAAGGACACGTAATTTCCTTCTTTGTCTGCGGTCGCCAAGTACACTGTATCGCCATCGGTATCGGGCACGCCTCTGGTTACAGCTTCCAGCGCCTTATCCGCCTTTATCAGCGCCCGCCTTTTATCAATGTAAGGCGGAGAAAGCAGACCCTTCAATGGTATGATGGAGAAATCAGGGTCAGCGATGTAATAATCGCCGTCAGCAAAGGCGAGCTTGATTGCCTCAATAAGGAGATGCAAGTAACCGGCAGAGTTGTGCCCCATTGAGGCAAGGTCATAGCCCTCAAGAATCCTGAGCGCCAGGAGGACAATCAGCCCCTGGTCATTGGGCGGGCACTCATAAATGTCATATCCGCGGTAGCTCGTGCTGATAGGCTCAACCCACGTGGATTTGTGTTGTGCTAAATCCTGCCTGGAGAAAAAGCCGCCCAGTCTGCGGGAGCACGCCACAATGGCATCCGCAATTTCGCCCTGATAAAAAGCTTCTTTACCTCCTTCAGCAATGGTTCTCAGCGTCTTTGCCAGGTCCGGCTGAACAAAAACTTCCCCCGCCCGCGGCGGACGTCCCTGCGGCAGATAGGTGCGGGCGGCGGCTTCATTCTGTCTCAACTTGGGTGAATTGACATGCCAAGAGTGGCTGATGATCTCAGTGACCGGAAATCCCTCTTCAGCCAGCCTGATTGCCGGTGCCAGCACATCCTGCAGACCCATCGTGCCCAGGGTGTCAAGCAGGGTGCACCAGCCATCCAGCGTGCCGGGCACAGTGACAGAGTGAATGCCGGTGAGCGGCATGGCTTTGAAGCCAAGTTTTTGCATTGCCTCAAGCGTCATAGCGCCTGGCGCACGTCCGCTGGCATTGAGTGCCCTGAGCTCATTGCTTTTCTTCAGATAAATGAGAGCGAAGGCGTCCCCACCCAGACCTGTTGACTGGGGTTCCACCACATTGAGGGCGGCGGCGGTGGCGATGGCGGCGTCAACGGCATTGCCTCCCTGCTGAAGTATGCTGATGCCTGCCTGGGCGGCGAGCGGCTGGCTCGTGGCGACCATGCCCCGTCTGCTCATGACTGCCGAACGCCGCGATGGAAACGAATAGCTCACATGTTTCTCTTTATGTCAAATAAAATAGCCTATTTCAAATGATGCCGTTCCATTTTCTGTGTTCAGCGCTCTGTTTGTCAAGCACCTGAGATTGAAATCTGCTATAATAGGCGACGGAAGCAAAGGAGGGCAAACCGCCGATGAAGACCTACCGCATCAAACCGCTGGTGCTCACGCGCATGGAGATTGACCAGAGTATCCTCACCTACCGCCACAACTTCGGCATTAAGGTGAAAAGCCCGGTTATCATGTGGTACATTGAAGGGGCGGACCAGAACATCCTGGTGGATACCGGCGCTGACGCCAAGACTGCCACCAGCTACCGCGGTTTCCCGGCGGAAGAGGTGATGACCTTTGAAAAAGCGCTGGCGTCAATTGGTCTGACGCCGAAGAAGATAGACATCGTCATCCAGACCCACCTTCACTGGGACCACTGCGCCAATACCCATAAATGCCAGAACGCCAAGGTCATCATCCAGGAAGAAGAGCTGAAGTTTGCGCTGGCGCCTCATCCGGTCAGCGGCTTGAGCTATAAAAAAGAGCTCTACCTCAACCTGAACTTCAGGGTGGTGCAGGGTAGCTATGAAGTCACGCCAGGGATAGAGGTGGTGCTGGCGCCGGGGCACTCCCCGGGCAGTCAGGCAGTGGTGGTCAATACGGAAAAAGGCAAGGCGGTTATCACCGGCTTCTGCTGTCTGCCGGAAAACTTCAATCCCCCACCCGCCATTAAAGTGTATTCTCCCATTATACCACTCGGAACGCACACAGATTTGATGGCTTCTTATGAAAGCGCTCTGCGGATAAAGGGCATGGCAGACATCCTGCTCTGCCAGCATGACCCCTCAATCATCAGCGGAAAGAGCATTCCATAGAGACATGCGCCAGAAAGGTTGAGGGCGCCATCAGCCGCTTCTCCACGGTGCACTGGGGAATTGCCCGCAACATCGTCGTCGCATGGATACTTACTTTTCCCATCTGCGGCTTGCCGGGCTATTTTTTGCCCTGCTGTTACGCGTTACTTTTTGACCTTGCATCAATATTGCGGATTAGATACAATTGAGCAGACGTTCACAGGAAAGGAGAAAGTACCTATGGTAGACCAGGCATTAATCAAAAAGCTTGAAGAAAAGGCAAAAATCATCCGCCGGGACGCCATCACCATGATAAAGGCGGGTGGGCTGGGTTGGGTGGGCGGTTCATTTTCCCAGGCGGACATCATCGCCACGCTCGTGTTCCACACCATGAAGCACGACCCCAAAAACCCCAGCCTTGAGGACCGGGACAGGCTCATTGTCTCAAAGGCGCACTGCTGTGAGACGGTCTATGCCGCCCTGGGCGAAGCCGGCTACTTCTCAAAAGAAGAGTACCAGCACTACGGCAAATACGGTGCCAAACTGCAGGCGCACACGGAGAAGACCACGCCGGGCATAGAGTATTCCGGCGGCTCACTGGGACAGGGTTTGTCATTTGCCCTGGGGCAGGCGATGGCGGCAAGAATCGGCGCACCAAAGGACTCTGCCGGCAAGCCCATCCCTCGCTACCGCGTGTTCTGCATACTCGGCGATGGCGAGCTGGATGAAGGGCAGGTCTGGGAAGCGGTCATGGCTGCCGCCCACTACAAGGTGGACAACCTGTACGCCTTCGTTGACCATAATAAATACCAGTCCGGCGGCAGGGTGGTGGACCGAATCAATATCACCCCGCTTGCCGTCAAGTGGCGCGCCTTCGGCTGGCATACAGAAGAGATTAACGGGCATAACTTTGAGGAAATCCTGAATGCCATTGACCGGGCAGAGAAGACGCCGGGCAGACCGCACGTCATCATCGCCCACACCATCAAATGCAAAGGTGTGCCGACTCTGGAGAACAAGAACGTCCATTTCTGCAAGCTTACTGACGAGATGTATGAAGAAGCCGTGAAGGCTCTCAAATAGCGTTAGAGGAGAATCAGTGAGGGAGTAAAGATATGAAAAAAGCTTATGTCAGACAATCGCCCGGCGATGCTAAAGCAATGTATGATGCCTATAACGAGGTAATGGTTGACCTCATCAGGAAAAACGATAAGATAATCATGCTCTATGGCGATTTCCCCAGAGGCGCCGCCGGTGAGCTTGCCACCAAAGAGTTCCCCGACCGGGTGATTGACGTGGGCATTGCTGAGGCAAACCTTATCACTCTTGCCGCCGGTCTGGCAGGAGCCGGCAAAATCCCCTTCACCCACTGCCACAGCATCTTCGCCGTGGGGCGCGCCTATAACCAGATACGGCAGAACATCGCCTTTGACAAGTACAATGCCAAAATAGTTATGTTAAATACGGGCATGCTCTGGGCTTTCATGGGCGGCTCCCACCAGACGATTGAGGAGATTGCCGCGCTCAGGGTCATCCCCAACCTTGTCCTCCTCTCTCCCTGCGACCCTGTGGAGACCAAGAAAGCCACCCAGGCGGCGCTGGACTATGTGGGGCCGGTCGCCATCAGGCTGGCTAATCCGCCGGTGCCCACCATTTACAAAGAAGATTTACCCTTTGAAATTGGCAAGGCAGTGCTCGTCAACGAGGGCAAAGACGCCACCATCATCGCCACCGGCATCTGCGTTGGTGATGCGCTCCAAGCCACGGAACTGCTGGAAAAAGACGGCGTCAAAGTACGCCTGCTTGACATGCATACCATCAAACCTCTGGATGAAGCCGCCATCATTAAAGCGGCGAAGGACACCGGAGCAATCGTGACTGTGGAAGATGTGAGCATCCTGGGTGGTCTGGGTGGTGCGGTGGCGGAAGTGGTATGTGAAAATAACCCTGTGCCGGTGAAGCGGGTGGGTATCAAGGACCGCTTCGGGCAGTCAGCCACCATTGACGAGCTCAAGAAAGAGTATGAAATCTCCGCGGACCACATTGCCCGGGCGGTGAAAGACGTGCTGAAAAAGAGAAAGTAAAAGAAGGTTCTGATGAAACACGAGGGGCAGGCGGAACCGCCTGCCCCAACTTTTTCAGCAATAGTCCCTGCTTAAGCTACCAGGGGCTCTCTTTTTCCTTCAGCGCCTTGATGAGGTCATCAAGATTGATTGCCGCCAGGGTGAGCGTCTGCATCAGACCTTTTGAGCTCAAGCGTATTGACAGCTTGGTCGCCGTCTCGTTGCTCGGCGCTTCAAGGATATTGACGAAATCATACGGACCGAGGAGGGCATACTGGTCAAGGATTTTCACTCCCATATGCTCTACCTCTTTATTGATATCCTTAAGAAATTCTGGGTCTTCCTGGAGCGCTTTTCTGCCGGCATCCGTAAGCGTGGTCAGCATAAGATAAATAGACATCCCGGACCTCCTTCTCTGAACCTTCCACCGTATTATGGCGGGAAGATGCGCCGTTGTCAATACAACACATATTTTTGCCAGCTATCCCTTAAATGGTATAATGAAGCCTGATGAAAAAGCTCCTTTCCGGCAATGAGGCTCTCGCTCTGGGAGCTTATCACGCCGGCGTAAAAGTCGCCGCCGCCTACCCCGGCACCCCGAGTACAGAAATCCTTGAAGCTATCTCCGTCCATGAAGATATCTATGCCGAATGGTCCACCAATGAGAAGGTAGCTCTTGAGGTAGCCATCGGCGCATGCTATGCCGGAGTCCGTGCTCTAGCTTCAATGAAACATGTAGGGCTGAACGTGGCAAGCGATGCCTTTATGGCCGTCGCCACCACTGGCGTCAATGCCGGACTGATCATCATCAGCGCTGATGACCCCGGTCTCCACAGCTCGCAGGGAGAGCAGGACAACCGCCACTTTGCCCGGCTGGCAAAGGTGCCCATGCTTGAGCCAAGCGATAGTCAGGAAGCCTATGACCTCATGGCGCTTGCCTACGAGATGAGCGAGACTTTTGATACTCCCGTGCTCCTGCGCAGCACCACACGCATCTCCCATTCAAAGTCAGTGGTCAATGTGACCGCAAGCAGAAGCATGCCTTCACCGAAGCGCGAGTTCCAGCGCGAGCCGCAGAAGTATGTCATGCTCCCGGCATATGCCCGCACCCGCCGGCCCAGGATGGAAGAGCGCCTGCTCAAGCTTGCCGACTATGCCGAAACCTTTCCTCTCAACAGGATTGAATGGGGTGACCGCAAACTGGGCATCATTACCAGCGGTATTTCATATCAATATGCCAAAGAGGTTTTTCCAAACGCTTCTTTCCTCAAGCTGACCATGACCTATCCCCTGCCCCGGAACCTCATCCGCCAGTTTGCCGCAGGTGTGGAGAAGCTCATCGTCATTGAGGAGCTGGACCCGTTTTTGCAGGAAAGCATTCAGGCAATGGGCATAAAGGTCAGCGGCAAGGAGTTCATCCCCAGAATGGGTGAGCTGAGCCCCGAGGTAGTGGCAGAAGCCGGTCAAAAGGCTGGAGTGCTGACCGAAGTTTCACCAGAAGCGCCGCCGTCACCTCTGCTTCCCCGCCGACCTCCGCTCCTCTGTCCGGGCTGTCCCCATACCGGCGTCTACTTCGTCCTGAGCAGCATCGGGCGGCGGTCAATCTCGCCCAAAGCCAAAGACAAGACGCCGCGGGAAACAAATCTCATCATCACCGGAGATATCGGCTGTTATACCCTGGGTGCCTATCCGCCACACCTTGTCCTGGACACCTGCTCCTGCATGGGCGCCAGTATCGGGGAAGCCATCGGCATGGAGAAAGCCGGCGTGAGCAAAAAAGTCATCGCCATCATTGGCGATTCCACCTTCCTCCACGCAGGCATCACCGGACTGGTGGACGCAGTCTACAACCAGAGCAAAATCACCCTCGTCATCCTGGACAACGGCACCACCGCCATGACCGGACACCAGGAGCACCCCGGCACCGGCATATCAGCGCAGGGGAAGGAAGCTACCCGGGTGGTGCTGGAGGATTTAGTGAGAGGCGCAGGAGTGCAGAACGTGAGCGTGGTAGATGCCTTTGATTTGAAAGAGGTCAGGAACACCATTAAGACTGCCCTTGACCGCAATGAGCTTTCCGTCATCATCGTCCGCGGGAGCTGTGCCGTGCACAAGCCAAAGCGCTCCGAGCCGCGGGCGATTGACGCTGAACTATGCAGCCGATGCGGCGTCTGCCTCATGCTCGGCTGTCCCGCAATCCAGACTGAGGACGAACAAATCTTCATTGACAGCTCGCTGTGCGTGGGTGAAAGCTGTAACCTCTGTGCCCAAATCTGCCCGCAAAAAGCAATCGGTCCGCGGTCTAAAGTCGTGAAGGTGGCACCATGAAAGCAGACGTGCTGATAACCGGCGTGGGCGGTCAGGGCATCATCCTCGCCAGCGATGTGCTCGGCGAGGTCGCCATCGCTGACGGCTACGATGTGAAGAAGACGGACACCATCGGCATGGCTCAGCGCGGCGGCTCAGTTATCAGCCATGTGCGCATCGCTGATAAGGTCTATTCCCCGCTCATTAAGAAGGGCACTGCTGACATCCTTCTCGCCTTTGAGAAGCTGGAGGCGGCGCGGTGGGCGGACTATCTCAAGAAGGATGGCATCGCCATCGTCAATAACCATGCTTTGCCACCTCTTTCGGTAAGCATGGGGACTGACCGCTACCCGTCTGACGAAGAAATCCTGGCAATTCTCAAAGCGCACACCGACCGCATTTACATTGTTGAAGGCAATAAGCGAGCGCAGGAGCTGGGCAATATCCGCACGCTCAACGTCTTCATGCTGGGCTGTCTCTCCCGCTTTCTGCCGCTCAAAGCTGAGACGTGGCAAGAGGGCATCATTCAGCGCCTGCCGCAGAAAGTCCAGCAAATCAACCTGAAAGCCTTTGAGCTGGGGAGAAAGGAAACGGGTCATGGCAATCTCGGCTAAAATCCGCAAGAGCATGGCGGAGGGGTCGTGGATACGGAAGATGTTTGAGGAAGGCGCGGTGCTCAAAAAGCGCTACGGGGAAGCGAACGTCTTTGACCTCTCGCTGGGCAACCCGATTGTAGAACCACCTGCCGAGCTTAAAAAAGAGCTCAGAAAACTGGCGGAAAATCCGGTCCCGGGCATGCACCGCTACATGAGCAACGCCGGCTATCCTGAGACGAGAGCCGCCGTGGCAAAACAGCTTCAGGCTGAGACCGGACTGAAATTCACCGCCGGCGATATTGTGATGACGTGCGGGGCGGCGGCAGGACTGAACGTGGTGCTGAAGACCATCCTCAACCCGGGCGATGAAGTCGTCATCTTCTCACCCTTCTTCGTGGAGTATATCAACTACATTGACAACCACAACGGCGTCGCCAGAATTGTGCCCACCGATAGCAATTTTGTGCCTGATTTTGAAGCCCTGCGCGCCGCCATCAATGAGAAAACGAAGGCGGTCATCATCAATTCTCCCAATAATCCCACCGGTGTGGTGTATGATGAAGCAACTTTAAGACAGCTTGCCGACACGCTCAGACAAAAAGAAAAGCAATACGGCACGTCCATCTACCTCCTCAGCGATGAAGCCTACCGCAAAATCATCTATGACGGCTTGAAATACCCCTCCCCACTCCTGCACCACACCAGCACCATCGTGGTGACGTCTCATTCAAAGGACTTAGCCCTGCCCGGCGAGCGCATCGGCTACATTGCGGTGCACCCTGAGTGCGCAGAAAAGCAGGAGCTTGTTGACGGGCTGATTTACGCCAACCGCGTCCTTGGCTTCGTCAACGCACCGGCGCTCATCCAGCGCCTCGTCCAGAACATGCAGTCGGTCACCGTCTCCATCGCCGATTACCAGAAAAAACGCGATTTCCTGTACCAAAACCTGACGGCGATGGGTTACTCAGTGAATAAACCGCAGGGGGCGTTCTACATGTTCCCCCGGACGCCGATTGAGGACGACGTCGCCTTTGTGCGCGAGCTTCAGGAGTATAAAGTGCTGACGGTGCCGGGCCGCGGCTTCGGCACGCCGGGCTATTTCAGAATCGCCTACTGCGTCACGGATGAAACGCTGGCAGGCTCGCTGGACGGCTTCCGCAGGGTGGCGAAGAAATATAAGCTGAGCTAGTCCGAACGGAGGAGAAACAATGCCCGCACCGGATAAAGAGACTTCAGCACGCATCGCCGAAATGAAGGCGCGGGCGGAGAAGGAACCGATTGCCTCCCTGCTCAAGATTAAACTCGTTGAGCTCCATCCGGGCTACGCTAAAACGTCAATAAAGCTCCTCCCCGAGCACCAGCACGTGGCGGGCATCGTCTTCGGCGGCATCATCACCGCAGTGGCAGACCTGGCATTCTACTACGCGGTGAACTCAGTCAAGCCGCACAGCGTCGCCCTTGACTTCAATGTCCACTTCATCTCCCCGCCAGAAATCGGCGATGAGCTTATTGCCGAAGGCAAATGCGTCAGGAGCGGCCGGCGCGTCAGCTTTGCTGAAATCACGGTGACCAACCAGAAAGGCGCCCTCATTGCAAAAGCCAGCGGGGCGACCATCACCACACAGTAGCGCATTATGAAGCTCAACGATATCAAGCAGGTCGGCGTGGTGGGCGCGGGGACGATGGGTTTCGGCATCGCCCTTAACTTCGCCCTGTGGGGTTACCCAACTTATTTGAACGACCTGAGTGACGAAATCCTGGATAAATCACGGCAGAACATTGAGTCCGCCCTTACGCTGTTCATTGAGGAAAAGCTGATTACCGCAAAACGGGCGCAGGAGGCTCGGGAGCGCCTCACACTGACCAGAGACCTCGCCCGTGTGGCAAAGGAAAGCGACTTCATCACCGAAGCCATCACCGAGAGCATTGAAGCGAAGCGCAAGCTGTTCAATGAGCTGGACAGGCTCTGCCCACCCCACACCATCCTCACCAGCAACACGTCCTACCTCACCCTGAGCGAGTTTGCCGATGAGGTGAAACGCCAGGACAAAGTGGTCATCACGCACTACTTTGTGCCCGCCCACATCGTCCCAGGGGTGGAGGTGATGGGCGGCAGGGGCACGTCAGAGGAGACCATCAGCCTCACCTGCGCCCTGCTACAAAAGGTGCGCAAAGTCCCGGTCAAAGTGCTCAAAGAACTGCCCGGATGCCTGCTGAACCGACTTCAGAACGCGGTGCGGAAAGAAGCCTACCGCCTTTGGGCGGAGGGCGTGGCGTCCGAGGATGACATTGACCGGGGCATCCGCGCCAGCTTCGGCTTCCGCATGCCGCATGAAGGTCCCATGATGCACTATGACACCTCAGGCGTCTGGCGCTGGGACCGGAAGGTGCTGGAAGGAGTGCTCACCCGCCAGCTAAAAGACGACCCCGCAATCACCCCCGCCATGTTTGAGAAAATCAAAAACCGCCTCGCCGGCGGCAAGCCGTGGCTCATAAAGCCAGAGGACTTTGAGCGAATCAGGGAGGAGCTGGACCGGGAATATATCAGGTGCCTGAAGAGGTGGTACTGGAAAGAGAGTGCCGACTAATTCACTTACACTCAAATCGGAGTGTTTCAAGAGGGCAGAGCCCCTATTTTCTATTTCCCCTTTCCCTCACCAATCCGCAAGGGAAAGGGGTCAGGGGATAGGGTCACTTTCATGGTATTTGAGACTTCTCGTAGCATCCACCAAGCATTCTATTGATTCCATATGGCAAAAAACATGTTAATACCTGTAAGAATTGCTAATATTACAGTTAGCACAATCAATGCCCAAGTAAGGTCTTTTAACCTTTTAGAACTTTTATCCAGACGCTCAGTATATAATGCCAAAATCACGTCTAGCGGGTTATATGCGGCAATGTTCTCTGGATTCGTAAGTTTTATGCCGTGTTTTTTTGCTAAGTCATAAGTAGCCTTCATTCGCTCGACAAAATCTTTGAATTCAGAATCTGTCGGATATGGTTCTACCATCTTTTACATCCTCCTCAAATTGCTCAGATTCAATAGTTTTGACTACCGTGGTTTGCAGTATTCATATCAACTCTACCACATCCCGCAAGTTTTACTTCTGCAGGCAATATAATACTACGTTAAGTACTCTGCAATACTTCCTGAAACGATGTTGCTGATGCCCCACACTCCCCCAGTC